>NZ_JAFNNR010000006.1:0-203241 GCF_026536645.1 Gilliamella sp. B3801
ACTGGCTAACCCAATAACCGAATATTTACAAGCCAAACCAGACGATAGTTTTGCAGAAGGACGATTAAAAAACAGCTTAGAAGGATTGTTAGTAGGCGGCTTAGCCGAACCCTTAACCCGTTCACTACGCTTATTAAAATACGCCCGAATTAAAATAACCGGCACTGAAGTCAGAACCAAGGTACATCATAAAATTGAAGCGGTAGAGGTTGAATTAGATGAGGATAATTGGAATAATGTTGCTGAAACGAGGACGACGCATACAGGAAGTGAAGCTGGAGATTATCTTAATAACTTTGAACCTTCTTCTACACCTCCTGAATTAATTCAACAACAAGCAGGTAAAGGTACTCAAGTAACAATCAATACTGAAGATATTTTAAATGGTGAGATAAAAACTTATGCAAATGGGTTCATGATTGGTACAGGTGGCATTATTTTGTTGATGTCTACGCCCGATCAAGTAGCTTTATTTTACGAAATCCCTGCAAACGCTTCCTGTAATCCATTTTGTTCGCATGCGAACAGTATATAAGGAATATAGTTTAGATCACCTACTGGTATTAGCTGTATCGAGGTTTATCCCTATGTGTATAGGGAACACGTAGAACCAAGAGAACTAAGAATCTGTACATTCGGTTTATCCCTGTGTATACAGGGAACACTGACCTTGCCTGCGCTCGATCCCTCAAAGGACCGGTTTATCCCTGTGTATACAGGGAACACATGTTAGATTTGAGTACCCCCTCATGGGAACGCGGTTTATCCCTGTGTATACAGGGAACACGGTTTAAAATTATCTGGCAACTCTCGTTTTGGCGGTTTATCCCTGTGTATACAGGGAACACCATAAAGTCGAATGCGATCAGGCTCTAATCGACGGTTTATCCCTGTGTATACAGGGAACACAGTTTAGGGATCATGCTCCCAAGAAGCCCTACCGGTTTATCCCTGTGTATACAGGGAACACTAAAAATCTACTAACCGAAGTTGTGGCTGACCCGGTTTATCCCTGTGTATACAGGGAACACCCTGAAAAGTCGACATAAAATGTATCGTAGTTCGGTTTATCCCTGTGTATACAGGGAACACACGCATCACATTTTTAGTTAGGTTTAATAATTCGGTTTATCCCTGTGTATACAGGGAACACAAACGCTCAGAAAAAGAAGCGTTAGTCAGTCGCAGGTTTATCCCTGTGTATACAGGGAACACATAATTTAGTATTTGATTTAGATCTTTACTGGCTGGTTTATCCCTGTGTATACAGGGAACACAAGAAAAGAATTACCTACAAATACAGGTTTAACGGTTTATCCCTGTGTATACAGGGAACACTCTAATTATAACCTATTATTTATTAATTAAAATAGAAGGGTGTAAAATTCTACCAACTTTTTTGCTGTTTTTTTAAGCGATTGAGATTCTGATGGGGTTTGACAAAATTTATAATATTATCAATTTATTAAGCAATATTAGTAAAGAAATTTGTGCAATATTTATACTTGCCATTCGCTTATGTACCGACGCTATTTTGGATCATTGCATAACAGATCGTTATGTTAATTAGCTCTATTGGACTAAGCGGATTTTACTAAAAAACTCACTCATTATTTATTCCTCTGCCCTATCCCAATGGGTTTTATGTGCAAATCCCATTAAATTATTGGTCATTTTAATTCGTTGTAATTTAAGTGACCAAATTGGCGCTTTAATCATTCTGGCAAAAGGAAATTTTCGATAATAGTGTGAGTAAGCTTGGGTGGCATCGTGATCCGCTAATCGCGATGCGATGGCTTGAAATTGAATACCTTGGATTTTTGCAACGGTCTTTGGTGCTATGCTTATTGTACCCGCCACGTGTGAATGGGTTAACATCGCATTACCATGAATTGTTTTCACGTCAGAAAGGATATAAAGACACATGGAATCTTCATTAAAAACATAAAAAGCATTACACGCCCAAAGTTGATGATCAGGCAGAATCATACTGAGTGATAACACATGGTGTTTGTTAATGAATTCAAGGATTTTTTTATTGGGCTGCATATTTAATGAAAGTTAAACTCGATTAAGATAGTATGTTATTTAAATGCATATCTTCCCCCCAACGAGGTAATGCAGCAATATCGATATCAAACAGGTCTAACGCTCTGGCTACACTATGAGTTATTATATCATCAATACTATCAATACGTTGATACAGTGCCGGCACAGGTGGAAATATCACCCCACCCATTAAAGTGACAGCCTCCATATTTTTAATATGTCCTAAATGTAAAGGTGCTTCACGTACCATTAAAACTAAACGGCGACGTTCTTTTAAAACTACATCGGCAGCCCGAGTTAGCAAATTATCCGATAAACTGTTAGCAATTGCAGACAAACTACGCATTGAGCACGGTGCAACTAACATGCCCATTGTTTTATAAGAACCACTTGCTATAGCTGCCCCGATATTATTAATAGAATAAACCTTGTCGGCAAGCGCCTCTATCTGTTTGATGCTCATATTGGGAACTTCGTAAGAACAGGTCATGTGGGCAGCTTTAGAGATTACCAAATGAGTTTCAATATCCAATGGTTTTAAAAGCGTTAACGCTTTTATGCCATAAGCAAACCCCGTTGCACCACTGATTCCTATAATGATACGCTTTGCTGTCATGTTAATTCCTATAGTATTTTGAATACAAACAACATCGGTTGACATTGATATGTTCAAAATAAGATGACTCCAATTTTTTCATTCGATAAACTGAGATGTTATGCATGAGTAAATCTTATCACTTATCATTGATAGCTCATTGAACAAAAAAGCTGTCAAGTTAAAAAGATCGATTATGATAGATTTATCACAACACATCATACCTATATCGAATTTAGCTTTCAAGTAAGGGAAAGCTTATATAAAAATTGAGAACAAAAAAGAATAAATTTATTTAATAAAATTAATCTTTTTAATAAAACGATATTACATTAAGTTTAAGGATTTGGATATCAGCGACACAAATACAACATTACAGGATGAAATGTGATGAATTAAGATAAAATGCGCTAACTACGCCTAATTTAATAGGCTTAGGCGTAGTATAGTTTCAGTTATTCCTTAGCCATTGGCTGTTCAACCACTTTGGTTTCTTGATTACCTTGAATTGCTTGGATTTGTTGAGCATATTTGGCGACAGCATCTTTACCGGATAACAGACTATAAGTTAAGGTAAATTCGGTACTTTGTCCCGGCTCTAACTGGCGTACCCGTTTTTGTTCACGTTCAATAGTCACAGGATAGGCAAAACTGGTTCCCGGTTCTAAACCAGTAACATAACCTTGCTTAAGTGTATCGGTATTTTTCCACAAAGAAAGAACAGGAAGTTCTTTGGTATTAAAAGCAATACCCGTGCCTTTATCCCCTGCTTTATTCGTTAACATAACTTGCGTTTTACCATTAGCATCGGCATACGGATAAACGTTAAATACCATTTCGTCAAAACCTTTGGTTGGCCCTAGATAAGTTTGCCATGTTTTTAACCCATCTTTAGCATAATCGTTAAATGGCGAGATTTCTCGGACTGGTGCAACAAATTGAGCACCCTCTTCCAAAATTGGCGTACCGTAATTGCTATGATAAATGATTTGGAAATCTTTCGTGTAATCACCTTTATTGGTCACAACATCATGTACCGTAAACTCTTTACTACCTGGTACGTAACTTATTGATGCCCACGTTTCAAGATTGCTCTTTTTGAATGTGTTTTCTTTTATTAAACCTTTAACCGTGATTGTGTAAGGTGCTTTATCTAAAACTTCGACGACTAATTTTGAAACCGGAGTGTTTTGAGCTCGCCCATGCAATGTATACATCATTCCGTCTGCTTGCACTGCATGACCTGTCCATTCAAAACCACAACGCACCATCATTTCGTTAAAACCATCTAACCAACCCAGCCCTGCACGGCTTTCAAGATTTATAAATTTCGGGTGAACAATTTCGTCAACTGGTGAATCCCACCCCATTCGAATACCGTCACCAACAACTGAAATAATTCCCAGTCCACGAGTCGGACTTAATTTTATGGTAAAATCATTACTGTTGATTGTTAATAACTCGCTTCCTTCTTGTTTTCCACCTTTAAGGACAGTATTTGCAATAAAAAATTTTTCGGCGTTTATCCCTAAATCTTTATTGGAGATAGACCAATTTCCTTTTGCTACATCTTTCTCGGTATCAATTAGCACAAATTCTTTAGCATTAGCCGTCATGGTTGTAAAACATGCTAATACTGCAAGTGAAATGATTTTAACTTTCATGTTAATTCCTCATAATTTATTAAAACAACTAAACTGAATCGCTTCAGTCAATATGGCATAAAACGAGATAAATCAACAAAAAGAAAATATCAAAAATGAGAGATTATTCACACTTTTTAAACAGAAAAAATATCAATAATCTTATGAGTTATAATGAAATGATTTTATTTAACCACAATTAACGATTGGGTCTAACCTGCCCTGCTTTCCAATGTTTACGGCAAACAGAATGAAACTCGCTATCACCTAAATGTATAGAGTTACCAAACTTAACAATCTTACCATCTTTACCTTCTAGCAAATTCATCGTTGCTTTTTTTCCACACCAACAAACGGTTTTAAGCTCTCTAAAATTATCTGCGATTTCAAGTAATGTTTTTGAGCCTTCAAAAAGATGTCCCATATAATCTGTTTTTAATCCAAAAAACATCATTGGTACTCCATACTCATCACAAACATCAGATAATTTCCAGATTGTATTTCGGGATAAAAACTGACTTTCGTCGATCAGTATACAGGCATAATCATTTTGTTTAATTAATTCAATTATCTCATCAACACTATTATCATCAAGCTGTAACGCTTTTTTGCGTAATCCTAAACGTGATACAATTTCTACGGCAGAATCACGCGTATCGACAGACGATTTAAGTAGCAATGTTTGCATATTATTACTTAAATAATTATGGTCGATTTGTAATAATTCAGTTGATTTACCCGCATTCATGACGGCATAAATATAATAAATTTTTGACAAAATAAGGCCTCAAAATAAAATTAATAAAGATACAGAATAATTTAGAAAATAAAAAAGGTAAGTTATCAAACCTACCTTTTATCATTATAATGAAATAAAAACTATTTTGCTTTGCCTTGATTTGCAACAGCTGCTTGTTTGGCGGCAATTTCATCAGCATTACCTAAATAGTAATGTTTGATCACTTTCATATTATCATCAAATTCATATACTAAAGGCACACCCGTTGGGATGTTAAGATCGATAATATCATCATCACTGATATTATCTAAATGTTTAACTAAAGCACGTAAAGAGTTACCATGAGCAGCAATAATAACACGCTCGCCTCTTGCTACACGTGGTGCAATCGTTGATTCCCAGTAAGGCAGAACACGTTTGATTGTTAATGCTAAGCTTTCAGTTAATGGTAATTCTGATTCAGGCAATTTGCTGTAACGTGAATCATGTCCCGGAAAACGCTCATCTGATTTTTCTAATGCAGGTGGGGTAATAGCAAAACCACGACGCCACAATTTTACTTGCTCATCACCATATTTTGCAGCAGTTTCCGCTTTATTTAAACCTTGAAGTGCACCATAGTGACGCTCATTTAATTTCCAACTTTTTTCAACAGGCAACCATGCTTGATCCACTTCATCTAAAACATGCCATAATGTATGAATAGCACGTTTTAACACTGAGGTATACGCATAATCAAATTCGAAACCTTCTTTTTTAAGTAATTGACCTGCTTCTGCTGCTTCTTTATTACCTTTATCAGATAAATCAACATCAGTCCAACCACAAAAACGGTTTTCTTGATTCCAAACACTTTCTCCATGTCGAATAAGAACTAATTTTTTTACTGCCATGAATATAACTCCTTTGTTACGTAAAATAAATTTGATGTATCTTGTTATCAACAGGAATACATGATTTTAATCATGTATTCCTGTTGTATTTCAATAAACGTTTTTAAACTATACACATTATTTTGGTAAATATTTTGCAGGATCAACGGATTGCGCTTTATAACGAATCTCAAAATGTAGTCTAACTGATGAAGTTCCTGTTGAGCCCATTGTTGCAATTTGCTCACCGGCTCGAACTGTTTGTTGTTCCTTAACTAAGATTGACTGATTATGCGCATAAGCTGTTAAATAATCATCATTATGTTTAACAATAATTAAATTACCGTATCCCGGTAACGCATTACCAGAATAAACCACTCGACCATCAGCCGCAGCGACAACTTTATCACCTAACGATCCTGAAATATCAATCCCTTTACTTGCGTTAGAAAACTTTTCAATAATCTTACCATTAGCTGGCCATTGCCAAGAAATATTAGCAACCATGGCTGTTGCGCCTCCTAAATTGGAACGACTTTGATCCGATGAATTAGAACTACTTGGAACAGATGTAATAGTATTACTTTGAACAGATTGAATGGTGCTGCCTTGATCAGATGAACGGCTTGATGAAGTACCATTTGAATTATCTTTGATCGTCACAACTTTTTGGGTAACATTATTTTTAGTTTCAACAACCGTTGTTCCAAAACTGACATCCAAAACTTGACCTACATTAACGGCGAAAGGTTCTTTAATATTATTTTTTGCGGCTAATGATCGATAATCATTACCCGTTACCCAAGCAATATAAAATAAGGTATCTCCACGTTTAACAGTATAAGTATCCCCCTTATAGCCACCTTTAGGAATATCATCATAATTACGATTATACACAATACGTTCATTCGTTGTTGCAACGCTTTGACCAGACGAGCTGGAAGATTGCACAGTTGAACTTGAGCTTGATGACGATTTAGGATAAGTAGAGTTCGATATTCGGTTACCCGTCGAAATATTTGTCGGTGGTCTGCTATAAACAGACGGATTTGAACTCCCGGAAGAATCTGAAATATCTACAATTGTAGCAGGGTTTGTTTGAGTACACGCAGCAATCAGCAAACTTAAACTACTTAATGTGAGAATTTTTTTCACTTTAATACCTTTCATTCGTTAATCTTATTTTGGTAGAAATTGCCCATGATTATACATTTTAACGTTTTTACCGTAAAAAGCTATTATCTTTAAAATATTCATGCTAATTTGATCATGGTCGAAGAATGATGAGGAGTACTTAATTAAAGACAAACTCACGCCATAAATCCAATAAGCTGTATAAAAATGGATGCCCTTTCTGACAAGAAATTTAACACCACTATACCATTAGTGAATCAACAAGCAAACTTGCTTATCAACTAAGATTAAATATTCAAAATGCATTTTTACAATGGGTATAAAATGATAAAAACTGAAATTGTTTTGAACGCAATGAGTATATACAATAAAATAGGTTTTCGTATAGTATATTTGTGGTATTTTTTTCAAAATTAAAATGTGACCAAATCTAATGACTTTATATATTGTAGCCACCCCAATTGGAAACTTAAATGATATCACGCTTCGCGCAATTGAGATCCTCAAAAAGGTTGATATAGTTGCTGCCGAAGACACTCGCCACAGTGGATTATTGTTGCAACATTTGGGAATCAAAGCCAAACTTTTTGCACTGCACGATCACAACGAGCAAGAAAAATCTCAGCTATTAATCGAAAAGCTCAAGTCTGGCGTATCGATAGCATTAATTTCTGATGCAGGAACCCCCTTAATAAATGATCCAGGCTATCATTTAGTGAAAGCTTGCCGTGAAAATGAGATTAACGTTGTTCCTATTCCTGGTGCTTGCGCAGCGATTGCAGCCTTATCGGTTGCAGGACTACCGTCAGATAAATTCAGTTATGAAGGTTTTTTACCCGCTAAAAGTAAAGCTCGTCTGGACTACTTAATGACACTGGTGAATGAAACACGAACAATGATATTTTATGAATCAACACATCGTTTACTTGATACCTTGTATGATATGCAAACTGCATTTGGCACAGACAAACAAATCGTATTAGCCAAAGAGCTAACAAAAACATGGGAAACGATTGTCAGCTATCCGATGACTCAATTAATTAATTGGCTAAATGAAGATATTGCCCGTCAAAAAGGGGAGTTTGTTTTAATTGTTGAAGGTCATACTAAAACTGACACGGATATCGATCCCAATGTCATTCACACATTAAAGTTATTAACCAACGAGCTTCCATTAAAAAAAGCGGCTGCAATCACCGCCGAAATATACGGACTTAAAAAGAACCAACTTTATCAAATTGGATTGAGTTTGGAATAATGAAAGCATCAACCAACTAACATTTAATAGCTATTGAGCTAAAACAAACTTACTAGCTAAATAGTAAGAAAGCGTTAACCTCGAATAAGATTAGACAGTAAAACATCGATAAGAACATTGGCACAAATAGTGCGATTTAGTATATAATTAGCCACTATTTTTAAGTAATTTAATGATAAAAGGTAACAAACAGTATGGGATTCAAATGTGGGATCGTCGGACTACCAAATGTTGGTAAGTCAACACTTTTTAACGCACTAACTAAAGCAGGCATTGAGGCGGCTAACTTTCCGTTTTGTACAATCGAGCCAAACACTGGTGTAGTGCCAATGCCCGATCCTCGTCTCGATCAGCTTGCTGAAATTGTCAAACCACAACGCACTTTACCAACCACAATGGAATTTGTGGATATTGCTGGATTAGTGAAAGGTGCATCAAAAGGTGAAGGGCTTGGAAACCAGTTTTTAGCCAATATCCGTGAAACCGAAGCAATTGGTCATGTCGTACGATGCTTTGAAAATGAAAACATCATTCACGTAGCAGGTAAAATTGACCCTGCCGAAGATATTGAAATTATTAACACCGAGCTAGCGTTAGCAGACCTTGAAGCTTGTGAACGTGCTATGACTCGACTACAAAAACGAGCAAAAGGCGGTGACAAGGATGCCAAGTTTGAACTTGAAATTTTAGAAAAATGTCTACCCCACTTAGAACAAGGTAAAAAATTATTACTATTGGATTTAAGCAAAGAAGAACTAAACGCAATAAAGTATCTTAGCTTCTTAACCTTAAAACCAACCATGTATATTGCTAATGTCAACGAAGACGGTTTTGAAAATAATCCTTATTTAGATAAAGTTAAAGCCATTGCAGAAGCAGAAAAAGCGGTTGTTGTTCCTGTCTGTGCTGCCATTGAAGCGGAACTTTCAGAACTAGATGATGCCGACCGAGATGAATTTATGCAAGACCTAGGATTAACTGAACCGGGGTTAAATCGTGTCATACGTGCAGGTTATAAATTACTTAATTTACAAACCTATTTTACCGCAGGTGTGAAAGAAGTACGGGCATGGACAATATCCGTTGGTGATACCGCACCGCAAGCGGCTGGAAAAATCCACACTGATTTTGAAAAAGGCTTTATCCGAGCGCAAACTATCGCATTTGATGACTTTATCAAATACGGGGGTGAACAAGGGGCAAAAGAAGCAGGTAAAATGCGTTCTGAAGGTAAAGACTACATCGTCCAAGACGGCGACATTATGAACTTTTTATTTAATGTCTAATAGTAACACGTATGATGAAATACATTAACGTCACCACAAGGTGGCGTTAACGTTTAACGATAAAAAACACGATAACCAAAGCCTAAATCATTAAACAATAATCAAAACATATCGAGTCGATCCATTGAAACGCAAATAACCATGTTAATAAACATTAACACTATCGATAAAATGGATGCATCAACTAGGTAAGGAAAAACTATGTTACTGACTTTCGACCAAGCAAAACAAAAAATATTGCAAGCTTGCACCACCGTAAAATCACTTGAACACGAAACAGTATCATTAAATGATGCACTCGACCGAATTACCGCTGTACCCATTATATCCCCCATTAACGTCCCTCATTTTGATAATTCGGCAATGGATGGTTATGCTGTCAGATTAGAAGATATTGAAAAATCAAGAACCTTACCGGTTTCTAAGACTGTTTATGCAGGTGATGATATCGGTGATCTTAACTGGGCAATTGGCAGTTGTTTACGAATTATGACAGGTGCGCCTGTTCCTAATGATGCTGATGCGGTTGTTATGCAAGAACATACACAAGTAAAAGGTCAACACATTACTTTTCTTAAAGATATTAAAGCTGGGGATAATATTCGCCGAATCGGTGAAGATATCAAAAAAGATGCAATCACAGTTGCCAAAGGTCAACGCTTATCAATTCCTACTTTATCGACATTAGCAACGCTTGGCATTCATCAAGTTTGCGTGTATAAAACATTAAACGTTGCTATCTTTTCAACCGGCAACGAACTAACGCCAATTGGTCAACCTTTAACCGACAATGGTGCTATTTATGACAGTAATGGTTTCACATTAAAACAGCTATTAACAAAACTGAATTGCCAAGTGATCGACCTAGGTATTATTCTTGATGATCCTAACCAAATTAAACAAGCTTTAATGACAGCCTCAACCCAAGCTGATTTAATCATTACCAGTGGTGGGGTATCGGTAGGCGATGCTGACTACACCAAAACGGCTTTAGAAGAGTTAGGACAAATTAATTTTTGGAAGATAGCGATGAAACCCGGTAAACCATTTGCCTTTGGACAAATTGGCAAAGCGCTATTTTGTGGTTTACCCGGTAATCCTGTTTCAACAGTAGTGACATTTTATCAACTCGTTCAACCTTTAATTTCAGCGCTTGCAGGACAACAAACGCTATCAGCGGATTTAACTTTTCAAGTTAAAACAGCAACCGATCTTAAAAAAAGTGTTGGGCGCATAGATTTTCAACGTGGTAGAGTGGAACCAAATGACCAAGGCGAGTTAGAAGTTAAATCAACGGGTCAACAAGGTTCACATATTACCCAATCGCTCAATAAAGCTAACTGTTTTATAATATTAGAACAAGAACGCGGAAACGTCAGTAAAGGAGAATATGTCACCGTTACGCTGTTTAATGACTTATTAAAATAGTGCCACTAAAATGGCTCCAGCGGCAATCATCACAACCCCTACGCCTGATAAAAATGAAATTTTTTCACCAAATAAAACCGCGGCAAATACCACTGCAAACACCACGCTTAGCTTATCAATAGGGGCAACTTGCGACACTTTACCGTCTTTGATTGCCATAAAATAAAACAGCCATGACAACGCACCGGCAATACCACTTAATGCAATAATCAGTAATGCTTTTTTATCATTAAAAAACGTATTAATTAAGTTTAATTTACCCTGAACTGCCACCACGCCAACCAAAAATATCGCCATAACAATAGCTCGAATTGCGGTTGCCGTATTTGCATCAAGATGCTGTAAACCAATTTTGCCCAAAATTGCCACGAAAGCCGCAGAAATGGCAGACAACAAGGCATAAATAAGCCAAGCACTCATTTTTAATTCCTGTCTATTTGAATCATATATTGCTGGTTATTTGAATTTTTTTGGCATTGTTGTGAATTACTCATCACACCATCACAACCTTCTAACACACCGTGCGCTTTTGACCAACGATATTGTTTACCGTGATCATTCTTACCACCACAAGCAATTAAGCTTAAACTCAGTATCACACAAGACAATGTAATCAGTACTGTTTTCATGGTTTTCTCCGATGTTAATGTAGAAATGATTACTTAAGCTATATAGATTAATAACTGTTATTCTATTTTAGAATCTGTTTGATGAATAGATAGACTACCACCTATTTTTAACAAATGAAAGGCTCGAGCTTCACGGTATTGAGATAATAAAGTTGGCGGTTCATCTAAAGGTTCATCGGCTAACTCAAACGCTCCCCAATGTATTGCCATTGCAGCATGGCAATGTAACTCATCATAAAGTTGTACTGCTTGCTCAGGATCGATATGTTGTGACTGCATAAACCAACGAGGCGCATAAGCACCAATTGGAATAAGTGCCAAATCAATATGTGTAAAATATTCACCAATATGCTTTAAAACTGATGAATAAGCGGTATCGCCCATAAAATAGAGTGTTTTTGTTTGATTAGCATTAGCCACATTTGATTGAATCACCCAACCACACCACAATACCTTATTCACATCAAATAAACCACGTTTACTCCAATGTTTGGCAGGTGTTGCAGTAAAAGTAAGATTATCTATATCCGCCGATCCCCACCAATCCAGCTCAATAACCGTCTTAGCCCCCCACTTATGAAGTTTATTTTTTAAACCTAATGGCACTAAAATAACAACATTTGCAAAACGACTTACTAAATGTCGAATGCTATGATAATCAAGATGATCATAATGATTATGTGAAATCACAATAAAATCAATGTTAGGAAGTTCTTCAATACTCAGTGCGGGTGGTGTACGGCGTTTAGGGCCTAAAAACTGAAAAGGTGAAGCACGATCAGAAAAAACAGGATCGGTTAAAATCATTTTACCGTTAAGACGAATCAACGTGGTTGAATGCCCTATCCACCAAATTCTATCATCATCTAAAGTCATATCAATCGATTGACACCATTGATGATTAAAACCAAGATAACCTGCTTGTGGGGGCAAAACATTCCGATTAAAATACCAACGACAAGTATCACTTAAAGTAAGCTTAAACGGCTCCTGATTTTTAAATTTTTTACCGTTATGGTGGGATTGATCAACGATATTTTTCTGTTCATAACTCATTAAAACGACCCTTATTAATTTGCGTATCGCTCAATTAACACAGCGACATTACTAGCATTAGCAATAGCATCGGGTTTAGAGACTTTAATTTTAATATGACCAACTGAAAATTTTTGCATAACATGCTCAGCAACCTGTTCAGCAACGGTTTCAATTAATTCAAATTGCTGACTTTCAACAAACAAAGTAACAGACTGACTAACCAAAAAATAGTCTAAACAGAGCGAAACATCGTCATTTTTGCCTGCCGGTTGATTATTCCAAGCCATCTCTAAATCCAAGATAAGCTTTTGCTTAATGTTTTTTTCCCAACTATAGACCCCAATGGTTGTAAAAATAGTTAAACCTTCAATCAAAACACGATCATGATTATTTATGCGCATATTTCACCCTAAAAACAGATTAAGTTTATCTACTTTAAACAGAAGATTACCGAATCTCAACAAATTACGCTATAATTTATTTTAAATTGTAATGAAATTAACCATAGCACTTATGACCCGTATATATCAACCTGTTTCGATTATTGAAAATAGCATCATGACATTAGATGATAATGCATTTAATCACCTTATTCGGGTTTTACGAATGAAAACAGGTGAAAATATTATCCTTTTTGATGGTACTAATCACATCACACCAGCAACAATACATGAAATCAATAAAAAATCGGTAACCGTCAAAACGGCGACCACCCTATTAGACAACCGTGAATCCCCTTTAAAAATTCATCTTGGACAAGTCATATCACGCGGTGAAAAAATGGAGTTTACCATACAAAAATCTGTCGAATTAGGGGTAACCAGTATTACGCCCCTACTTTCTGAACGTTGTGGAGTAAAACTCGATGCAGAACGATTAGACAAAAAAGTGAATCAGTGGCAAAAAATTGTGATTTCAGCTTGTGAACAATGTGGTCGTAATATCATTCCGGTGATTCATCCCGTCATGAAACTAGAAAATTGGTGTGCCAACTTAAACAGCGGTTTACGATTAAACTTACACCCTAAAGCAACACATGGAGTAAAACACCTTCCTACCGGACAAACGGATATCAGTTTACTAATCGGGCCTGAAGGGGGATTATCTGATGACGAAATCAACATGACACATCAGTATCAATTTACCGATATTTTACTAGGGCCACGAGTACTACGTACCGAAACAGCAGCGCTTACAGCCTTAACAGCACTACAAGTTCAATTTGGTGATTTAGGATAATTAACTGTAAAAAATCATAATTCATCATGTTTACATTGCATCTTAATCTGTTACGAGTATGATAGTTGCCAAAGCTTTTACATAGTGATAAAAACACTATCTGTCACAATTCATATTTTATTGAACAATACAAAAGGAGTTACCATGATTAAGCTTGGTATTGTTATGGATCCAATCAGTCATATCAAGATAAAAAAAGACACCAGTTTTGCAATGTTGCTTGAAGCACAAAAACGGGGTTATCAACTTTTTTACATGGAAATGAACGATCTGTTTTTACGTAATGGTCAACCTTATGCAACAACACGAAAGTTAACCGTTCATCACGATCTCAATCATTGGTTTGATATGAATGAAGAACAAACACTACCATTAAATGATCTTGATGTCATACTAATGCGTAAAGATCCCCCTTTTGATACTGAATTTATCTATTCAACTTATATTTTAGAACGAGCAGAAGCAAATGGTGTACTTGTGGTAAATAAACCACAAAGCTTACGTGATTGTAACGAAAAACTATTTACAGCATGGTTTGCCCAATTTACGCCAGAAACCCTTGTGACTCGTCAAACTCAATTAATACGAGCATTTCATCAAGAACACCAAGATATCATCTTAAAACCACTTGACGGCATGGGCGGATCGTCAATTTTTAGAATAAAACAAGATGATCCCAATATATCCGTTATTATCGAAACCCTAACCGAAATGAATACCCGATATTGCATGGCTCAAGCATTTATTCCTGCAATTAAAGACGGCGACAAACGTGTTTTGGTTGTTGACGGTCAACCAGTGCCTTATTGTCTTGCTAGAATCCCTCAAAAAGGGGAAACTCGTGGAAATCTGGCAGCTGGGGGATATGGCGAAGTAAGACCACTCAGTGACAGTGATTGGCAAATAGCTAAAAGCGTAGCACCAACCTTAAAAGAAAAAGGACTATTGTTTGTTGGTTTAGATATTATTGGTGATAAATTAACTGAAATAAACGTCACCAGCCCGACTTGTGTACGTGAAATTGAAGCGGCAAACCCAGACATATCTATTACAGGCATGTTAATGGATGCCATTGAAAAACGATTAAATAAAAAGAGCTAAACATGATTAGAGAATATAAAAAAACGGATCTCGATAAAATTATGCAACTATGGCTTGAAGGAAATATACAAGCCCATAATTTTATTGATCCTGAATTTTTCAAACAAAATTATGAATTTGTTAAAATGCTCATTCCAATGTCAACCATTTACGTGCAAGATCTTAATGGCGTAAAAGGATTTATTGGCTTAACCGAAAACTATATTTCTGGTTTATTTGTTGACGAAGAATTCCGCCGACAAGGGACAGGAAAAGCACTGGTTAATAAAGCGAAACAGCGTTACAACGAATTACTTGTTCATGTCTACAAACAAAATAGTACAGCTATTAATTTTTATCTTTCACAAAATTTTGAAATTGTTTCTGAATCCATCAATGAAGAAACCAATGAACCCGAATTATTGATGCGTTGCTTAGTTGAACACAACGTAAAAATCGGCAAGTGTGCAATTTAAATAAAACTAAAATGTGAGCATATGAATCTAAAAAATTATTTTATCATTGCAATGCCAAACGTATCCGAAACCTTGTTTAGCCGATCGGTGGTATATATTTGTGAACATAATCGAGATGGAGCAATGGGTATCATCATTAACAAACCTCTTGTTGAACTCAATGTTGCCACCGTATTGACTCGTCTTGAAATTATGGCACCAAAAAACTGTGCTGAACTAGAATACCCTGTATTTTGTGGTGGCCCTTTAGCGGATGAACAAGGATTTATTTTACATACCCCACAATCGGGCTTTTCATCGAGCATTCAAATATCTGATGACGTGATGATAACCACATCACTTGATGCATTAAAATCGATTGGGACACCTGAACAACCGAAAGATCTTTTTCTTGCATTGGGTTATTCAAGTTGGCAATCACTGCAACTTGAATCAGAAGTTGCCCGCAACGATTGGTTAGTGGCAGAAGCCGATCCCAATATTATTTTTAATGTTGCCATTGAAGAACGCTGGCAAAAAGCCGCCGAATCGCTAGGGATTGATATCAATCGCATATCACATCAAATGGGAAATGCATAAACAATGGCAACCATTATTGCATTTGATTTTGGAACCTCAAGTATTGGAGCGGCGATTGGGCAAGACATCACCAAAACAGCCAATCCACTTTGTTCGTTCAAAGCACGAGACGGCATTCCTAATTGGCAAACTATTGAAAAGGTACTTAAAGAGTGGAAACCTGATTACTTAGTGGTTGGGTTACCCCTTAACATGGACGGTAGCGAACAACCACTGACAGCCAGAGCACGAAAATTTGCTAACCGTTTACATGGCATGTTTGGTTATCAAGTCCATTTACAGGATGAACGATTATCGACGGTCGAAGCTAAATCGCACATCTTTGCGTCACGTGGTTACCGTGCACTTGAAAAAGGTCATATTGATGCTACTTCGGCAATTATTATTTTAGAAAGTTGGTTTGAAAACCATTAACTATTTTAACCTTTTATTTATTTTACAAATAATTCATCGCTAATCATTTACATACTTGCTAAAATAATCAGCAGTTTTTTTATTTAAGGACTGCTTCTCGTGTCAAATAAAACGCCTCTTAGCTATAAAGATGCCGGTGTCGATATCGATGCCGGTAATGCACTGGTTAATCGTATTAAATCAGTTGTCAAAGAAACCAAACGTCCTGAAGTCATGGGCGGATTAGGTGGATTTGGCGCACTATGCGCAATCCCACAAAAATATCACGAACCGATTCTAGTGTCGGGTACAGATGGTGTCGGGACTAAATTACGGTTAGCAATGGACTTACAACGCCATGACTCTATCGGCATTGATTTAGTCGCCATGTGTGTAAATGATCTTATTGTTCAAGGTGCTGAACCCCTATTCTTTCTTGATTATTATGCAACAGGAAAACTCAATGTTGACATTGCAGCAACGGTAGTGACAGGAATAGCACAAGGTTGTAAACAAGCTGGTTGTGCACTAGTCGGTGGCGAAACGGCCGAAATGCCAGGCATGTATCAGGATAATGATTACGATCTAGCTGGATTCTGTGTGGGTGTCGTTGAAAAATCAAAAATGATTGACGGCAGTCAAGTACAAGACGGTGATGCCATCATTGCGTTAGCATCCAGTGGGGCGCACTCTAATGGCTACTCATTAATTCGAAAAATTATTGAAGTCAGTGGGGTAAATCCGGCAACTGAACAATTAAATGGTATGCCTCTTGCTGATCACCTGCTTGCACCGACCAAAATCTACGTCAAATCGATTCTTGATTTAATTGAACATGTCAATGTACATGCCATAGCGCACATTACAGGCGGTGGATTCTGGGAAAACATTCCACGAGTGCTACCCGACAATATGCAAGCAATCATTAACGAAAGCAGTTGGCAATGGCCACCACTATTTAATTGGCTACAAAAAGCAGGTCATGTCAGTCGGCACGAAATGTACCGGACTTTTAACTGCGGTGTAGGTTTAATTATTGTCTTACCCCAACATTGTGTTAATGACGCCTTAACGTTACTCAATAACCATGGTGAAAAAGCGTGGTTAATGGGTGAAATAAAACAGTCAACATCGGATGAACAAGTCATTATTCAGTAAAATAGACATCTGTTACTATATAATTTAGATAAATTGTATAGTAACAATCTATTCAATGAATAATGCCAAAACCATTTCATTTGTTCATTATTGAGTACATATTATATAAATGAAACTATGCAATTCTTTTTTAATATCTACAAAGTCATCAGTCATGTTTAAAAAAGGTTGGGTTTATTTAGTTAATCCTAATCCAATTATTGAACACTAATTTCAAGTCAAAAAAATTTTAATTCAAAAATAACTCAAAGCTATCTTAGTTTCTGATACAATAGTCAAAATTTATAATAATGAAGTAATGTCGTAACACTATAAAACACAAGGTTTTTTAATGATCATATCTGATGCTAATAGTGCGGTGTCATCCGTTGCTTATCGTGCCAATGAAGTCATAGCAATTTATCCTATTACGCCAAGCTCAACCATGGCTGAGCAAGCAAGCACTTGGGCTGAATTTAATAAGCCTAATGTCTTTGGCGATATTCCAAAAGTAGTTGAAATGCAGTCCGAAGCGGGTGCTATTTCAACTGTGCATGGTTCTTTAATGACGGGCGCATTAGCGACGTCGTTTACATCATCGCAAGGCTTGTTGTTAATGATCCCTTCGTTATATAAGATAGCCGGTGAATTAACGCCTTTTGTTTTACATGTCGCTGCTCGTACGGTTGCCACCCATGCGCTGTCAATTTTTGGTGATCATTCTGATGTAATGTCAATCAGACAAACGGGCTTTGCTATGCTGTGTTCAAGTTCAGTCCAAGAAGCCCAAGATTTTGCGTTAATTGCGCAAATGGCAACATTAAATAGTCGTGTGCCTTTTGTCCACTTTTTTGATGGTTTTCGAACGTCCCATGAAGTGAATAAAATTCATCCTTTAAGCGATGAACAAATTCATGACCTGTTACCGCATGATGCTATAAAAGCTTATCGTAGCCGTGCTTTGACGCCCGATAATCCTGTTATTCGTGGCACGTCGGCTAATCCTGATACCTATTTTCAATGTCGTGAAGCAGTAAATTCTTATTATGATCAGACTTATCAGCATGTTGTCGATGCGATGCAAGCATTTGAAAAAGAGACAGGCAGACAATACCAACCGTTTGAATATTATGGGGCAAGTGATGCCGAACGTGTGATTGTCATAATGGGCTCAGGCGTGAGTACTTGTAAAGAAGTTATCGATTATCTGATTGATAATCATGAAAAAGTCGGTGTGGTGATTGTTAGATTATTCCGCCCTTTTTCTGCAAAACATTTGTTAGCGGTCATTCCGGATTCTGTTAAAAAAATTGCGGTTTTAGATAGAACAAAAGAACCCGGTGCCCAAGCCGAACCTTTGTACTTAGATGTTATGACTGCTTTTGCCGAAAGCTTTAGCCAAGGTGAACGCCATTGTTTACCAACCATTGTTGGTGGACGTTATGGTTTGTCATCGAAAGAGTTTGATCCTCGCTGTGTCTTGGCTATCTTTAACGAGCTGTTAGCAGAAAAACCAAAACCACGCTTTACCGTTGGGATTTATGATGATGTAACTGGATTGTCATTGAAATTACCCGAACAATCTATTCCACAAAAATCTGCGCTTGAAGCATTATTTTATGGTTTGGGTAGTGACGGTACGGTTTCGGCGACTAAAAATAATATTAAAATTATTGGTGATAGCTCACCTTTTTATGTGCAGGGCTATTTTGTTTATGACTCTAAAAAGGCTGGTGGCTTAACGACTTCGCATTTACGAGTAAGTTTGGAGCCTATTGATTCTCCTTATTTAATCACTAGCGCACATTTTATTGGCTGTCATCAAGATCAATTTATCGATAAATACCAGATTGTTGAAAAACTAAAAGATGACGGGATCTTTTTACTTAATACACCTTATAGTAAAGACGAAGTTTGGCATCGTTTACCGAAAGAAGTTCAAGTACAATTAATCCAGAAAAGAGCACACTTTTATATTATTAATGCCGCTAAAATTGCCCGAGAATGTAATTTAGGAGCCCGTATTAATACCGTTATGCAAGCGGCTTTCTTTCATCTTTCTGAAATATTTAAAAATGATTTTAGTATCACACAGCTTAAAGAAGTGATAGCCAAAAGTTACAGTAGCAAAGGTCAAGAATTAGTCGAAAATAACTGGAAAGCCCTTGATTTAGCGATTGCTTCTTTAGAGCAAATTCCGTTAAGTTGTGTCGATCAAAGTAGCGCATCACGCTCTTCTATAGTACCAAGTAATGCGCCTGACTTTGTGAAAGTAGTGACGGCATCAATGCTTGCCGGTTTAGGCGATAACTTGCCAGTATCTGCCTTTCCACCCGACGGCACTTGGCCAACGGGCACCACAAAATGGGAAAAACGAAACATTGCCGAAGCGATTCCAATTTGGCAACCCGACCTTTGTACCCAATGTAATCATTGTGCGGTTGCGTGTCCACATGCGGCAATTCGAGCTAAAGTGGTATTACCTGACGATTTGGCAAACGCACCCGATTCATTGAGTTCGCTCGAGGTAAAAGCCCGCGATATGCGAGGTCAACGCTACGTTTTACAAGTTGCGCCGGAAGATTGTACGGGTTGTAATTTGTGTGTTGAGGTGTGTCCGTCTCGGGATCGTAATAATTTTGATATTAAAGCGATTAATATGCAATCACGCATTGATAATTTAGAAACGCAACGCGCCAATTTTGCGTTCTTTAATGAGTTGCCTGATCGTGATATTAAATCACTTGAACGTATTGATGTCCGCACATCGCAGTTATTAACACCATTGTTTGAGTATTCGGGCGCTTGTGCCGGCTGTGGTGAAACCCCTTACATTAAATTGTTAACGCAACTTTATGGTGATCATCTTGCCATAGCTAATGCAACCGGTTGTTCTTCAATTTATGGCGGTAATTTACCTTCAACCCCTTATACTACCGATCGTTACGGTCGTGGCCCTGCTTGGGCAAATTCGTTATTTGAAGATAATGCCGAGTTTGCTTTAGGTTATCGGATCACTTATGACCAACATAAAAAACGGGCGTTACGTTTGCTTGAACATGTAGCGGGTGAGATTTCGCCCGAAATTGTCATTGCGTTACAGTCCCTTGATTCTACTATTGATGATAAACGCAAGCAGGTTGCTTTATTGCGTGATCAACTGGCTCATTTGGACTCGCCTGAAGCAAAAGAGTTAATTCAAGATGCGGATTATTTAATCGATAAGTCAGTTTGGGCAATTGGTGGGGACGGTTGGGCATATGATATTGGTTTTGGTGGACTGGATCATGTAATGAGTTTGACCGATAACGTTAATATTTTGGTATTAGATACGCAATGCTATTCTAATACTGGTGGTCAGCAATCTAAAGCAACGCCAATGGGAGCCGTGTCTAAATTTGCCGATTTAGGTAAACATAAAGCACGCAAAGATTTAGGCGTGAGTGTGATGATGTATGGGCATGTTTATGTTGCGCAAATTGCATTAGGTGCACAGCTAAATCAAACGTTAAAAGCCCTGCAAGAAGCCGAAGCCTATAACGGCCCATCTTTAGTGATTGCTTATAGCCCTTGCGAAGAGCATGGTTATGATTTAGCAAAATCGCATGAACAAATGAAAGATTTAGTTAAATCAGGATTCTGGCCGCTATATCGTTATGATCCACGACGTACGGCAGAAGGTAAACCTGGTCTGGTGCTTGATTCTAAATCACCAAATAGTGAATTATTATCTAGTATTTTACTGAAAGAGCAGCGTTTTAGACGTTTAGAAACGTTAGAACCGGTGATTGCCAATACCTTGCATGAACGTTCAACCAAAATGGTAAACGCTAAATTTAAGTTCTTGCAAATGTTATCGACGTATTCTGATATCGAAACGCCCGCAGACAGCTAATCAATCGCTGTTGTGATTAGAATCATATCATCTTAATTAAGACCATTGCGTATGTTATGCAGCATACGCAATGGCTTTTTATTCGTGATGCGCTTTAGTGCAAACTAGCACCAGTTAAGTGCGTTTTTTTAACCAAGTTAATCGTTATCATCTTCAAAATTGACCATTATTGACCCTAATTAGGGTATCAATACGCTTTTAATGATTATCATTATATTTGGTATGTTTTTTGCACTGTTTAATTAGCCTGTAAAGAAATCATTAATCGAGAGGTGAAAAATGGTCGCAAATTTGAATATCAACCGTAGAAAACTATTAACGTTGTCTTCCGCTGCAATTGCAGGTTTGACGGTTAATCAATTACTGGCTAAAGCACATGCGCTAGAACAACAAAAAACAGTGTCATATTCGTTACCCATACAAGATAACGTTGTGATACCTAACCTTAACAATCCCGTTAGACTGAACTTTAATGAAAATGCGCTTGGTATGTCAGGCGCAGCTAAACAAGCAGCCATTGATGCGATTCCTAAAGCAAACCGTTATGCTAAAGCTGAAATGCCCCTGTTAAATAGACGATTGGCTCAATATCATCATGTAAGCGATGATCACATTTTGCTAACGGCAGGATCATCTGAAGGTATTCGAAGTTCATTAGCAGCTTATGTGAAACCGGATACACAGTTAGTGATACCAGAATTAACTTATAGTGACGGCGAACATTTTGCTAAAATCTTTAAATTAAAGGTAACCAAAGTGCCCTGCTTAGCCGATTGGCAAATTGATATTAAAGGCTTACAAAAAGCGGTTGAGGATTATCAAGGCTCTTCAATCGTTTATTTAGTCAACCCTAATAATCCTACTTCGACTGTTTTTGCCAACAGCGAAATAGAATCATGGTTAACAAGTAAACCCAAAAATACGGTATTTATTGTCGATGAAGCCTATGCCGAATTCGTCAATGATCCAGCTTTTAAGTCGGTTGATTACTTAATATCGAAGGGGTTTGATAATATCGTTTTACTGAAAACGTTTTCAAAAATTCATGCTATGGCTGGTTTACGTGTCGGTTATGTGGTGAGTTCAGCAGATAATATTCGTCATATTGCTCAGTATGTTGCAGGCGAAAAGTTAAATTATTGCGGTGTCTGTGCGGCTTTAGCGTCAATGGATGATGTCCAGTTTTTAACTTATTCTAAAAAAGCAGTTGATGTGTCACGGACGATTATGGAAAAGACTTTGTCAGATTTAGGTTTACATTATCTTAAATCTGAAACGAACTTTTTGTTTCATAAAAGTCCCATTGATTTAAAAAAATATCGAGAACTCATGAAACAAAATTTTATTTTAATAGGTCGAGATTTTGAGCCTGCCACAAATTGGTGTCGAATATCATTAGGGACACCAAGTGAAATGCTTTATGTTGCAAATGTTATGCGAAATTTGAAAAGTCAGTCTTTGATTTAAGTTGAAATTACTGATTGTGCTGATAGTATCATGCTCACTTGTCATGATGTGATGAGTGAGCATTTTAGTCGTTTTTAAATATCATTTATTCGTCTTGCCATCCAATAGCGCTGTTTCCAATAAGACTCGTTTAAATTGGAATAGATGACACCTTTCGACGTCGAGGCATGTAAAAATTTTCCATCCGTGTAATAGATGCCGACATGTAATCCACTACCCCGTCCACCGGTTTTGAAAAAGACTAAATCCCCCGCTTTGGGTTTCGTCACTTTGTAACCTAGTTTAGCTTGTTCAGCTGCACTTCTTGGCAATCGTTTAGCTAGTTTATTTTTAAAGAAGTTCATGACTAAAGCTGAACAATCGCTCCCGGCTAGGGTTGTTCCACCATAACGGTATGGCGTACCTTGCCATTTTTTGTAATGGGATTCTATTTTAGCTAACATAGCCGTTTCTGATCTTAGCGTATTTGAGGTCACTTGTCCCCGACTACTGCTACAGCCAAATAGCATAAACATAGATAAAATTAACGTGAGAATAAAACAACGTTTCCTTAGACTAAAACAACTGCTTAGCAACGTCACGTATCGTTGATTGCCTTTTTTTGTCATATCTTTTGGTTCCCTTGTTTAAGTTTGACCATTGTGAATAACGTCTTGCAACTTTTAGACTTTTGGGTAATACACCCTTTTCCCATTCGCTATTATCCAAATTAGACAATTGAATCGGGTCGGTATTTGCATGACTACGATTATTCAAATTTTCTTTAAGACGAATTAATCGCAATGAAAGAAAACAGATAATTGCATCGTCAACACTTAATTTACTGTATCCAGATAGCTGGTAGCGCATTCTAGATCCGTAATGTTTGGCCGTTTGCATTAGCGTACCTACAGCACCACCAATTAACGCAGCAGATCCGAAGGTCAATCCTCCAGTTGCTAAGTCGATGCTTGCACCGATAGTGGCTCCCGATACAAAACCTTTGGTTAAATGAACGCCCATGCTTTTTAACGCATCAATATTAAAAAGATCCGCTTTGTAGCGCCCTTTAATTAAGGGTAAACCTTGTTCGCTTTCGTGCTCAGCATCAAATTGATAAAGCGATAATAATTCATCAATTGCTTTTTGTTCTCGCTTTCTTACTTTATTTTGCATATCAACTATGGCTTGTTTATCATCTGTTTTAGCCATTTGATAAAATGCAGTCACATCAACCAGTGTTTCTGCTATAATTAAGTTAGCGCTTTGGTTGCGAGAGTCTCGTAATTCGGTTATCTTATTTAGCCATTCATCTAAAATAGCTTTAGCTGGCTCAATCATAAGCGCAAGGCTTTTGTACAATCTTTCTTCACCGTCCAATGGTGGCACGATCGCGTCGAACCTTATGATAGCATGTATCCCGACTCGTGAAAGTAACATTTTCCATTCTTTTTCATTCTGATTTTGTTGTGCAGTAAAATTTAACACCGCTAAAATAGGTTTATCACTATTGGCTAAGATAGCTAATTCATCATGAAATTTAGGTAGTATAGGCTCTCTCACATCAATAACATAGATAGCTGCATCACTATTTAGGAGTTGTTTTATAACTTTTGCTTCTTGGTTGAATTGGTTTTCTGCTTCTGGGCTTTGTAAAAAAATCGTTAATTTATCAATGCCGTCAAGTTTATGATTGGTAGGCAAAAGTTGATTAATATAGTCGTATAGATCCAAGCTATCTTCTAAACCAGGTGTATCATAAAAAATAATCGATTTTTGATTGCCTAGTTTTATTTTTATAGATTCGACATGCCTTGTTGTGCCAGGTTTATTCGAAACCTCACCAAAATGACTATTGCGAATTAATGTCCGTAATAATGAGGTTTTACCAACATTAGCATGACCAACAACGGCTAATTTTAATGTTGTTAACATTTTACAGTTCCTCTTTTAACCATGACGGTTGAGCAAACTCAAACGGTAAAGATTGCCAGTTGTTAAGTTGGTGACCTTGATTGATGAACCAAATACGGTTTTGTTGCGATTTTTCAGTTAATTGACTAAGTAAATTTAATACTCCTCGATCGGGTGATCGGTCGGTATCAATAGCGATTAATAATTTTTTAGCTGGGTTTATTTGAAGATAATCTAAAATTTGTTTGCGCTGTTCACGCGTATTTACAAAACCTAAAAAGGTAACAGATGCTGGCGGTGTCCAGCTTTCAGGAATATCTACCGCAACTAAAAAAATTCCTTCGCCATTGTTTATAAAATGTTTGGTTAAATCAATATTAAGATCTTGTTTATGCGTATCTTCATCTACAACGTGGATTGAAATCGGTTGTAAATCATTAGCCAAAATTTGATATTCAGGTAAATTTAAATTCAATTTTACTTTACGGCAACTGACTATCCAGTTAATACCGCAAATGATCATGCAAATAAAACGTACTGCTAATCCGTAAACAATAAACACGCCAAGTAACCAAATCGCCCACGCAGATCGAACTTCGCTAGCATTAAGTGCGCGTTCACTGTATCGAATAATCTCATCTTGCGGAATTGAAAACCCAAATATTGAAGGTAACAACCCTAGATAATGGGTCAGTTGTATAATTGCATCGGGGTTTAGTAGGGTTGATTTCCATTCAAAACTGTAATGTTGTGTCGAAAACAAAACCACCAGTACAACAAGAGCAAAACTTAATATGATTGTCCAAAAAAGATTAAGGACAAACCCAATTAGCCAGCGGATTTTACCCCCAAACAGTTGTACAAAAGCAGGAATCAGTTCTTGTA
Source organism: Gilliamella sp. B3801 (assembly GCF_026536645.1). NCBI lineage: Bacteria > Pseudomonadati > Pseudomonadota > Gammaproteobacteria > Orbales > Orbaceae > Gilliamella > Gilliamella sp. B3801. The sequence continues at coordinate 25,716 of NZ_JAFNNR010000006.1, forward strand.
TGGTCTTTTTTTGAGATAGCTTTTTAGCTAACCATAACCAACAATGGATAAGAATACTTCCGCCCATATTGGAAAAGAAAAAAAAGGAACAAACCCAGATTAAAAAGGTGATGAGGTGAACGCCTAATAAGCTGAAAAGTGCCCAGTATAAATTAACAGGGTTTTGATTGAGTGCGCTAAACGCTAATGTCACGCCTAAAAAAACGGAAAGTAACAGGAGCAGAACAAAAGAAATTTTTATCGCATGCAGTAATAGCGTTTGTGCAGTATAAAGTCCATTTTGCTTAGACAACATCACCGCTCGTAGGATAATTCGATCGGATAATGATGATTGTGTAGCCCTTGCCTTTCGATTGATGTCTTGATCGGCATATCGACCTGATTCATTTTCAATCAAGCGTATCGTTTCAGCAAGCCATAAAGATTTTAACTTTTCTCGCATTATACTTATCTTAAAATGAGATTAATGAAGCATAAAAGAAACGCGACTTAAGTCGCGTTGTGTAAGTTAAATATATTACTGTGCTATTTCACCAATTTTACTTAATAAAGTTTGAATACGTTGTTGCCAAACTTGTTGATCTTGTTTTAATTTTTCGTTTTCATCACGTAGTGCTTTCATTTCGTCTGAACTGTCATTAATCAACTGTTCTAATTCTTGATTTCCTTGTTTTAACGTTGCAATCTCTTGTTGTAATGTACTGATAGTATTCACAGTATGTTGGATTTTATTTTCCAATTGATTCAATATTTCTAATGACATATTTTTCCTCAGACTTTATTTACTTGGTGTATAATGTCTACTATTATAACGAATTCATTCTAAAATCAACACCTTTTTAAAATTTAAGTTGGAGAAAATTATGCGTAAACCTCTCGTGATGGGTAACTGGAAACTCAATGGTAGTATTGAAATGGCTAAAAACTTAGTTGCCGAACTAAGAAATGAGCTATCTACGGATGTCGAATGTGATGTTGCGATCGCTCCACCAGTCGTTTATTTAGATTTTGTTAAACACCAATTAGGTGGATCAAATATTCTTTTAGGCGCTCAAGATGTCGGAATTAATTTATCTGGCGCTTATACTGGTGAAGTATCTGTCAACATGCTAAAAGAAGTTGGGGTCACGCATATTATTATTGGTCATTCTGAACGTCGTACTTATCATAAAGAATCAGATGAATTTATCGCTAAAAAATTTGGAGTCATTAAAGAAGCAGGTTTAGTTCCTGTACTTTGTATTGGTGAAACCGAAGCCGAAAACGAAGCGGGTCAAACTCAAACTGTTTGTGCTCGTCAGATTGATGCGGTGATTAATGCATTAGGTGTCCAAGCTTTCAATGGCGCAGTTATTGCTTATGAACCTGTATGGGCAATTGGTACAGGCAAATCAGCGACGCCTGCACAAGCTCAAGCTGTTCATAAATTTATTCGTGACCATATTGCAAAACAAGATGCAAAAGTAGCTGAACAAGTCATTATTCAATACGGTGGTTCGGTCAATGATAAAAATGCCGCTGAGTTATTTACTCAACCAGATATTGATGGTGCATTAGTGGGTGGCGCATCATTAAAAGCAGATGCATTTGCAGCTATTATTAAAGCAGCGGAAAAAGCAAAGAATTAATTTTTTTAAAACTTAACAATAAGATAAAAGACGCCAGATTGGCGTCTTTCAATAGAAACTTAAATAATTTATTTATATTTAACTTTATTTGATTTTGAGTTATATCGAGAAGGCCAAATTTTTTCAGCAGGAACTTTTAAATATTCTGAAATAATATGTTCATACTTAGGACAATGACGATAAAGTGCGTTTCGTAGAGTATCAGCTTGCAAGCCACTCGCACGAGATAGACCTCTTAAATTTCCACCTCTAATTTTAATTTCGCCTACTACTCTTGATGGAGTCCAGTCTTGATCTTGTTCGCTCATTATGAGATCCTCTATAAGTTTATTTTTATTGCTATCCAAAAGATTATCGGTATACAACACTAGCATGGTGTAAATTCCAAGCAAAAGAATAACACATAAAAAAACGAATTAAAACAAGAAAAATAAAAAATAACGCAAAATGGATTATAAAAATGAAAGAAAGCAACATAAAAACAACTGAAGATCAAGAAAAAACACGAATCCTTAAGGAAACAGGTGTTATCGATTTTAAGCATCGACTTACCTTAGTTTTAGAGAGTTTATCGGGTAATGCCTTTGCCAAAAAAGTGGGAATGTCTGAAGCCGTTATTCGTGACTATTTATCTGGTAAAACTTACCCTTCTCTTAATAGATTAGCAATTATCGCACAAAAATGTGATATCCCTATTGAGTGGTTAGCAACAGGTAAAGGTGAGTGTCGGTTACTTCCCGATACTGAACGTCGTGGTTTTGTCTATATCCCTTTTTATAAATTAAATGAATTCGGTAATAATAAGTCACTTTTACAAATCGAGGCAATACCGTTTGATATCACATTGATTAAACATCAACTTTTTGATAATGATGACTTGCGAGCGGTTTGGGCTAAAGGTGATAGCATGGAGCCGACGATATCCAATCATGATATTTTGATTATAAATACTGCACATAGCAAACCGATTGATGGATATCTTTATGCCGTGCAATATGATGATCAGATAAGTATTAAACGCATCCAAAATCAGGGTTCTAACATTGCTTTGCTCTGTGATAATCAAAAATATCCGTCTATAACTGTAGACAAAAATGAACCTCAAGATTTTAAAATTATTGGTCATGTCGTTTATCTGTTAAAGGATCTTTATTAACAATATTGTGTATTGATTGTATTTTTTTATGGCATATAAAATATGTGGTTTTGTTGATTAATGTTGATAGAACCACTTATTAAGAAATTTAGGCACTCGTTTTTTTTCTTTAGATTTTAGAAAGATTACTGAGTAAAAAAACGTAAAAATGTTTAAGTATCCGTCTATGTTCCAGTAAAAAAAATGTTCTCAATCAGAATTCTTATTGGCATAAATTTATGCTTTTGGGGTCATTTATGCTAAAATTAGCCATTATTTTTTTATAGACAATGTTAGTTATTATGCCAAATATGAATACTTCCCCAAAAGTTGTCGTCGGTATGTCTGGTGGCGTTGATTCTTCTGTTTCTGCATATTTACTTCAGCAACAAGGTTATCAAGTTGTTGGTTTATTTATGAAGAACTGGGAAGAAGACGACACAGATGAATACTGTTCAGCGGCTGTTGACTTAGCCGATGCTCAAGCTGTTTGTGATAAACTCAATATTAAACTTTATACTATTAATTTTGCAGCCGAATATTGGGATAACGTATTTGAACATTTTTTATCAGAATATAAAGCAGGGCGAACCCCTAATCCCGATATTTTATGTAATAAAGAAATCAAATTTAAAGCATTTTTAGAGTATGCAGCGCAAGATCTTGGTGCCGATTATATTGCAACTGGTCATTATGTTCGTAAACGTACCACTGGCGATAAAGTCGAATTATTGCGAGGGGTAGATAATAATAAAGACCAAAGTTACTTTTTATATACGTTAAGCGAAGACCAAGTCAGACAAAGTCTGTTCCCTGTTGGGGAACTTGAAAAACCTCAAGTTCGTAAAATCGCTGAGCAGCTAGGATTAGCTACTGCATCTAAAAAAGACTCTACAGGAATTTGCTTTATTGGCGAACGAAAGTTTAGTGACTTTTTAGCTCGATATTTACCGGCTCAAGCTGGCGCAATTCGTACGGTGGACGGACAGGTTATCGGTAAACATCAGGGGCTTATGTATCATACTTTAGGACAACGTAAAGGGCTGGGAATTGGTGGATTAAAGCAAGCCGATGATACCCCATGGTATGTTGTGGATAAAGATATTAAAAATAATGAACTTATTGTTGCTCAAGGTCATGATCACCCTGCGCTATTTTCAGATGGTCTGATTGCACAACAACTACATTGGGTTGATAGAAAAGCTGTGACCAAACCTTTTACTTGTACGGTGAAAACGCGTTATCGTCAACAAGATATTCAATGCCAGGTCAATCCAATATCAGAAGACAAAATCGAAGTGATTTTTGCTAACCCTGTAGCGGCAGTCACTCCTGGACAATCTGCTGTGTTTTATCAAGACGAAGTGTGTCTAGGTGGCGGCATTATTGAGGAACGTATTATTCGAAGTAAGGAGAGTTCGAGTGACGAATAAGTATTACCATACTACTATTGCCCTTGCCGGTGTGATACAAAGTTCTGTTTTAGTTCCCCAGTTAGCCAATACTGGGGTCTGTAGCTCAACACTTTATGAGCAAACTATACATAGCCTTTTTATTACCTCACCACAAACTACCGAAGAAGTGTATGGTGGTATTCAGAATATTAAAACGGGTTTACAAACATTAGTTTATCTGTTTTCATCAGGGCAAAAAGAACAACTGGATGTTGTTCGCTATCTGTTAAGAACATTAAGTATTACCAGTAGATTAATAAAAAATAATGATGCATTAAATAATATTGACCAGCGTTTAACGCGTATTTCGGGATTGTATCCTATCATGAATGAAGAAACGATTAGTTCACATGTAGATGATCTGTCTTATTCGTTAGCCGGTATTTATTCCGATATTATTAGCCCATTAACCACTAAAATTAAAGTGATGGGTAAAATTGAGTATTTACAAAATTCTTTAGTTCAAGCAAAGGTGAGAACGTCGTTGTTGGGTTGTATTCGTTCTGCTATTTTATGGTACCAAGTAGGAGGAAGCCGTTTACAGCTATTTTTTCAACGAAAACGCTTAATAAAAACGGCTCAGGCGCTTTTGCAAGAAATTGAAAAAGCAAATTCACTTTAATTTTTTATTACTATTTTAACATCGTAACGGAGTTATCCCGATGGAATTATCTGCACTTACCGCCCTTTCGCCTATTGATGGTCGATATGGAGATAAAACGACAGAATTACGTACTATTTTTAGCGAATATGGTTTATTAAAATACCGTGTACAAGTCGAAGTTCGTTGGTTACAAAAATTAGCTTCACACCCCGAAATTATTGAAGTGCCTGCACTCAGCCAATCAGCCTTGGCGCATCTTAATCAAATTGTTGAACAGTTTAACGAAGATGATGCTAAACGTATTAAAGCGATCGAAAAAACAACCAATCACGATGTTAAAGCGGTTGAGTATTTTCTTAAAGAAAAAGTGAAAACGAATGAAGAGTTGCATGCCGTCAATGAGTTTATTCATTTTGCATGTACATCCGAAGATATCAATAATTTATCATATGCTTTAATGTTAAAAACGGCGAAAGAAAGTGTTTTAATCCCGTATTGGAAAAAAGTAATTGATAAAATTACTGATCAGGCTAAAGCGTATCGTGATTTACCTTTACTTTCCAGAACTCATGGTCAACCAGCTACTCCATCAACGATTGGTAAAGAATTTGCTAATGTTGCTTATCGCTTACAGCGTCAATTAAAACAGCTACAATCGGTAGAAATACTGGGTAAAATCAATGGGGCTACCGGTAACTATAATGCGCATATTGTGGCTTATCCTCATATTGACTGGCATCAATTTAGTGAAGAGTTTGTCTGTTCTTTGGGTTTACAATGGAATCCATTTACAACTCAAATCGAACCGCATGATTATATTGCCGAGTTTTTTGATTGTGTTGCTCGGTTTAATACCATTATGATCGACTTTAATCGTGATATTTGGGGTTATATTTCACTAAATCACTTTAAACAAAAAACGGTAGCTGGCGAAATCGGATCGTCAACCATGCCACACAAAGTCAATCCAATCGATTTTGAAAACTCTGAAGGCAACCTTGGCATAGCTAATGCCATTATGAATCATTTAGGTAGCAAATTGCCAATTTCCCGTTTTCAACGTGATTTAACAGATTCAACCGTTTTACGTAATCTTGGTGTAGGTATTGGTTATGCAATCATTGCTTATCAATCAACCTTAAAAGGATTAAGCAAACTTGAAGTGAATCAAGAGTACTTGTTGGATGAGCTCAATCGTAACTGGGAAGTCTTAGCTGAACCCATTCAAACAGTGATGCGACGTTATGGTATTGAAAAGCCTTACGAGAAACTAAAAGAATTGACGCGAGGAAAACGTGTCGATGCCGAAGGAATGAAGCAGTTTATTGATTCGTTAGATTTACCAGAAAATGAAAAATCACGTTTGAAACAGTTAACACCAGCCAACTATATTGGTTACGCATCAACGTTTATTGATAAACTTTGATTATCTTTTGTTGGTTAATAATCTGAAACATCATTAAATAATGTTTCAGATTATATTGAATCACAATACATGATTGAATGATGTCAATTTGTGATTAAATAACAAACGGTTATTCTTATTCACCTTTAAGACATCAATAATAAAATAACATTAAAAGTATTTATAGGAACATCCATTGAAAATCCGCATTGCAACAAGGAAAAGCCCTTTAGCTCTTTGGCAAGCTAACTATGTTAAACAGCAGCTATTAGCCATTCACCCTGATTTGTCTGTAGAGCTTATCCCTATGGTGACAAAAGGTGATATATTACTTGATAGCCCATTATCAAAAATAGGTGGCAAAGGATTATTTGTTAAACAATTGGAAGAAGCCATTTTAAATAATGAAGCTGATATTGCAGTGCATTCTATAAAAGATATTCCCGTGCATTTTCCCGATGGACTCACACTTGCAACAATCTGCAAACGGGATGATGTCCGAGATGCATTTATTTCAAATCGCTACGAAAATTTATCACAGTTACCTTCTGGTGCAGTGGTTGGTACTTCAAGTTTACGACGACAATGTCAATTACGTGCGCTTTACCCACATTTGCATATTAAAGATTTGCGAGGCAACATTGGTACCCGTTTAGCAAAATTAGACAATCAAGAATATGATGCAATTATTTTAGCCGCTGTAGGATTAAAACGTTTATCATTGCAAGACCGTATTAAACAATATATTGATACTGATGTAATCTTACCTGCTGTCGGTCAAGGGGCAATTGGTATTGAAACACGTGCTAATGATAAGCAAATTTTAGCTTTACTGGCCCCTTTAGATGACCAACATAGTCGAATTTGCATACAAGCTGAAAGAGCAATGAATCAACAATTGCAAGGTGGTTGCCAAGTTCCTATTGCTTGTTATAGCCAAATTTTGGATGACAAGCTATTTTTAAAGGGTTTAGTTGGCAAAACAGATGGTTCTACAATAATCAAAGTCCCTTTGTCCGGTAGCATTACTCAAGCAGAGCAGTTAGGACGAGATGTCGCTAATAAATTGTTAATGCTTGGTGCTAAAGCAATTTTAGAGGAATTGAATAGCGAATGATTTTCGTCACCCGCCCTTCACCGCAAGGTGAAGCATTGACTAAATTATTAAATCAAGCCAATTTACAGGCTACCCATCTTCCTTTATTTAGGATTTCAGCAGGTAAGGATCTGCTGAATTTACAATATAATTTAAACCAGTTGTTACCAAATGATATTGTTATTGCAGTGTCGCCACAAGTCGCAAATGTTATTACCACATTTAATCCGCATCTTAATTTTCCTAAACATTTACAGTATTTTGCCATAGGAAATAAAACGGCGGAACTGATTCGTCAATTAGTCCATAAATCGGTAAGTTTTCCAAAACAAGAAAATAGTGAAGGATTACTTGCCTTCTTTGATGCTGATATGGTGAAAAACCGAAGAGTTTTAATTTTACGCGGTGATTCAGGAAGACAGCTAATTGCCGATACATTAAGTGCCAAACAAGCCCAAGTCAAACTGGTAGAGTGTTATTCTCGTCATGCTATATCCTATCCGTTGGACATACTGAGTAATTCCATTGAGCATCAGCTCGTTATCATTACCAGTATAGAACATTTACATCAACTTGAGTTGTATTGCCAAACAGAACATAAAAAACAAGCTTGTTTAGTGGTGACCAGTCTAAGAATTTTTGAGGAAGCTAAGCGCCTAAACTGGCAAAATATTGTTTTAGCCAAAAGCGCAAATAATCAAATTTTATTTAAAACAATGATAAGTCTATGTCATAATAATATCAATTATATAAAATCATCTAAATGAGGTTTTTATGCCGATTCGATTTTATGGAGCTAATGCAACCAGTTCAACGATTAGTACCACCTCATTTAGTAAACCTTTTACAACCGATGCACTAACACAAGTGAACAATATTATGAAAGAAGAAAAAAATACGATGACGACAAATTCAAGTCTAACAACAGAAAAAAAATCGACTTCTTCATCCAGCAAAAATAATGTCAATAAAACACCCATTTCAAAACTATCGCTTGTAGCTATTGCTTTAACTTTAGGCTTAGGTGGCTTTGTTTTTTATCACGGCCATGAACAAATTGAAAAACAAAATAGCACTATTTCAATGCTCGAAATGGAAATAGCCAATTTAAAACAAACTACCAAGCAGAGTATTGTTAAGGATTTAGAAAGTAATATTAATGATGCAGTAACCAAACAAGACCAGCAGTTTTCTTCGCTTGAAGAGCGTGTTACTAATCAGTTAAATGAGCAACAAAAGTTACAACGACAGTTAACCAATCAAATTAATGACACAATTAGGTTAAATGAACAAAATCTTCATAACTTTAACGAACGATTATCAGCAATGTCGAGCACTGATAATAATGTTTGGCTGATATCGCAAGCTAACTATTTAGTCCATTTAGCCGCTCGAAAAATCTGGAGTGATCAAGATTATACCACTGCCCGTTTGTTGTTAAGAAATGCAGATGAAAGTTTAGCACAAACAAATGATCCCAGTTTATTGCCTGCCAGACAAGCCATTAATAAAGATATCAGTTCGCTTTCTGAATTGAGTTTTATCGATTCTGACGGTATTGTTTTGAATTTAATTAGTCTTTCGGATTCGTTGACCGATCTTCCTTTGGTTGAGAATTATAATGATATTGATCTTGGCTTAACGCAGTATAATGATGCTTTGCCAGTTGATGATTCTCACAGCGCATCTTCAGATGCTGATTCAGAAAATAAAATTGACCCAACTAAAAGTTCCGACAATGTGGTCACTTCGTCAATTTCTGATTGGTCGCATAATTTATGGGCAAACATTGATTCTTTTATGCAAAAATTTATTACCATTGAAAAATTGGATAAAAATGATAATAACTTTGCGACATGTTTGTCACAAGCAGGAAAAGATGAAAAGCAGATCGTTAGATGCCATATTTTAAGTACCCCACTAAATTTAGAACAATCACTGTATCTTCGTGAAAATATTCGTTTCCGTCTGTTAATAGCCGCACAAGCTGTACCTCGACATCAAGAGTTGATTTATCAGCGTTCGCTTAATGATGTTGCTGTTTGGGTTAATGCCTATTTTGATAATAATTCGCCAAGTGTTAAAGCCTTCCTAAGTGATCTTGATAATTTGCAAAATCAAACAATTAGTAATAAAAGTGTTCCTGACAGATTAGCTAGCTTAAGTGAACTTGAGAAGTTAATGCAAACTCGTGTTCGTTCTATGTTGGCTAAATAGGAGAATAATAATGATTAAAATAGTAGTTATTTTCTTAGCATTAGTTGGGGGATTCTTTTTAGGGCCTTTATTGCAATTCAATCAAGGTTCAGCTGTATTTATCATCGCCAATTATAAAATTAGCATGTCCTTCAATTCTTTTGTTATTTTATTATTGTTGGCGCTTTTTTGTCTTTATTTGATTGATCGATTATTTAAAAAAATCTTCAATTCTAAAACAGCTTTCGGTAATTGGCTTCGTTTAAAATCGCCGCATAAAGCAAAAAAATTAATTGAACAAGCACAATTTTTATTACTTGAAGGTAACTATCAACAAGCTGCTAAACTTTTCATGAAAAGTGCTAAGGGGGCAACCAATATAACATTATCTTATTTATTAGCGGCACAAGCGAATATTGATAATGATCAGTTGATTCAAGCCAACCAAATGCTCGAAGCAGCAGCTGCGACTTGCCAACCTAGCGAAAAATTTGCTTTCCAATTGGTTCAAGTTCGCTTACAGCTTAAGAATCATGAATATGATAGTGCTCATACTATTATTGAAAGTTTGTTAAATGAAAAGCCACGTAATGCCGAAGTATTAAGGCTTGCAGATCAACTTTATTATGAAATGGGTAATTATCAAGCTGTTATTGATTTATTACCTATTATGTATAAAGTAAAAACATATAGTGATTCTCAATTAGATCAGTTTAAACAAGCTGCTTATATTGCTCGAATCAAACAGTTATCAACCGATAATGATCCGCTCGCATTAATTAAATGGTGGAAATCACAGCCAAAAGCAATACTTAATAATACTGCGTATCAAAAAGCAATGGCTAACTACCTTAAACAACTTGGCCAAACTGTCGAAGCAGATAAATTGCTGGAATCAGTGGCTAAAATTAAAGATCAAGAAAGAACGTAAAAACAGGGCGACAAGCCCTGTTTTTTTAGGTATAAAATATTTTGTATTATAAAAAATATCGAATCAACGCCATAAAGCACATCCCTGTCACAACAATGCACATCAGATTTTTCGTCAATAAAGCCACTAAAATAGTGGGAAGACTAGCTAAACAGTATTCGATCTTAAAATCAGGAAAATGCCCTTGTTTTGCAATAAATAGGTTTTGTACAAAAAGTGCCGTTAAGATACAAAGTGGAACATACGATAAAAATCGAATCACAATATCAGGCAAATGTAACTTTCTAACAAGTATAAAAGGAATAATTCGAGGTAACCATGTTACCAATCCACATCCTATAATGATGAGTAAACTATAAGTAGTCATACTTTACGCTCCATCGCTATTCCCATAAAACATCCAGCAAATGTGCTAATTAATATTGCCATTTCAGGGGATACAAATCGCATTAAGATGATCAGCAGTACTGAAACAGTGAGCATAACAAGAATCTTGTTATACATACTTTTTGTTTTGTCACCTATCAACTGTAAATATAGTAAACCGATAAACATAGCCACTAAAGCATAATCCAGACCAAACATAGTGGGATCGGGTAACCACTCACCGATTAAAGCACCTATTAAGCAGGATAATATCCAAGCAATATAAGCGGTGACATTCAGTCCATGCATCCATACGGCGTTGACAGGTTTATGATTGGCAATTGCATTCATGGCCACTGCAAAACTCTCATCTGTGAGCAAACTACCAATACCAATATTATCCAGTAATGAAAAACGGCGAAAAGAAGGCGCAGTAGCCATGCTCATTAAAAAATGGCGGGAATTAACCAGAAAAACAGTAAAAATAATGGCTGAAATGGGTGTAGCAACTAACATTAACCCAGCTATGATAAATTGAGCCGCTCCAGCATAAACAATCACAGCAAGTAGAGTTACTTCTAAAATCGTTAAATTTGCCGATTTTCCTACAACGCCAGCAGCAATACCTATACCAACGTAGCCTAATAACGTTGGAATACAAGCATAAACACCATCTTTAAATGTGAGTGACATAACGCATTCTCTTGATAAAAACTTCATCATAATTATTAACACGGTACTGTCAAACAATAAATGATTAATCTTAAAATTTATTTTAAATGAAATGATTGACCAGTTTGTTATGCGTTTTCAGTCTAGGCAAAATATTCACTTATTTTAACAAGGATCATATTAACGTAATTACACTCAGTAATGTAGTTTGATCAGGTTAATAGTAATTATTAAGATAAATAGTTCGACTATGCACCACTCCGCCTGTAAATTTGTTATAATCCTTTAAATTGTTTTTTAAGATAATCAAAATCGATTTTATATGAAAAATAACATATCAAACCAGTATACGGGTACACTTTTTATTATTTCGGCTCCGAGTGGAGCAGGAAAGTCAAGTTTGATTCGGGCTTATTTAGAGCAAAAAAATCAGTATCCGGCAAAAGTTTCAATTTCGCATACCACCCGAGCGCCAAGACCAGGCGAAGAACATGGTGAAGATTATTATTTTGTGGATCATGACCATTTTGAGTCATTGATTAGTCAACAGGCATTTGTCGAATATGCAAACGTATTTGATCACTATTATGGTACTTCGAAAGCAGAAATTGAGCAGAGCTTATTACAAGGAGTTAACGTATTTTTAGATATTGATTGGCAAGGTGCACAGCAAGTTAGAGAAAAAATGCCACAATCCAAAAGTATTTTTATCTTACCGCCCTCGTTAGCAGAACTTGAACATCGTCTTATTAAGCGAGGACAAGATACCGAACAAGTTATTCGTAAAAGAATGGCAAAAGCACAAGCTGAAATTTCACATTATCATGAATATGACTATGTGATTATTAATGATGATTTTAACACTTCATTAAACGCCCTTAATTCTATCATTATTGCAGCAAGTTTAGAGCGTGATAAACAAGAAGTCATTCATCAATCATTTTTCACAAAACTTTTAACGCACAATAATTATTAATCATGCTGATATAGTTGAGTACTAATCATTTGATACTTATTTAATACACATATCGCCGATGTTATCGGCGATATATAAAAGCGTTAGCGTTAATTACCTAGTCCTTGATCAGCCTGATCATTCTGAATAAGTTCTATCTTATAACCGTCGGGATCTTCAACAAAGGCAATAATGGTCGTTCCACCTTTCACGGGACCAGCTTCACGGGTTACGTTACCACCAGCAAGTTTAACGTCTTCACACATTTTGGCTACATCATCAACACCAATAGCAATATGACCAAATGCATTACCATGGTCATACTCTTGCGTTCCCCAGTTATACGTTAGCTCAATAACGGAACTGACAGATTCATCATCATAACCGACGAAAGCTAACGAATATTTGTATTCTGTATTTTCACTTGTTCTTAATACTTTCATTCCCATAACTTGAGTATAAAAATCAATAGAACGTTGTAAGTCTCCTACACGTATCATCGTATGTAAAATGCGCATTGCTAAAATATTCCTTTTTATTAGTGAAATTAATATTGAGTTTATATGTTCATATTTAGTGACGCAAATTTTTTTGATGTCATAGCAGGCAAAACATTATCAACCGAGTGATAAAACGTTTAGTAGTTTAGATGAAGTAGAGTATGAAATCGCTTTCATATAAAATAGATAGAAAGACTTTTATTTATACAAGGTATAAACAAAAGTCTTGGAATGTAAACTAATAATAAATGGGTTAGTAACTTTTAATGACAACTATTGTGTTGAAGTAGTATAACGAGGAGAAGCACTTATCTGCCTTCCATTACTCACTAATCTAACTTGTTGACCAACATAAAACTCTTTGGTTGTGCCTTTTTGCACAATCACAATATTTGCACCATTTGCTTGCTTAATTTCTAATTCAACCGCATTTGATTGGCTTGCTTTATCCTCGATTGTGTTACCAATTAACGCACCACCAATCGCACCTGTTGCAACGGCTAAAGCTCTACCGGCTCCATCACCAATGGTGTTACCAAGTACACCACCAATCACAGCACCACCTAATGAACCTACCACATTTTCACTTCGTCCATTAGATGCATTTGTTTGAATTTTAACTGGTCTTACTGAAACAACAGTGCCATAACTTACTTGTTGAACTTGTTTCGCTTGATCGGTTGTATAAACATCGCCAGAATAGATATCACTATTACTACATCCCGAAAGGATAGCAACTATGATACTTGTTAAAACAATTTTTTTCATATTTGATTCCCCATATATATTATTGAAGTTATACTTTTTTTGTCAGATTAAGCATAATATTCTTTTACAATAACAACAATATCTTTTTCATTATTTTATCAATAGATAATACAATTTACATTTAAGTTGGAGTATACTCAAGTTAATAGTTTATATGACATACAATAAGTATATGAAACGGTTATTTTTTCAATTATTATTATCAGTTATGATATCGGCCTGTCATAATTCATATCAACAACAAAAAAATGACGTAATAACAAACATTAAGCCGCAAGATGAGGTTCATAATGATTGTTTAAATAATAGCGTAACACAAAACTTACATAAAATTGACAATATTGCTGTACAAGGGTGTCCAGTAAGATAATCTAATAGGCATAATTAACATAATGAAAACTATCGAAATTGACGACGAATTATATAAATTTATTGCAGGACAAACAAAACACATCGGTGAAGATGCATCAAGTATATTGCGACGTTTGTTAAAAATAGAAGCGGATCCTGTTAACTCAAACGCCAAAGTTCATTTAGAAAGTCATTACTCGATGTTCAATGATTTGTTAACCAGCGATACCTTTACGAATGAAAAATCGATTATCAGTCGTTTTTTATTATTACTCGCTGCGCTTTATAACTATAATCCAGCACTTTTTGCCATTGCGGCGACATCGCTTCATGGTAGTAAACGCCAATATCTAGCCAAAGATAAAAAATCTTTAGAGATTTCGGGTAAAAATACTAAACCTCGTGAAATTATTGGCACACCTTATTGGGTAATCAGTAATACCAATACGGCAAGAAAAATTTATATCATTGAATCAATCATGAGCGACATGGGGATTTCAGAAAATACGATTAACCAAATTAAAGATGTGTTTTCAACATCAGTGAAATAAAATTTCTGTAGTCACATATTAATCAGAAAAGCGCTGTAACCATTATCAAATGATTAAAAATTATGTAGAGGAGCGAAAAATGGCAAACCATAGCCGAGCGGGATTATTAGCTAAACCTTCTGATCTAATCAATGTGGAAACCTTACAAGATAACTATTTTCGAATTAAACCCGATACCGATAATATTAGCCAATTGGTGATTTTCGGCACTTCAGGACATCGAGGTAGTTCAAATAAAGGCACATTCAATGAAGCCCATATACTCGCTATCGCTCAAGCTATTGCCGAATACCGTAAATCCCATGGTATCACTGGTCCTTGTTTTATTGGTCAAGATACGCATGCTTTATCTGAATTAGCGCTCAAATCAGTGCTTGAAGTGTTCGTTGCTAACGAACAGACTGTTGTTATTGCACATGATTGGGGATATACCCCTACTCCAGTTATTTCACATGCAATTTTAACGTATAATCAAGATAAAAAATCACAGCTTGCTGATGGTATTGTCATTACTCCTTCCCATAATCCCCCAGAAGATGGTGGAATTAAATATAATCCAACAAATGGTGGCCCTGCTGATACTGACATCACTAAACAAATCGAACATCGAGCAAATGAACTCCTTAAACAGCAATTAGACGGTGTGAAAAGGGTCTCATTAGACAAAGCCACTCATTCACAATTTATTCATACCAAAGAATATGAGACTGATTATATTAACGATCTGGAAAACATTGTTGATCTTGCATTGATTAAATCTTCATCGCTTAAAATAGGCGTTGATCCATTAGGTGGCGCAGGTATTACCTATTGGCCTCGAATTGCTGAAAAGTATGGTCTGAATCTTGATATTGTAAATAACAAAATTGATCCTACCTTTAGTTTTATGCATTTAGATCACGACGAAGTGATCAGAATGGATTGTTCCAGCCGCTGGGCAATGGATGGGTTGTTAAATTTAAAAGACAAGTTTGATCTAGCATTCGGTAATGACACCGATTTTGATCGCCATGGGATCGTTACGCCAAAAGGATTAATGAACCCAAACGCTTATCTTTCAGCTTGTGTAAATTATTTATTTCAGCACCGTCCAGAGTGGCATAAAGATGTTGCCATTGGCAAAACAGTGGTGACAAGTTCAATGATAGATCGCGTTGCAAACAGTCTAAACCGAAAATTTTTAGAATACCCTGTCGGTTTTAAATGGTATGCCCAAGGACTTTATGATGGTCAATTAGGTTTTGCCGGTGAAGAAAGTGCAGGCGCATCATTTTTACGAACGAATGGTAAAGTTTGGTCAACCGATAAAGATGGGATTATTTTATGTCTACTGGCAGCAGAAATGACTGCCAAAATAGGCAAAAACCCTCAAGAACAATATCAACAACTTGAGGATAAATTTGGCGTTTCTTATTATGGCAGAATCCAGGCACCCGCATCATTTGCTGAAAAACAAAAACTAGCCAAACTTGATGCAAGCCAACTGACAACCGATCAACTTGCGGGTGAAAAAATTACCCAATGTTTAACCTCTGCGCCAGCTAATCATGCCCCAATTGGTGGATTGAAAGTTATCACTGAAAATGGCTGGTTTGCAGCCCGACCTTCTGGCACTGAAGATGCGTATAAAATTTATGCGGAAAGTTTTATCAGCAATCAGCATTTAGCTTTACTTCAAGAAGAAGCACAACAAATTGTTGCTAATGCCATTAAGTAATTGAAACAAAAAAGCCGACGTTATGTCGGCTTTTAATTATGAATGTACGAAAAAGATTTTTATTGTTTTATTTTTTAGGTAGTTGTATATAGCTTGAGAAATATGCTTAATACACCTTCATTGTGAACATTTGACGGTTAATTTTTTCGTAGTCATTTTACTTTATTTATATTTGTTAATTTCAAGTGATTTAAGTCTAAATTTGAAAAATCTACAACAACAATAACAAGGTCTAAACCACAATTGAGTGACCAAATAATTTATAAATTAAAATTAACTTTATCAACTTAATCAATGTAGTTAATGATACTTGGTTTACTGTCTATGTAAGAAAAATTGGATAGATGTCATCATATCCCCAATAAATTGATGTTTTTTATTGAGGATGTGATTTAGTTTTTAGATTCGTGTTGGTTTTTTGGCTGTGGCTTGTCTTGATGATTTTGTCAAGTTGTTAAGTTTAGTTCTTTTTGGTCTGAAACTACGTTTATCCGTTTTGGCGTCAATGAATGATTTGGATTCTTTTGCTAATCCGACAATATCACGTAGATAATTAACCGAATCAATACTTAACTCCATCCAAGTTCCTCGTGATAAACCTTTAGGCAAGGTTATATTGCCATAACGAATACGCAGCAAACGGCTTACTTGTACATCAATCGCTTCCCACATTCGTCGCACTTCACGGTTACGCCCTTCAGTTATGACGACATTAAACCACTGATTTAAACCATCACCACCTTGCGCTTTTACAGATTTAAAAGAAGCTGGGCCATCTTCAAGTTGCACCCCTTTGCGTAATTGATTAACTTGCTGATCAGTCACATTTCCAAATACACGTACCGCATATTCACGTTCTATTTCATGACGAGGATGCATTAATCGATTAGCCAATTCACCATCTGTGGTAAAAAGGAGTAAACCGGAAGTATTAATATCCAATCGTCCAATATTAATCCAACGGGCATTTTTTAAACGCGGTAATCGAGCAAAAACCGTTGCTCGCCCTTGAGGATCGCTTCGCGAACAGATTTCCCCTTCAGGTTTGTAATAGGCTAATACACGACAAACCGTTTTTTCTTTACTTCTTAGCTGAACTAAGTGTCCATTAATTCGAATTTTAGGGTTAGCATTTACATCAACCCTATCACCTAATGTTGCAATTTTTCCGTCAACGCTAATTTTTCCTGCGGCTATCATCGCCTCAATTTCACGACGTGAGCCATTACCTAAATTAGCTAACACTTTTTGCAACTTTTCAGTATTGTCATTTACTTTTTTCATATTTTCCTCGCTACCTTCACAGGTATCAGATTAACTATATCTTTGTTCATTTTGTGAAAAACGACGATTTACTCATATTGCTTTACTAGCATTACAATTAATACGATAGTGCTCAGCTTGACTAACTTAAAAATGGATAGTGTTTACCAAACAAAATCTTTAGATTATCCATAATTTGAACTTCAATATTTCAAAAACACATAATAAATAGCTACCATGATTAAATAATCCAGATGCTTTTAATAGTGAGCTCTTGAAATATTTGATCACGATTCAAAAGGTTTTATATCACCACTTCCTTGACGAATAATATCAGGGTAATCATTTGTTAAATCAATAACGGTTGTAGGTTGTTGACCTATATAACCACCATGGACAACAGCATCAAGTAGATGTCCAATTCTATCCTCAATTTCATCCGGATCGGATTGCGCTTCCTCTTCATTTGGTAAAATTAACGTTGTGGTCATCAATGGTTGCCCTAATAGATCCAGTAACGCTAAATCAATTTTGTTGTCCGGTATACGCAACCCTATGGTTTTTCGTTTGTCATTCATCAAGCGACGTGGTACTTCTTTACTTGCAGGTAGAATAAAAACGTATTTACCGGGCGTATTATTTTTTAACAGTCGAAACGTAATATTATCGACCATTGCATAGGAAGATAATTCCGATAAATCTCGACACATCAACGTAAAATTATGATATTTATCAAGCTGTCGTATTTTACAAATACGCTCAACACCATTTTTATTATCAAGCAAGCAACCTAATGAATAACCGGAATCAGTAGGAAAAGCGATAACGCCACCCTCTTTTAAGATTTTAACAACTTGTTCTAATAATCGATTTTGAGGATTGTCCGGATGAATATAAAAAGTTTGGCTCATAATGTTCTTCTATATTAATATTAAATTTAAAACACTTTTTACAATGTCAGATTGGCTATCATGAAGGTTGATAGCATGTTA
Organism: Gilliamella sp. B3801; assembly: GCF_026536645.1. NCBI lineage: Bacteria > Pseudomonadati > Pseudomonadota > Gammaproteobacteria > Orbales > Orbaceae > Gilliamella > Gilliamella sp. B3801. The sequence goes on from NZ_JAFNNR010000006.1 coordinate 44,300, forward strand.
ACTTAAAGCAATTTTAGTCCATATTAATTTAGTTTCCAATTATGCCAAATCGGTGTGACACTGCCTGGCAAAGGAGGCGTTTTTCCTAAATCTAAATAGTTAACCAGATCATGAAAATCCGAACCTTGCGAAGCAAGCAGTTCAAATTCGTTGGCTAATTTAGCTAATCGCTGTAAGTCATCTTGTGTTTGTCGGCTTTGCGAAACTTCAATGGCATCACCACCCCAAGTTTTGAAATCATTAATTAATAATTTTAATTTAGTGCCAGTTAAATCATAACGAGTCGGATGCGCTAATACTGCAAGTCCACCTGCCACATGAATCGCCGCTATTGCCTCTTCAATACTACACCATTTTGCTGGTACATAAGCATATCCACTTTTTCCCAGATATTTTTTAAATGCCGTTTTCACATCTTTGACCAAACCTTGAGCAACAAGAAATCGAGCAAAGTGTGCACGAGACACAATATCCCCCTTTGAAAAAGTCTTTGCTTGTTCATAAGCGTTATCAATATGTAACTTAGCCAATTTATGGCTAATTGCCATTGCGCGATCAATCCGACCTTGTTCTTGAGCTTGAAGCAATGTTAATAATTGTTGATTTTCAATATCAATATTCAATCCAACAATATGAATTTCATTATTTTTCCAAGCGGTTGATATTTCAACTCCACTCACCAGTTTAACCGGAAGATTTTCAGTTAAGATCAACTTTTGCGCTTCAGGAATTCCTTTTATGGTATCGTGATCCGTTATCGCTAATATGTCAATTTGGTTATCGACAGCACGTTTAACCAGCTCGCTTGGTGATAGAACACCATCAGAGGCTATAGTATGAGAATGCAAATCTACGATCACTTTTTTCTCGAAAATTATTTTTAAACGTGTAATATACCACACAATTTGCGTGACCACTAAAAGGTATATTATGAAAGATCAAATTCTGCTTGCCCAACAAGATACTCAATCAATTATTGATGAACTTTTAGAAGATGGGAGTGATCCCCATGCGCTGTATTTGATAGAACATCATATTTCTTCAGAAAACTTTGATAAACTTGAAAAAGTTGCAGTAGAAGCCTATAAATTAGGTTATGAAGCAACAGATCCTGATGAAGATGTCGATGATTCTGGTAACGTTATTATTGGTTTTGATATCATCGCTGAAAGCCCCCTCAGTGCTGATTTAATCAATGCACAAATTGCCCAAATTATGACGTTGGCGCACCAATTTAATGTGAATTATGACGGTTGGGGCACTTATTTTGAAGACGGAAGTGACGATATTTTAGATGATAGCGTCTTTGACAATGAAACGTTACATTAATAGCCTAGAAACATTGAACTAATTATTTACCATTCTTATCCAATGGTGATTGGATAAAAATGGTAAACTGTTTCGATTACTCGTTAACTTGCTCAATACGGCTTATTCTTTTTCGATCAGCTGAAAGACTACGTACTGATACAACATCACCTTTTTTAATTGTCACGGGATCAGTATAGCGATGCCAATTTTTACCATTATCCATCGAATATTCTATAATTAATCCCGGAAAAACAATATTAGCATTGAGCTGATTGTTCTCAATTTTAGCCCCTGGGATAGGTAATCGATAATCTATTCCCATTAAATCCAATTTCGCTAATTCTCGCTGACCAACTAAGTTAGCAAAACGTACCCAATCTTGCCGTAATTTTTGTTGATCCACATACTGTGTTTTCCCTTGTATGAATTCACGATCTTTTTGATAACTAAGTTCCCAATCGGCTTGGTGCCACGCTCTTTCTGCCACCGCTAGCAAACGAGGAAATGCCATATATTCCATTTTATTATCGCTACGAATATCTTCTGTCCAAATTTGCGCAGATAATCCGTAAGCGCCCGACCAATTAAGTGTACCTTTAGCGGTGAATGGATTGCCGTCGCGGTCTAACGACGTTTCAGCATTTTGAGGTAAGTTATCAGGCGCAAAAGTAAATATTTTACGTTCATCATTGTAACGTGTAGCCCAATAATAACCGCTTTCTTTAGGATTGACTTCGTATGGCATATCTAAATAGACATAATCCGGATTCGAAATAATGACTTGATAGCCTTTATTTGCCCATTCATTGACTGAGTCAGCCCCCCCCCAATAAAGAGTATCCCAAAAGTTCACCGTGACTTTATCAACAGCAAAAGATTTAGCACTGTCGGCATGTTTCATTCCGTCTTGCCAAGCCTGCATATGGTCAATACCATGTTCCTTAATGATAGTACTAACCTGCTCAGCAAAATAACTTGGTAGATGTTCAATTTGTTTGACAATACCCTTAGATATAAAAGCTTGGCATGCTTGTGATTTAGCCCATGGATGGTCTTCATTGCTTTGATCGATAATACCTTTAAAAGCAACTTTTTCTTTAAGCTGTAAATCTTGGTAGCCAGATCCTAAATGGATATTTTTAGCTTCATCACCACCAAAATGCCAAGTTGTCAAAGGTTGGCCTGCCTCGATGTGCATGCTAGCTATTTCATCAATAATCTTATTTACAAACCGTTTAGACGAGTCAAGACAAGGGTTTAAATAACTTAATCGATTATAAAATTGAACAGTTGTCGTGTTAGAAGTATCCGTTGGGTCAACTAAACGGAATTCGTTCGCTTGCTGTTCTTTACCTTCTTTCATTAAACGGTTATAACGTGCTTCCATAGAGACAATCGCCGCTCTAGCATGAGCAGGCATATCAATCTCTGGGATGACCTCAATAAACCGTGCTTTAGCGTATTTAATAATTTCAATATAGTCTTGACGACTTAAATATCCCGAGCCAGATGTATTACTATCAGGGCCAGATCCTAATTGAGGAAGTAAACAAGTTTGTTCAGTAAGATCATGGCAACGTTTACTACCAATTTCGGTGAGTTCTGGTAATCCTGGGATCTCAATTCGCCAACCTTCATCATCACTTAAATGAAAATGAAATTTATTCATTTTATATTTTGCCATTTGATCTAATAAACGCAAAATGGCCTGTTTAGATTTAAAATTACGGCCAATATCAAGCATGACACCACGATATTCAAATCGAGGCGAGTCAATGACATTAAGTGTTGGAATGGTATGAGAATGATCGACATAAATTGTCGATAAAATGGATTGGATCGCATAAAAAATTCCAGTCTCATCATAAGCTGTTATGGTTGCTTTGTCTTTGTTGATTACTAACTGATAAGCCCCTGCTTGCTTTTGGGAAAATTGTTGAGGTTCGATTGTTGCTTGTATTTTAAAGCCTTGTTGAGTAATCGGGATATTTAATGCTTTAAATTCAGTCTGTATAACAGTTAAACTGTCTTGATTTAATCCATTTAAAACTAAATTTACCCCTTGCGAATCGAGCGTTATATCTTCATTTCCAATGGATATTTTACTTGGTGTTGGCAAGATTTGCCCACGTAATGCTTCTGCCGATAAGTTTTCAATATCGGCATTATATTGAAAACGATTGACGGGTGTCATTAAAATATTATGATCATCAGCCGTTCTTTTCCAGTGTTGATTAATTGGCGACACAAATGCCGATAAATTATCAGAATCTGTATTGGTATTTGCTATAATTTTAGGGGTTGCATTGGTCGATGTCACATACCAACGAGGCATAATATCACTTTCGCTCAAGATCCAATATTCACCAATCATAGGAATTTCGATAGTGCCTTTAGCAGGAAAACCAACAAATTTATCCGTCGGCTCAATTTTATGAAGATCACCTGTTAGGTGTGTAATTTTAAACTGATCATTGTCAACGGACAAAATCATACGAATACTACTAAAATAAATTGCCCAATCTTTATCATTAATTGCTGAACCTTTATTTGTTAACGAAATAGTCACTTTATTACATGCAGCCCAATCCGCACCTAAAGTAGCACAATTGATACCATGATCATTTGCCTGATTATCATTAACAGTATATTTAACATTAAGTTGAGCACTCATTAAATCAACTGTCTTTTGATTTGCATAAGCTGATTGTGTAACGCCTACACTTAATAAAGAGGCTATCGAGGTTGCAAGTATTGCAGTTTTAAGCTTTTTCATTATTTTATTACCTATTTTTGTTTTGCATTAAATATAGTGAATGGAACGGTAACAATAAATTTGATATCTCGTTCATCTTGGAAAATATTGCCATAACCTTCACTCCAACTTGGTATTTTTGAGTGGTTATTATATTTGGTATAATGTAACTGGAAAGAGGTGTTTTTAGCAAAACCTTGTGGTACGGTATAACCTAAATCGAAGTTATAAGCTGATTCAATCAACCGTCTTTTTTGGTCAAAATCTTTATTAGTACTTGGTTTAGCATCCCAGCCATAAGCATACGAAGCGCCAGTTCTCCAACCAGATAAATAGTGTGATAGATGACTTAAATCATAGGTAACTTCTGCAAATAATGCTTTTTCACCATTGGCATTAAAATCTGAACGTGAATTCCACCAGACATCTAAACGACCATTTGAGGAAGCATAATCAGGCGTCATTCGTTGTAAAAAGAATCCTTGTTCACCTTCTGCTTTAACTGCTACACCTTCAAGACGTAACCCTACTGGCCCCATTTGATAACCTAACGTCGCAGCTTGTAACCATGCTAAACCATCATATACTTTAGCCCCCTTATGAGACTGATCTTTCGCACCATAAAATTGATAACTCATTGTTAACGGGTTATCCAAAATATCTAATTGATAAGACGCTTTACCAAAAAACTGATTCATATAGTTATGGGATTGACCAAATGCGCCTTCTAGCACGACATTATTTTTAAAATCATACTTTAAACCAGCAGAATGTAAGTAATCGATCTTTCTTCCTTTTTGCCATTGTCTAAATTCATAAAGTCGTTTATACCAAGGTGCTTTATATTTATCTGCCCACATATAGGACATAGATAACACCCCCGCAGAATCAAAATCAAGCTTTGTACCAAATTCAACGCCTCGATAAGTGCCTGGTAATAAACTCCAGTGTGGAGCAAGCAACGTTTGTCCTGACGGTTGAATATACCCCGCTTTGAGCCAAAATAGTTCATCAAGTTTGAAGTTCATTTGGGCTTTATAGAAACTAAGACCACTAATATCTTTTTTCCAATTTTCGTCCCAACGATTATTGGCACCACTAAAACCGATTTCATTAGGATGACCATTACCACCATTACTGACTTCCCAAGCACCATAGCCGCCCAATTCTAAAGCAAACATATCGGCTATATAACCTGTTTTAAAATCCAGATTGGTATTGAAAGAAGTATGCCTTAGGTTTTTCTCATATTTATGTTGAGTGACATTCTTTCTTTCCCGATCACGATTCCAAAAAAAGACATTACCGGTTAATGAAGCATCCTCAACAAAGGGATGGGTATATTCTGCTTGTGCAGGCAACGCACTGATTAAAATGGAGCAAGACAAAATGAGCTTAGTGATACGACTGAGTGAACGAGTGGTTAATAGGGGGTTATAAAAATTCATATCTGCTTCCTTGAAATGACTTTTTTAAATCAACGATCAGATTAGTCCGTTAACAACTTATCTTTATGGATCAAAAAATCATTTTCTACCTAAAATCAATAAAATACGACAAAATTAATGTCAATCTTCTGTACAAACAATTGGTTAAATTTACTAAATTAATCTAAAACTCCTGTGAATAAGGTGTTTTTATAATGCATAAACATATTTTGGTTATCAAATTAAATGTTGTTAAATCGTGATCCGAATCACCAAAACACCCCTTTTTTTTTCTAATTTTTCGATAAATATCACAACTTTTTTTATATTAAAAAATAAGAAAAGATTAATAGAGTTTTGAATTAACCCATACGATCGCTTAACGCATTCAGATTTATAAATCCTATGTTTAAATAAATTTGCTTGTCAGAAATGAAAATATAGGGAGGGGAAAAAAGAAAAATCAAAAAATTCTTATTACCAATACTGAGATTAAACCCTATTGATAAAATTTAATTTATTAATAGGGATTTAATCACATCAATCAATTTTAATTTTCAGTATTAATTTCATCAAAACTTTTTACTAGCTCATCAATAGCTTTCATCTGTTTTAAAAATGGCTCAAGTTTAGCTAATGGAAGTGCTGAAGGTCCATCACATTTTGCATGGCTTGGATCAGGATGTGATTCTAAAAATAGCCCTGCTATACCCACTGCCATGCCTGCACGAGCAAGTTCGGTCACTTGTCCACGACGTCCACCAGATGCTGCTCCCATAGGATCACGACATTGTAAGGCATGAGTGACATCAAAAATTACCGGTGAACCATGGCTGGCTTTTTTCATGATATTAAAGCCAAGCATATCAACCACTAAATTATCATAACCAAAGCAGCTACCACGATCACAAAGAATGATTTGATCATTGCCTGCTTCCTCAAATTTTTCAACTATATTGCCCATTTGTCCGGGACTAACAAATTGTGGTTTTTTAACGTTAATGACGGCACCTGTCTTCGCCATTGCCACAACGAGATCGGTTTGTCTGGCTAAAAAAGCCGGTAATTGAATAACGTCAACAACATCGGCAACGGGTTGACACTGTTGTTCGGTATGAACATCAGTAATGATTTTTACGTCAAATTGTTGTTTTAATTCTTGAAAAATTTTCATACCTTCTTCCAAACCAGGGCCACGATAGGAATGAACAGAAGAACGATTCGCTTTATCAAACGAAGCTTTGAAAATATAAGGGATGTTGAGTTTATCCGTGACCGTCACAAAGTGCTCACAAATTTTCATTGCCAAATCACGTGATTCAAGCACATTCATACCACCAAATAACACAAATGGAAGATCATTTGCGACCGTAATATCCCTGACTTTTACTTGTTTTTGCTTCATCATAAATTGTTTCCTAGTTAAGGTTTGAACCAACGACCAAGCGTCACTCGATCATTGCCACTATAGTCTGTGAAGGTTTCAACTAATTGAAATCCATGTTGTTTGAAAATCGTTTGTACTGCAGAGCCTTGCTTCCAACCATGCTCGATCAGTAACCAACCATATTGATTCAGATGTTTGGTAGCCCCTTTGACAATTAACTTTATATCCGCAAGTCCATCGTCGTCTGACACAAGTGCTGTTCTTGGCTCATAACGAACATCACCTTGAGATAGATGAATATCTGTTGGCTCAATATAAGGCGGGTTGGATGTTATCATCGAAAATTTACGGGTTTTGAGTGGTTTATACCAATCACCTTGTAAAAAATAAACATTATTTACACCGATTTGTGTCGCATTTTGTTGAGCTAATATTAGCGCATCTCGATTTTTTTCAACAGCAGTAAAAAGACAGTCTCGGCGCTCTGTTGCCATAGCAATGGCTATGGCTCCTGTACCTGTTCCAAGATCTAAAACTTCACAGGGAATTTTAGGTAGGTATTCTAATCCCAGCTCAACTAATTTTTCGGTATCTGGTCTTGGAATCAAGGTACAGTCCGACACATTAAATTTTAAAGACCAAAACTCTTTTTCACCGGTAATGTAAGCAATCGGTTCACCCGCTTGCCGACGAGCTAAATATGCATTGAGGCGCGTTAACTCATCGTCTGATAATGAAGTTTCACTAAACGCCATTAAAAATGTTCGTGTTTTGTGCGTCACAAAACTTAATAGTATTTCCGCATCACGCTTGGGACTTTCACTTTCACTTAAAGTTTGAGATGCATATTTAAGCCACTCTAAATAAGTCATTCATCTTGTTCCGATAATGCAGCAAGCTGGTCTGCCTGATATTCTTGTACAATTGGATCAATCAACATTTCTAACTTGCCTTCCATAACTTCATCTAAGCGATAAATCGTCAAATTGATACGATGATCTGTTACTCGTCCTTGTGGATAGTTATAGGTTCGAATACGATCTGAACGATCACCTGTACCTAAAAGGTTACGTCTGGTCGACGCCTCTTCTTGTTGGCGTTTTCGGGTTTCAGCGTCTTGGATTCGTGCAGCTAACACCGACATCGCTTTAGCTTTATTTTTATGTTGAGAACGTTCATCCTGACATTCAACCACAATTCCTGTTGGAATATGCGTAATACGAATAGCTGAATCGGTTGTATTAACGTGCTGACCCCCTGCCCCAGACGAACGATAAGTGTCAATTTTTAAGTCAGCGGGATTAATTTCAGGCATTTCTGCTTCTGGAATTTCAGGTAACACCGCTACCGTACATGCAGATGTATGAATACGACCTTGCGATTCTGTTTCAGGTACACGCTGCACACGATGACCACCCGATTCAAATTTTAAGTTACCATAAACGCCGTCGCCACTGACTAACATAATGACTTCTTTATAGCCACCATGCTCACCCTCATTGGCACTCATAATTTCAACTCGCCAATGACGGGATTCTGCATATCTTGTATACATTCTTGCAAGATCGCCAGCGAATATTGCTGCTTCATCTCCACCTGTTCCAGCTCGAACTTCAACAAAGCAGTTATAATCATCATTGGGATCTTTAGGTAATAATAAAACTTGTAACTGCTTTTCTTGCTCTTCGATACGGTTTAACGCTTCATTTAACTCTTCTTGAGCCATTTCACTCATTTCAGGATCGGCAAGCATCATTTTAGCAGTTTCAATATCTTCTTGAGTCTGCTTCCAACTTGTAAAACATTTCACCACACCCGTTAATTGCGCATATTCTTTAGAAAGAGTACGGAATCGATTTTGATCGGCAATCACCGAGGCATCAGACAATAACGCTTGAACCTCTTCGTAGCGCTCTTGCAAAGTTTCTAACTTACTGATAATTGAGGGTTTCATATAAAAGTCTATTTTTAATCGTGAATAAATGAATTTGCGGGGCATTATATACTTAATCGCCTTTAAAATACAGTTTCCCTACTTTTTCATCCTTGCAACTATTAATAATGCTGTGAAATATCTCAGAATTTTATTTTAAACACAGACATTCAAAAAGTGTTATTCATTTCACAAAAATCACTTTTTAATCTTTTCAAAAATTTGCTTAGTCGTTACTATAATTCAGTTGATTGATTACTTTGTTAAAAGGTCTTTACTTTATTCAACGCTTTTTATGAATACAGGAAAAGATAACTAAAAATATGTTAAATGATCGGTTTAAGGCACAGATTTTACTGTTAAATAACGTTTATTAAGAAGGAATAAGCTTAAATATCAATATTCGCATCACATTCACTCTTTTACAGGTTGATAATATGAAGCAAACGATATGGAAACTTGAAAATTGTATTAAAGATTATGATTGGGGAAGTATCGATAGTATTACGACTTTATTTGGTATTAAAAACCCAAGCCAAAAGCCGATGGCTGAAATATGGATGGGTATACATCCTCTGGGTTGTTCAAAGATTATCGGTTTAAATGGCGAAAAGATAAATCTTAATGCGCTTATCAATCAAAACCCATTGCAGATTTTGGGTAAAAATACTTATCAACTTTTCGGTACTCTTCCTTATTTATTCAAAGTACTCGCAGCAAATAAACCCCTTTCAATTCAGGTTCATCCGACTAAAGCTGATGCAAAAAAAGGTTTTGAAAAAGAAAATAAATTAGGTATCGATCTTCATTCACCAAACCGAAATTTTAAAGATCCCAATCATAAACCAGAATTATTGTATGCACTCACGCCATTTAAAGCCATGAATTCGTTTCGACCGATTGAGCAAATATTATCATTTTTTTCGCAATTAACTATCCCTATCTTTAACCATGAATTAGTACAATTACAAAATAATCCTTATCCAAAACAACTGAAACACTTTATTCAATTCTTGTTGAATCTTTCACCAGACCAAAAATTACAAGCTATTCATCAATTATTAGCCTGTACTAGAAGTTTCAATCAAGAGCCTTTTTTAACCATTCATACACTGGTAAAAGATTATCCTAACGATATTGGTTTGTTTATGCCTTTAATTTTAAATGTGATTGAACTCAAGCCATCTCAAGCGATGTTTTTACATGCCCAAACACCGCATTGTTATTTATCGGGAACCGGTTTTGAAGTGATGGCAAATTCAGATAATGTTTTAAGAGCAGGTTTAACCCATAAGTTTATTGATATTGACGCATTAATAGCGAATACGAACTTTAGCAGTACTGATGCTAGTGAACTGCTAATTAATCCGTTAATTAATCATAATAAAATTGATTTTCCTGTTCCCGTTAATGATTTTAAATTTGAAATCATTCAAAGTGATCTTCAATTAAGAAAAGAAAAAGTCAACAGCCCTCAAATCCTATTTTGTGTAGATGGTGCTATTACATTAACAACAAAACATGAAGTACTCACTTTAAATAAAGGGGAATCGGTGTTTATTGCGTATCATGCCAAATATTATAGTTATAGTGGGAAAGGATGTTTTGCAAAAGTGAGTGATTAAAAAAAAGCCGTCAATCATTGACGGCATAAATTTTAAGATAGATAGAATGACTGAATATAAACTATTTTTTTACTGCTTTCGGATTCGGTAAATCAGTTACCGTTCCTTCATAAATTTCAGCAGCAAGTCCAATTGATTCATGAAGTGTTGGATGCGCATGAATAGTTAAGGCTATATCTTCGGCATCACACCCCATTTCAACCGCAAGGGTAATCTCTCCAAGCAATTCACCGCCATTAGCACCAACGACTGCGCCACCTAAAAGGCGATTATCTGCTTTATTGAAGATCAGCTTAGTCATCCCTTGTGAACAATCCGATGCGATAGCTCGCCCAGATGCTGCCCATGGGAAGATAGACACTTCATAATCGATACCCTTTTCTTTCGCTTCTTTTTCGGTTAAACCAACCCAAGCAACCTCTGGCTCAGTATAAGCAATAGAAGGAATCGTTTTTGGATCAAAATAGTGTTTTTTGCCCGCAATCACTTCAGCAGCCACATGTCCTTCGTGAACGCCCTTGTGCGCAAGCATTGGTTGACCAACAATATCACCTATAGCATAGATATGTGGAACATTGGTGCGCATTTGTTTATCGACTTCAATAAAACCACGATCAGTAACGTTCACGCCGGCTTTTTCAGCACTAATTAGTTTTCCATTTGGCGAACGTCCAATTGCCACTAATACGGCATCATAAGTGTGTGTTTCAGTGGTTCCGTCTTTTTTCTCCATAGTGACGTAAATCGCATCATGTTTTGCTTCAACCGTCGTTACTTTTGTTTCAAGACGTAAGGTGAATTTATCCTGAATTTGCTTAGTAAAGACTTTGATCACATCTTTATCAGCAGCAGGAATGACCTGATCAAACATTTCAACCACATCGACTTCTGAACCTAAGGCATGATAAACCGTGCCCATTTCAAGCCCAATAATTCCCCCACCCATTAATAATAATTTTTTAGGAATGGTTGTCAAAGCAAGCGCATCTGTGGAATCCCAAATACGAGGATCATCATGCGGAATAAAAGGTAATTTAATTGGTCGAGACCCAGCTGCAATAATAGCATTATCAAACGTAATTTTAGTAATACCTTTTGCTGAAGTCACATCCATAGTATGACTACCGGTAAATTGCGCTTCGCCCTGAATAACATTGACTTTACGCATTTTAGCCATACCTGCTAATCCATTAGTTAACTGATTAATGACCTTCTCTTTCCAACCTCGAACTTTATCCAGTTCAAGTTTAGGTGTACCAAAATGAATTCCATGTTCTGTCAGTGATTTGGCTTCGTCCATGACTTTAGCTACATGCAAAAGTGCTTTAGAAGGAATACATCCCACATTTAAGCATACGCCACCCAATGTAGAATAGCGTTCAACTAACGTTACGTCTAATCCAAGATCGGCGGCACGGAACGCAGCAGAATAACCTGCTGGACCAGCACCTAAAACCACCACTTGTGTTTTAACTTCTTGACTCATAATTTATTCTCCTAAACTACATCACTAATCGACGTAAGTCAGATAAGACGTTAACAATATGGCTTAAGAAGCGTGCACCGTCTGCACCATCAATCACACGATGATCAAATGACAGAGATAAAGGTAACATTAAACGTGGCGTAAACTCTTTACCATTCCATACAGGTTTCATACTTGAGCGTGACACCCCTAAAATACCGACTTCAGGTGCATTCACAATTGGGGTAAATGAAGTTGTACCAATACCACCTAAACTTGAAATTGTAAAACATCCGCCCTGCATATCCGCACCGGTTAATTTACCTTCACGAGCTTTTTTCGAGATTTCGGCAAGTTCACGAGATAACTCAACGATGCCTTTTTTATTGACATCTTTAAATACCGGTACGACTAAACCGTTTGGCGTATCAACTGCGACACCAATATTGATGTATTTTTTGATAATCAAGGTTTGCGCATCTTCCGATAATGAACTATTAAAACGTGGATAAGCAGTTAATGCACTTGCCACCGCTTTCATAATAAACACTAATGGCGTGATCTTAAGATCAAGTTTTTTCTTCTCTGCTTCGGCATTTTGTTGTTTACGGAATGCTTCTAAATCCGTAATATCGGTTTCGTCAAATTCAGTAACATGAGGAATCATGACCCAGTTACGATGTAAATTTGCACCTGACACTTTTTGGATTTTAGTTAATGGTAAAGTTTCAGTTTCACCAAATTTGCTAAAATCAACTTTCGGCCATGGTAATAATCCCGGTAATGCTCCGCCTGCTGTACCACTCTCAACTTGTTTCACCGCATTTTTAACGTAAGCTTGAATATCTTCACGTAGGATTCGGTTTTTAGGCCCTGTTGGTGATACTTTAGCCAGATTCACGCCAAATTCACGCGCTAAACGACGAACAGAAGGTGTTGCATGTGCATATGCATCATTTTCAACAAAATCATTACTTGCCGTTGTAGAAGCCGTTGCAGCAGGAGTAGAAACATTACTCACCGGTGCAGCAACTGAAGCTGATTTTTCTGGTGCTGTCGGCGCTGGCGTTGCAGTTGCAGCGTTAGCTGGCGCACTGCTGGATGCCGTTTCAAATTCCATAATTTTGGAACCTGTCTTCACTTTATCGCCAACTTTAACTGTTATCGTTTTAACCACACCTGCGATAGAGGCAGGTATTTCCATTGAGGCTTTATCGCCTTCAACAGTAATAAGTGAATCATCTACCGATATAGTATCACCGACTTTCACTAAAATTTCGGTCACTTCGACTTCGTCACCGCCAATATCGGGCACATTAACATCTACCGTTTGGCTCACTGCTGCCGCTTGTGGGGCAACATCGACTTTCGGAGTTGATTGTGCTTGAACTGGCGCAGATTCTGCGCCATTCTCGGTATCAAATACCATAATATCGACACCGGTTTTAACTTTATCGCCGACTTTGACTGAGATAGATTTTACGATCCCTGCTTGTGGCGCAGGGATTTCCATTGAGGCTTTATCGCCTTCAACCGTTAATAATGATTGATCGACTTCTACCTTATCTCCCACTTTTACAAGGATTTCGGTGACTTCGACTTCATCACTGCCAATGTCAGGTAATTTAATTTCAATACTCATGTTGGTTACCTCTTATGCAATACGTGGGTTTAATTTGTCAGCATTGATTTCAAACTTTTTAATCGCTTCATCAACAACGCTGGCTTTAATATCACCACGTTTAGCAAGCTCACCTAATGCTGCAACAACAACATAAGATGCATCCACTTCAAAGTGATGGCGTAAGTTTTCACGGCTATCACTGCGACCAAAACCATCAGTACCAAGTACTCTGTAACTTTCAGCAGGTACAAAGGCACGGATTTGCTCAGCAAACAGTTTCATATAGTCTGTTGAAACCACGGCTGGGTTATTATTCATAATTTGTGTTACATAAGGTACTTTTGGTTTTTCACTTGGATGTAACATGTTATAACGCTCACAATCTTGACCTTCACGAGCCAATTCAGTGAACGAAGTAACACTATATACATCGGATCCAATGCCGTAATCTTTAGCCAAAATTTCTGCCGCTTCACGAACATGACGTAAAATTGCCCCTGAACCTAATAATTGAACAGTTGGACTACCTTTTTTACCTTTAACCGTATCAAGTTTATAGATACCACGACGAATACCGTCTTCAACACCTTCTGGCATTGCAGGTTGTGCATAGTTTTCATTCAATGTGGTAATGTAATAGTAAACATTTTCTTGCTCACCATACATACGGCGTAAACCATCTTGCATAATTACTGCTACTTCATAAGCGTAAGCTGGATCATATGAAATACAATTAGGAATGGTTAAAGATTGAATATGACTGTGACCGTCTTGGTGTTGTAGACCTTCACCATTTAACGTTGTTCGTCCTGAAGTCCCACCAATCATAAATCCACGTGCTTGTTGATCCCCTGCAGCCCACATTAAGTCACCAATACGTTGGAAACCAAACATTGAGTAGTAAATATAAAATGGAATCATTGGCAAGTCGTTGGTACTGTAAGATGTTGCGGCTGCAAGCCATGAAGCGGTTGCACCACATTCATTAATACCTTCTTGTAGAATTTGCCCTTTTTCGTCTTCACGATAATAAGCCACTTGTTCTTTGTCTTGTGGCGTATATTGTTGACCGTGTGGATTATAAATACCAATTTGACGGAATAAACCTTCCATACCAAATGTTCTTGCTTCATCTGCTAAAATTGGCACTAAACGTGGTGCAAGATCTTTATCTTTAAGCATGATGTTAAGCGCACGAACAAAAGCAATAGTGGTCGAAATTTCTTTTGATTGCTCTTCAAGAAGTGGTGCAAATTCACTTAACGGTGGAATTGACACTGTGCCTGAGAATTTAGTTAATCGTGAAGGTACATAACCATGTAATGCTTGGCGACGTTCATGAATATATTTATATTCTGGTGTATGTTCTTCAAATTTAATGTAAGGTAATTTTTCAAGTGATTCATCATTAACCGGGATGTTAAAGAAATCACGAACATGACGAACGCCGTCCATATTCATTTTTTTCACTTGGTGAGCAATATTTTTACCTTCAGCGGCTTCACCCATACCATAGCCTTTGATAGTATGTGCTAATATTACGGTAGGACGATCTTTAGTCTCTTTAGCACGACTAAAGGCAGCAAACATCTTCTCTGGATCTTGACCACCACGGTTGAGTCTGAAAATTTCTTCATCGCTCATGTCTTTTACTAATTCAGCCGTTTCAGGATATTTACCAAAGAAATGCTCACGCACATAAGCACCATCTTTTGATTTGAAAGTTTGATAGTCACCGTCAAGGGTTTCGTTCATTAAACGAATCAATTTACCTGATTTATCTTTTTGTAATAATTTATCCCAACGATCACCCCAAAGCACTTTAATAACATTCCAACCTGCGCCAGCAAAAATCCCTTCAAGTTCGTTGATAATCTTACCATTACCTGTTACTGGGCCATCAAGTCTTTGTAAGTTACAGTTGACAACAAATACTAGATTATCCAGTTTTTCACGGGTTGCCACCGTAATTGCACCTTTAGATTCTGGCTCATCCATTTCACCATCACCTAAGAAAGCGTAAACGGTTTGTTCAGAGGTATCTTTTAGTCCACGATGATTTAAATATTTTAAGAAGCGAGCTTGATAAATAGCACTTACCGGCCCTAATCCCATTGATACGGTTGGGAATTGCCAAAATTCTGGTAACAATTTAGGGTGCGGATAAGATGGTAAACCTTTACCATGAATTTCTTGACGGAAATTATCTAATTGTTCTTCAGTCAAACGTCCTTCGATGAAAGCACGAGAATAAATACCCGGTGAAATATGACCTTGGAAATAAACCAAATCCCCACCATCTTTATCATTACGTGCACGGAAGAAGTGGTTAAAACAGACTTCATAAAAAGTGGCTGCCGATTGGAATGAAGCCATATGACCGCCAAGCTCTAAATCCTTTTTAGATGCTCGTAATACCATCATGATAGCATTCCAACGAACAATTGAACGAATGCGCCTTTCAATCTCCCAGTCCCCTGGATAAGCAGGTTGTTCTTCTACTGGAATGGTATTGATATAATTACTTGTTGAAGAACCGAAAAGTAGTGGAACACCACCATCTCTCGCTTTGTTGACTATTTGTTCGATAATGTACTGAGCACGTTCGATACCTTCTTCACGGATAATTGACTCGATACTTTTAAGCCAATCTTGCGTTTCAAATGGATCGATATCATTCATTTGCATGTCCGACATATAAAAACCTCTTTTTTGTTAAAAAAAATGCAGTTTTTGCTATCCTTAGCTATCACAAAAGCATAACTAAATATATTAGCTTCAATTCTGCACTATGGAGCTTTACTAATATCAGTCTGCCATTTTCACAAAAAAAGTAAAGTAAACCTGAGTTTAGAAAAGAATGTTAATTCCTATCAAATTAATCAACTATTCCAATAAATATAACTTTGAACACATATTCTATTGATATAAAAGAGTTTTTAAGAAGTGAAAAACTAAAGAATTATTTATATGGTTATACCTTGTTCAAGCATAGGTTGTCAAGCTATAGTAAAATCTGATATATAAATGTAAATTTTAAAGCAATGCAACGTAGAGATTGAAAAAAACAAGCATGACTAAGAAAGACATCATTATCAAAGATTTGAACCTACAACCTTACATGCAAACGTATCAAGCTATGCATGAGTATACTCAACGTCGTGATAATCAATCGCCAGATCAAATTTGGCTTGTCGAACATAATGCTGTTTTTACTCAAGGTAAAGTGGGTAAACCTGAACACTTACTTAAACAAACCAATATTCCTGTCGTACAAACTGATCGAGGTGGACAAATCACCTACCATGCTCCCGGTCAGCAAATCATGTATATTTTGTTTGACTTAAAAAGAGCCAAACTTGGCATTCGTGATATGGTCAGTTATCTGGAAAACAGTATCATACAAACTTTAGCTAATTATGATATCATAGCCTATGCCAAACCTGATGCACCTGGCGTCTATATTGATACAAAAAAAATCTGTTCACTTGGTTTGCACATTCAACGTGGTTGCACATTGCATGGACTTGCTTTAAATATTGATATGGATCTCACTCCCTTTACTTATATTAATCCTTGTGGCTATGCTGGATTGCAAATGACACAATTAAAAGAATATGTCTCTTCAATCGATCGCAAAGTTATTAAACAACAATTAACGGATAACTTTATTAGCCAGTTACAAAATCAATAAGATAAAATTATGCAAAATGATGAACCAATAATCCGAAGCTCAAAATACCGTGATGCAGATAAAACACGTTTAATTCCAACTATTACGGTGGAAGATTCTGCCCCCTTAAAAAAACCTGAATGGATGAGAATTAAATTATCCGCTAACAGTGATAATATTGCCCATATAAAAAATACTATGCGTAAACATGGTTTACATTCGGTTTGTGAAGAAGCGTCTTGTCCAAATTTAGCGGAATGTTTTAATCACGGAACGGCTACTTTTATGATTTTAGGTGATATATGTACACGCCGTTGCCCATTTTGTGATGTTGCGCACGGTAGACCATTACCACCAGACCATGAAGAACCCATTAAACTTGCTAAAACGATTCAAGAGATGAGATTACGCTATGTGGTTATTACCTCGGTTGACCGAGACGACTTAAAAGATGGTGGTGCAAGTCATTTTGCAGCATGTACAAAAGAGATTCGCGCATTAAGCCCGACTATTAAAGTCGAAACCTTAACACCAGACTTTCGAGGCTGCATAAATGAAGCTGTCGAAGTTTTAAGTCAAAACCCGCCCGATGTTTTCAATCATAATCTTGAAAACATTCCTCGTTTATACAAAAAAATACGCCCCGGTGCTAGCTATGAAGGCTCTTTAAAGTTATTAGAAGCCTTTAAAGAAAAACATCCGGATATTCCAACAAAATCGGGCTTAATGGTTGGTTTGGGTGAAACAAATGAAGAACTTATCCAAGTCTTAAAAGATTTACGTAGTCATGGTGTGACAATGTTAACCTTAGGGCAATATTTACAACCAAGTAAATATCATCTTCCTGTTGAGCGTTATGTATCACCATCAGAATTTGATGAACTAAAACAAATTGCCTTAAATATGGGATTTACTCATGCCGCATGTGGCCCCTTTGTCCGTTCATCGTATCATGCTGATTTACAGGCTATGGGTAAAGAAGTGAAGTAATAAATTAAAAAAACGGTTTATATTATGCAGAAATAGAAGCTGATTTTAAAACAGATTCAGAATCTAAAACTTCTGCTATAAAATCGTTGCAAAATTTTTTTGAAAAAAAGAATATTACCTATGACGAAAAACGGAAGATAAAACAATTATTTCACTACTTTGTAATATCATGAAACATTTCATCAGAGTAAAATACGAAAATCCTTAGAACTAACATTAAACAGTATATAAACTAAAAAATTATTTTTTTAATAATAACTAAAAATAAATTCTCGATACATAAGGAATATTAACATGAACGAAGGCTTAAAGTTAGAAAACATTAACGCATTATTTGAAAAATTTGAATTACCCAAGTTTAACAGCTCATCAGTAATTTATGGTTGTATCAACCCAAAATTTTGGAAATTTGCACTTTATCAGGAATTAGCTGTTTTAGATATTAAAAATTACCTTATTTATTTTGATTCCAATGAAATTATTTTAATAGGTTTAACTGTAACAGGAGATTTTACCTATAATTTTCTCCAAATACCGATGACATCAATTTCAAATATGACCTTCAAAAAAGGTTGGATTAACAGCAAATTTGAATTTACAACTACTGAAAATAAACGATATCCATTTAAAGTGCCTAATTTTGTGCTGACCGCAAAATGGCAAAAACCAAATTTAGCGAATATTATTACCACCTATATTAATCAATAATTAACCCATTTATCTTTTTCTGGTGTTATTAAAATATTGCCTAATATCTTGTCTTATTAGGCGTTTTAATTTTTAGTTTTTACATTTAATATCGGCTCCTATCATTGATGAAAAGTCCAAAGTAAACTCGTTAACTATTTTGCTTAGTATTTTTGAAAAAGTGCCGATATGTTCTAACTTGCATATTTTTATTTTCTAGTTTAATTTAGCTATCTGGATTAACTAATAATTGAAGAGTAAACATGACGATATCATTTAAAGAACAACAACAACGTATCAGTTTTGTAAAACAATTTTTTGCTGAACAATTAGCAAAAAACTTATCGCTTATTGAAGTGCAAGCACCCATATTAAGTCAAGTAGGTGATGGGATTCAAGACAATTTATCGGGAACTGAAAAAGCCGTTCAAGTTAAAGTTAAAGCTATTCCTCAATCACAATTTGAAGTTGTTCACTCACTGGCAAAATGGAAACGAAAAATATTAAGTATGCATCATTTTCCTGTCGGCGAAGGCGTGTATACGAATATGAAAGCATTACGCCCCGACGAAGATCAACTCTCCCCTATTCACTCTGTTTATGTTGACCAATGGGATTGGGAAAAAGTAATGCGACCAGAAGATCGTAATTTAGGGTATTTAAAGCAAACTGTCGAAAAGATCTATGCCGCCATCAAAGCGACTGAAAGTGCAGTATCCGATAAATATCATCTATCACGATTTTTACCCGAATCGATCACATTTATCGATAGTGAGCAATTATTAAAACGTTATCCTAATTTATCACCTAAAGAACGTGAAAATGCCATCACAAAAGAGCTTGGCGCTGTGTTCCTGATCGGTATAGGGGGTGATTTGTCTAACAATGAAAAACACGATGTACGTGCACCCGACTATGATGATTGGAGTAGCGATAATGAAATGGGATCAAAAGGTTTAAATGGCGATATTTTAGTTTGGAATCCAATTTTAAATAGTGCGTTTGAAATTTCGTCTATGGGAATTCGAGTTAATCCAGAAGCTTTAAAACGCCAATTAAAAGCAACCAATGATGAAGATCGTTTACAATATGCGTGGCATAAAGCTTTAGTGGATGGTGATCTACTTCAAACTATAGGGGGTGGAATTGGTCAATCTCGTTTAGCGATGCTACTTTTACAACAAAAACATATTGGACAAGTACAATCAAGTGTTTGGAACGATGTAACTCATCAAAATTACACTAATTTATTATAATGTAATGATTATCTCTTCTATTTTCATGGTAGAAGAGATATTACTCACTTCTGATTAGAAAAATGACCTGCTTAAATCACCGAATAACGTAACTTTATCCCTCTTCAATTATTCACGTTGTTCATTCAATTTTATTTTCTGTACTTTGCTTTAAATCACTTTCTTTTTTTACATTCAATGCCCCTTGAATGATGTTCTGATGATAAATCTAAAAATTCCGCTGAGACATGATCTAACCGAAGATAAATAATTTTTTTCTGTCCGGCTTCACAGGATCCAACAATTTTACCTTCAACTTGATCGGCAATATCGGTGGGTGAAATTTTTAATATATAGTCAGACGTTTTTACACCATTATTTTCAATTTTTTCAGCAATATCGGCACAAATAGCGTCACAATTTGATGCCAGCGCAAATGTTGGCATACATATCATCAAAACAGAAACTACTTTTTTCATGTCTTTCCTTTATAATATTCTATGAAATTAAAATAAAATAAATCAGATTGTTATAATTACTTATTAAATGATAACGATTAACTTTGCCATACATTTATCTTAGCAGATTTTAAGACAAATAAACTCAAATACCCTTTTCAAATAGGTACACGAATAATCGAACAGGCGGAAACTTTTAAACATAATTATTGATGCTGTGAGTAACATCAAAATTATGCACTGTACTATTTGATAAGTATTTAACAAACCTGTTGATAACTCTTTATCTTATTAATTATTAATAATTTATCATTCAGATTAAATAATAAACGACCTCAAAAATGATAT
Source organism: Gilliamella sp. B3801 (assembly GCF_026536645.1). Classification (NCBI taxonomy): domain Bacteria; kingdom Pseudomonadati; phylum Pseudomonadota; class Gammaproteobacteria; order Orbales; family Orbaceae; genus Gilliamella; species Gilliamella sp. B3801. The sequence continues at coordinate 65,218 of NZ_JAFNNR010000006.1, forward strand.
TATTTTAAAGAAAAAATCAAGTATTAAATTGTTAAAATTAGGCTAAATTAAGACGGATTAAATAGACGAAAAAAGACTTCAGATAAATGAGCAGAAGCAAATACTTCCGCTTTCATTGACAATTATAAGGCGGTAAAAAAAGCGATAAGACCAAAAATCACCCCCGGTGAATTCGCTATCGCAATAGGCCAATCCTTTTTTTCACGTAAAAGACCATAACTGACCCATAAGGAACAGTTGATTGCTGCCGCTAATGGCTGAGTAGGATTCGATTTCATACCTTGTAAATTATCAATGATTTGTGGAATGTAAGAAATGTACATACCCAGTGAAGCAATGGTTGCAATAATACCCAGATAATGGAAAGCTTTTGCTGAAAGATACAAAATGACCTCCTAATGATTAGTTAAATCGATAATGTTAATAACTGCAATACTCATCATTTTGAATGAAAACGTTTAAATGATATAAAACTCATTCATGACTAAAGATTAATTAATAAAGAACGAAAAGATTTGAGCAACGGTATCAACGTTAAAGTTAAATTCAGTGTTATCGCTTCATGTTTATCATTTATTTATCACACGAAACGACCGGATGACTTTACTAGTATAGGTCAACACTGAATTTATACAACTCACATTTTAGGAAACAGTTAGGTTAATGGTGTTTGCTTTGTTTCTTTACCTAATAGGACAATAGCCATTATTGCCATTAAAATAGATAAGCTAAATAACCCAAAAATCACACTTAAACGAATATCTTTAGCCATTAGAAAACCAACCATGAGAGGGCCTAATATTCCCCCTATTCGTCCAACCGAAGCGGCAATACCTGAACCTGTTGCACGAATATTGGTAGGATACTGCTCTGGAGTATAAGCGTACATAGCACCCCAAGCACCTAAATTGAAAAATGATAAAAATGCACCATACACGAGTAAATGATTAACAGATTTAGCCTCACCAAATAAATAGGCACTAATTAATGTACCTAATAAATAGGTGATTAGCACCCATTTACGCCCTACTCGCTCAATCAACCAAGCAACCGAAAAATACCCCGGTAACTGAGCAAATGTCATAATTAAAATATATTGAAAGCTTTTTATCATGGAAAATCCTTTTATCATCATGACACTCGGTAACCATAAAAACATGCCATAATATGAAAAAACCACACAAAACCATACTATCCATAACATGATGGTCGAACGGCGAAACTCTGAAGTGAGTAATGAATTAACTTTTTTAATTACCGAATCATTTTTAGAGTTTGCATTCAAACTATTAAAAGCCGATGAATCGGGTAAGTTAAAACGTAAGTAAAGCGCATAAAACGCAGGGATAGCGCAAATAATCATCGCTCCTCGCCAACCTATTGCCGGAATAGGAATAAGAAAATAAGCGATTAGAGCAGCTAAAATCCAACCGACAGCCCAAAAACTTTCAAGTAATACGACAATTCGACCCCGATGTTCAGGCTCGACACTTTCGCTTACTAAAGTAGAAGCAACCGGTAATTCACCGCCTAATCCCATACCAATAAAAAAACGTAAAATAACTAAACTTGCCAGTCCCCAAGCAAATGCACTTAATCCGCTGGCAATACTAAACATTAATAAAGTAAATAAAAATGCCGATTTACGTCCTTTTTTATCCGCATAGATCCCAAACAGAAAAGCGCCTATCGCCATACCAATAGAATTGACACTGCCAATTAAGCTAAGTTGTTCAGGACTTAATCCCCAATCTTGTTTTAAAGCGGCGAGTATAAACGACAGTAATCCGACATCCATCGCATCAAACAGCCAGCCTGTACCGGCAATAAATAAAAGTTTTTTTGTTGATATTGAGCGTTTTGTTGAATATTGCATAACATAAAAATAATAGTAATTTTTTAAGATCAAACCAAATTCTGATTGAAATGTCCATAGCTTAAACGTATCCACCCTAATTTATCACCATAATCACTTCCTTGTGATACGATAATATTTTGAGCAAGCAATTGATTTAAAATAGCGATTTCTTGTTGTGATGATTTAACAGGTAATTGGGCATATAAATGAAAACCACCTAAAGGTTTTTGATAATTTATTGTGTCATCAAAATAATTATTGAGCCATACCATTAATTGATTCGCTTTAAAATTGAGCTGTTCACTCAAAAAGTGTTGATGAATGAAATAATGATTTTTTAGATATTCTTCTGCCAATAATTGCGGCAAAATACTCAACCCAGAATCGATATGTTGACGAATATTCGCTAGATTTTCAATAATATGACGAGGTGCTATCATCCAACCCACCCGTATATTTCGACCAATATATTTAGAAAGCGATCCTAAATAGATAACTTGATTATGGTGGTCAAACTTTTTAATGGGTGAAATGGATAATTGAGAATTAAATGCTAAACAACTATAAGCATCATCTTCAACGATACCAATACATTGCGAACGACAAAATGCTAATATTTCTTTTTTGCGTTTATCACTCATCACAAAACCTAATGGATTTTGAAAGATAGGATTGAGAAACAGCCATTTTATGGGTTGCTGACTAACGACTTTACTTAAACTGTCTAAGGTAATACCTTCATTATCGCACTCAATCCCATATAAGCGTAACCCTGCTGCTTGGAAAAGTGGCAAAGAGTAAAAATAAGAAGGCGATTCGATAGCAATTGCATCGCCTGATTTAAGTAATCCCTGAGTAATTAAAAATAGTGATTGCTGTGTACCTGATGTAATGAGTATTTGAGATGTCTCTACCGACATAGCAAAACGTTGTTGCATGTAATTTGATATTTGCGTTTTTAGTGCTGGCAAACCTAACTGTAATTGGTCACTATTTTTTTCATGCATGATAAGCTCATCTGAGCTGATATTGGGTAATAACAATTTGGGCATCCAAATTGTGGGTAAGTCCCCATTAGCAAGATCGATGATGTTAGATTGCTGACGTCGTATGAGTTCGACTTTTTGTTGATAACGAGATTGTTTATTTTGGTAAAAACGTGCTGGTAACCGCCAATTTATTGAAGTATACGCCTGAACACCCCATTTTTTATCATTAACAAATGTTCCACTTCCTTGCCTGCGGATTAAAAGTCCTCGTTCAGAGAGATTATCCAAAGCACGAACCACCGTTGTTCGATTGATGTTTAAAATGTTAGCAAGTTCACGTTCTGATGGTAATCGTTCGCCAGCAATCAATATGCCTTGCTCAATATAATATTCAATTAGTTGACTTACTTTATTAAAAAGTGCGCCTTGATAGGCATTTAATTTCTGATGATTCCACATGTTATCGATTACTCAACATTTTAAACCTTGCCAGACAACGCATAAAAAATTGGATGACCTAATTATAGTCCAATTGGCTGTATCTTACCTATCGTTAATTTTAAATAATACATAACTAAGCATTAATTAATTTAAAACAGGAGACGTGATGAATAAAATTATCGGAACACAGACCGTAAAACGGGGTATGGCACAAATGCAAAAAGGTGGCGTGATAATGGATGTGGTGAATGCAGAACAAGCCAAAATCGCTGAACAAGCTGGCGCTGTCGCAGTTATGGCACTAGAACGGGTTCCATCAGATATTCGTGCTGCTGGTGGTGTTGCCCGAATGGCAGATCCAACTATTGTTGAAGCAGTGATGAATGCGGTTACAATTCCTGTCATGGCAAAAGCGCGTATTGGTCATATTGTTGAAGCCCGTATTTTAGAATCAATGGGCGTTGATTATATTGATGAAAGCGAAGTATTAACACCTGCCGATGAACAGTACCATTTACTCAAAGATGAATTTACCGTACCTTTTGTTTGTGGTTGTCGTGATTTAGGCGAAGCACTACGTCGTATAGGTGAAGGGGCATCCATGCTACGCACAAAAGGGGAACCGGGAACAGGTAATATCGTTGAAGCAGTACGCCATATGCGCAGAGTAAACGAACAAATTCGATTGGTAAACAGTAAATCTAAAGATGAACTAATGACATTGGCAAAAGAGATCGGTGCGCCTTATGAACTCGTCATACAAATCAAACAGTTGGGTAAATTACCTGTTGTTAACTTTGCTGCCGGAGGCATTGCAACCCCAGCCGATGCAGCCTTGATGATGCAACTTGGCGCAGACGGCGTTTTTGTTGGCTCGGGTATTTTTAAATCGCAACATCCTGAAAAATTTGCAAAAGCGATTGTGCAGGCAACGACGTATTATGACGATTATCCACGCTTAGCAGAACTATCTAAAGGATTAGGTGAGGCAATGAAAGGCATTGAGATCAGTAAATTGTCTGAATCCGAAAGAATGCAAGAACGAGGATGGTAACGATGCAATCACTCAAACCCTTACGGTTAAAAAAAATTGGCGTGCTTAACTTACAAGGCGCAGTTAGTGAACATATAACCATGTTGCTGAGTATCGAAAATGTGATTGCGGTAACAGTAAAAAAACCTGACCATTTAGCGGGGTTAGATGGTTTAATTATTCCAGGCGGGGAATCTACCGCAATTAGCCGACTAATTAAACAAAATGGACTATTTGACCCCATTAAAGAATTTGCCCGTCAAGGCAAAGGTATTTTAGGCACCTGTGCCGGCTTAGTTCTTTGTGGTATGACAACCACTCATCATGAAGTTGAACTTCTTGAATTAATGGATATTACCGTTGAACGCAACGGGTTTGGTCGGCAAGTAGCAAGTTTTGAAACCTTTTTAGATATAGCGTCAATTGGCAAGCACATTCCAGCCATCTTTATCCGTGCTCCTTATATCATCCATGCAGGTAACCCAGTAAAACAACTGGCATTTATTGATGATCACTGTGTAATGGCAGAACAAGATAATATTTTAGTCTGCTCATTTCATCCCGAGCTATCTAACGATAATCGGGTGATGAAATATTTTGTTGATAAATGTTGATGGGAAGTATTTTCAAAAGACAAGGGATAGATATTTAATCTGTGTTATTAAATATCTATACCCATATGTATGGGGAACACAATTGTAAAAAATACCAATTACTATTAGTACGTATTAATGTTAATAATGTTGATATTGCAAACTCATACCGTTTGTTTAGCAATCAGTAATCAAAATAATTCCTATATTTAGGTTTTTTTGAAAACATTTGCAGTATCGAAACAATAAAATTGACTTTAGGTCGTTTCTCTAGGCTATATAATTTTTTTCGGTAATTTTCTCGATTAGCAACAACCAATTTGCGCTCCGCTTCAAGTGAGGAATCGTTCTTATCGCGATCGTTGGTTTCAATGAGATGTGGTAGGGTAAAGTATGTTTTTATATTTCCGCACGTTCTGAAAATTTCAAACATATCTGCCTCGTATCTGATAGGCATTAGAAACTCAACCATCTTTTTTGCTGTTTTTAATGTAATTATATAGCCTGTCGCGCGAATAGCCTTAGCTATTGGGAAAACATTAAAATCGCCAAGTCTCATTTTTTTATTTTTTGCGTATTCGACGTCACCAGTTAGCAAAAAAATTCCGTTTTTTGGTTTTTTTTCGAATGCACTCATAAAATCTACTGTTCTACTATCGAAGATTGCGTCATCCTCAATAATTAGTGCATAAGGTAACCTCCGATTTATAATTTCTTTATACACACCTATATGACTGAGGGCACATCCAATTTCACCTTTCGTTAAAAAACAATTTTTATAATCATAAACATTGTCATTAATAAAATTTTCATCTAATTCACGCCCGTCAATCGCTGTAATAATTTCAAAATCCATTTTCAATTTTTTACATAAATTAGAAATTCTATCCCGTCTATTTACTGCGCTACTCAAATTTATTGCAAACACTTTCACTAATTAAATATTCTCAATCATTATTTACAAATAATACGACCACTAAATATACACTGGATATTATTAATTGACAATAATTTACTAAAAAGCAATTAGATTACATAGCTATAAAATTATTACAATAACCAATGTTTGTTATAGGATTTGACAAAATCGTCGTCTATTTACATCCATCCAAATATTTAAAAATAGTGTTTTCATGCTCCAATAGTCGATTCCTTTCTCGATTTTACTAATAGTTGACGTGAGTAAATCAGTTTAAATAACTCATGCTCGTTCGTGCCACAATTAGTAATTATTTAAATGTTCATGTTTTTTTTTATTTTTTGACAAATATATGTAATAGTAAGTAGTATTAGAATGCAATTAAAGCAAAATAGTCCTACATATTATTGCGCTCGATAACCCTGAGCACAAATAATCTAACTTAAATCAATTTACCGAACGGCATTCAAAGTAGCCCTATCAATTATAATTTTTCCATTAGGTCGATTGTTTTACCGCGTAACATCGTTGGTAAATTTAGAATTTCGACGTTAACATTGTCATGATTTTTTATTCTAAACAGTTTTTTCGTATCAGTTAGGTATGAACATGGTAGCCTAGGCATTCCAATTTTTTTTATGCATGGGTTTTTCATGGCTCTTTTTATGCCTCCGTTAAACTCTTTTTTAACTCCATATTTTCATCAAAATAATCTTGATCGTCTGGTTTAGACTGATATCGATATGAATTAATTTGTTTGCTATTTTTAGTCATTAATAATAAATGATCTTGACTAAATATAAGTTTTTGCAGTTCTAAAAAAGGCGTTTTCGCACAAGAAAAAAACGGGGTATGGGTTCTAAGATGTTTTAACACTTCGCTACCAGTTCGTTTCTGCTTTAAAACATAGACTTTATAGATATACGAATGTTATTGATTTGTTAAAGTTTGCGGTGCGGTCACTGTATATACAAACTTTTAATTATTACAACTAGTTAGACAAATTAAATGTTTATATTACTTAACCGTAACGCCATTTTTAAACGGTAATTTTCAACTACGGATATTTCTTGAATGCTTAAAAAGCTTCGAAAAAGTTTAAACTAGATTCCATAATGTTATGGTTAAATAATTTAAACGCGAATCAACAATAACTAATGTCAATTATGTTCATTTTAATTGTTAAAACGTCTCGAAGCTGTATACCATTGCCTAAATGAAGAACATTTTAAGTCATTCATCACTCATTACTTTTAACTGAGCTGAGGATAAGCAACAACAGAAGCAGTTAATTCAGGTTGACCAATTAAGATAAACTGCTTATTTTTACTATCTAACGCTTGTTCAATAGCCAATCCCGTTGCCAACCATAAAGCACAATTACCTGATTTACCAATTGAATTATCGACACTAAAAAAATTATTTGGTTTAAAATCAATAATATTTAAATGATTTAATACCGCTTTGTTTTGATCTTCACTGATAAAACTTGTCCAAATTCCGTCATAATCTTTATCTTTACCATCACCCCAAAGTAATGCCTTGTCGATTGTTTCTTCTAATGTTTGAGTTTGTTCACTACGATAGACTTTAATAGCTGATTCTCTAAAATCAGAAAGACAAGGATCATTAATCGCTTCTTCACCAGCAAACAACATGAACGATAAAAATTCGCCTTCATTTTCAGAAGGTATTTGAAAAAGATGACCAGCAATGACAATTAATAAATCAGAATCATGATCACGATGATCCAACCATGACTCAGTGAATAAAGTACTATTTTTAGGTTTTTTTATTTCAAAACTAGTAGGTTTAATTAATTTTCCTAAGGTTTGTGTCCAAATATCTTCAAGATTATCAATACTTGGTTCTGAATCAATGAACAATCGTACATGAATATTTAATTTTGGAGAAAGACGATTAAATATTGTTTGGTATTCAAGTTTCCACTCATCAAATTTTGCTTTTAATCGTTGTTCAATATAGTTACCTAACAAACTTTCAGGTATAGCTAATGAACTATATGCAATAGACTTTCTACCACTAACAACAGGCATCGAACTTAATAACACTTTATTGTTAGCCACGCCGACACCACTACCCTGTTTGCCATGATGCGTTTCAAGAGAATGACTTAACACGTATAAACCTCGTCTTGCAAATTCAATTAACTCTTGGCGTTCGATTTCACAATCAATATTCCAATTTTCAATATATATATCATTACAAAAACGAATATAAAGATTATAAAAAAAACAAAACATCCATATTGAGACTGGAAAAATAATCGAAAAACAAATAAACCAAAAATTAGAAAGGTTATAAAAAACACTGTAAATTAAAGTACCCAATACACCTAAAGCAACAGACAAGATAAGAAAACCAAGCCAAAGCCAAAAGTTACCTTTTTTCTGTTTAGGCAGTGAGTCAGGGATAGCATTTAGATTAACGGGCATTAGCTTTTTCCTACTTTAGATATCGATGAAATTAACGAACAACCACAAGCACTTTTATGCCCATCTAAAGCAATTTTTTTACCCTGATCTGTCATTGTTGGTTCACCTTCTATAATTGAATTGACACCATGCTTATGAATGGGGCAACTAACTAAATCACCGACTCGAGCAACAGGTTTACCCATTACTTTCATTGTGGTTGACGCGGTAATAACTTTACCGCCATGATTAGTATCATCACCTAAACGAATAACGCCTCGTAAATTAGTCATTTTTAATTCCTTTTTTATTTACCTTTGTTAACTTTTTTATTTGTTTATACTGCAACTAATTATAGCTAATTAACATTCAAATTAAAGTTATTATCTTTAATTAATATTCCATTAGTTTTTATACAATTATTGGGTTCATATTTGTCTTAGATTTCTGTTTGAATGCCTTTTATAGCATTAGTATTGGCTCATCGGTATAAGGAAATCTTAGTACCCCTAAGTAATAGCAAAAATCGCCTTTTTACTTTCGTATTGGCGCGTGCTTCGTCATACCCGTTTTGAATAATGTGTTTAAATTCTTCTTTGTTATAACAACCAACTAAACTATTGCAAGCAATCAATAGCAATAATAGTTGGGTCAATTTACTGTTTTTTGGTTTCATAAATCATTCTTTATCAGACTGTGCTCCGCCTACTGGTTTAATACGTTTGTAACCTAAAGTATCTTGATATAATTTTCCCTCTTTACCAACATTAAACGTTACAATATCTTTATAAGTTTTTCTGGGTAATCTTGCTTTAGTTTGAATATACACCGCATTAAGCTTATCTTGATTATTTATTACCCAATTTGGCACATCGATAACATGATATTCATAATAGACATCAAGGTTGACTTTGTTGTAGCTATAACCTTGTGCTCGGGTGTACTCATTTTTGGTGACATCTGTCACTCGTTCAACCACTATTGGTCCATAACAAAACTGAGTATGGTGAAGTGGCCCTGAAACACCTTTTTCAACATATTGATATAAATACTCTCGACCTAAGTCGGTTAAGTCATAATGATACAGTTCCGATTGCCCTTCCACAGGTTGTCGACTTAATAAGCCAATTTCAGCAAAAAGGGGTAAACTTACAGCAAGATCTTCTTTATTCCAAGTCTTCCACCGACTGTCTTCGTCTAATTTTGGCTCATCGGTATAGGGGAATTTTAGTACCCCTAAGTAATAGCAAAAATCACCTTTTACTTTTGTTTTGGCTCTCCCATTGTCATACCCGTTTTGAATAATGTTTTTAAATTCTTCTTTATTATAACAACCAACTAAACTACTACCGGCGATCAATAGCGCTAATAGTTTGATGAATTTACTGTTTTTTTGCTTCATAAATTATTTGCTATTGTCTATTGTTTCACTTGTGGGTTTAATTTGAAAATAGGAAAGATTATCTTGATATAATTTTTCATCTTTACCTACATAAAATTTTATAGTTTGCACATAACTTTTATCAGGTAATCTTACTTTTACTTGGGGATATACCGCATTCAATTTTTCTTGGTTGTTGATTGCCCAGTCGGGAATGTCTATTACATGATATTGAAACTGAACCAGCAAATTGACTTCGTTATAGCTATAACCTTGTGCTCGGGTATATTCCTTTTTGGTGACATCTTTCACCCGATCAACCACAATCGGTCCATAACAAAATTGATTATGATAAAGTGGCCCTGAAACGCCTTTTTCAACATCTTGATTCCAATATTCTCGACCTAAGTCGGTTAAGTCATAATGATACAGTCCTGATTGCCCTTCCACGGGTTGTCGACTTAATAAACCAATTTCGGCAAAGAGGGGTAACGACTTTGATAATTTACGTTTATTCCACGTTGTCCACCGACTGTCTTTGTCTAATTTTGGCTGATCGGTATAGGGGAATTTTAGTACCCCTAAGTAATAGCAAAAATCGCCTTTTACTTTTGTATTAGCACGTACTTTGTCATAACCGTTTTGAATAATGTGTTTAAATTCTTCTTTATTATAACAACCGATTAGACTACTACCAGCGATCAATAGGGCTAGTAGTTGGTTGAGTTTACTCATCTTTTTTAAAACCTTTGAATTTATGGTTTAGAATTTATGGTTTAAATTGAAAATAGGAAAGATTATCTTGATACAATTTATCATCCTTACCCACATAAAATTTTATGGTATGCGAATAACTTTCATTTGGTAACATTACATCTGATTGTGGATATATCGAATTCAGTTTTTCTTTATTGTTTATTACCCAATCTGGCACTTCGATAACATGATAATCAAAATCTACTTCAAGATTGACTTCGTTATAGCTATAACCCTGTGCTCGAGTGTACTCATTTTTGGTGACATCTGTCACTCGTTCCACCACGATCGGTCCATAACAAAATTCATTGTGGTATTTAGTTCTTATACCTCTGTTATCAATATATTGATGCCAATATTCTCGACCTAAGTCAGTTAAGTCATAATGATACAGTCCCGATTGACCCTCAACGGGTTGTCGACTTAATAAACCAATTTCGGCAAATAGGGGTAATGACCTTGATAATTTACGTTTATTCCAAATATCCCATCTTATATCCGTTTCTAATACTGGCTCATCCGTATAAGGGAATTTTAGTACGCCTAAGTAATAGCAAAAATCACCTTTTACTTTTGTTTTGGCGCGTGCTTCGTCATAACCGTCTTGAATAATACGTTTAAATTCTTCTTTGTTATAACAACCAACTAAACTACTAACGGCAATCAATAGCGCTAATAGCTTGGTCAATTTACTGTTTTTTTGCTTCATAAATTATTTGCTATTGTCTATTGCTTCACTTGTAGGTTTAATTTGAAAATAGGAAAGATTATCTTGATATAATTTTTCATCTTTACCTACATAAAATTTTATAGTTTGCAAATAATTTCTATCAGGTAATCTTACTTTTACTTGGGGATATACCGCATTCAATTTTTCTTGGTTGTTGATTGCCCAGTCGGGAATGTCTATTACATGATATTGAAACTGAACCAGCAAATTGACTTCGTTATAGCTATAACCTTGCGCTCGGGTATACTCCTTTTTGGTGACATCTGTCACTCGTTCGACCACGATCGGTCCATAACAAAATTGATTATGATAAAGTGGCCCTGACACGCCTTTCTTAACATATTGATTCCAATATTCTCGACCTAAGTCGGTTAAATCATAATGATACAGTCCTGATTGACCCTCAACGGGTTGTCGACTTAATAAACCAATTTCGGCAAATAGGGGTAAACTTACAGCAAGATCTTCTTTATTCCAAGTTGTCCACCGACTGTCTTCGTCTAATTTTGGCTGATCGGTATAGGGGAATTTTAGTACCCCTAAGTAATAGCAAAAATCGCCTTTTACTTTCGTATTGGCACGTACTTTGTCATACCCGTTTTGAATAATGTGTTTAAATTCTTCTTTATTATAACAACCAACTAAACTACTACCCGCGATCATTAAGGCTAATAGTTTGATGAAGTTACTGTTTTTTTGTTGCATAAATCATTACCTTTTGTATGTATCCGAAATGATAATTGGATTGGCATCCACTGTGTTACCTTGATTATCTTTGGTGGTTCTACCGGTTGGCCAATAGTAGAGTTGTAAATTAATTTCATTATTAGTCGAAAAATAACATTCACCTGTTTTATAGAAAATTTGAAAGTAACCCAAATCATTCCCGTCATCATCTACTGCATCTTTATAAGATTCCACCTTTCCAACTTTGTTTTTCACTAATTCATCATCTTCTGTCACAGGTGCTAAAGGCGCTTTGCGTTTAATCAGCAAATCTTCAACGGAATCTTGCGTAAAAGTAAGAATCGGATACTGTTTGCCATTACTAATATTTAACGTCACCAATTCTTGCGTATGTTTATCTAAAAATCGAATTTTACCTTCATAATCACTCAGTTCCGATTTAAAATTAGGTAACCCCACCGAAAGATATATTTCCTTACAAAAAGGTGTATTATTTACGTAACCGCCTATTGGGTAGGAACCGACGTCAACTATTAGTATTTGATTTTCTAATTCTAGAATTTCTTGTACTTTCCTCATTTCGTCCTTATAGTATACTTTGTTATTTTCGAACTGAAGCACTGCATAGAGCCCTGTTCTTGCCACCATAAAGTCATTAATGGCTAATGCCATGCTGTCAAAGTTGGCTAAATAAGGTACGCCTTTATCACTTGGTTGTTGTAATCCAAATAGGCAGTAATTAAACCAGATTTGCATTTTATCCCAGTCATCGGTTTCATCTTTATAGATCATTTGTATAATTGCAGCAGCGACACCTGCAACTAGTCCTAGAATAAATATTGCTGCGCCAATCGGGCCAGAAAATAACCCCAATATTCCAACTGTTTGCATTAGACATACAAAACCCGAAAACATTTGCAAGCCACCTGCAATCATATAGGCTGTGCCTACTTTGCCCCCTTTGGCATAACCTTTTAAAAATAACATGCTCCCTTCGAGTATAGTGATAAAACTGGTTATGGAGCCTAATACCGCTGTTACCCCTACCGAACCTTTAAGAACACTATTGCTAATCAATCTCATACTTTTATTAAATCTTAATGTTCTTCGCCAGACTCTTGGTAGTGTTTTATTCAAAAATAATAACACTTCATTAACTGTTGATGCGTGGTTTGCAGCTACTTTACATAAGCCAAATTGCACATCGCGTTTTATTTCAAAGCGAACGGTTTCACTTAATGTGGGATCATCTAATTTTTTCAAATTTTCCAAATATTGCATATGGGCAACTATGGATTGTACGCCAGCGACTGCCATTTTACTGATACCAACTACCATATCGGCTGTTTTTGGTAAGCGAGTACTTATGCGGGTTTCTTTAATATCTTTCAATATACTCGTACAAAAATCAATTTTGATTTGGTTGACAATATTTAAGCTTCGGCTTTGGGCAAATCCAAACGTTAATGCTGCATACAACCAATTTCGACTCAATGCAAATGTTAACGTCGCTTTAATCGCTCGAAACAGCTCTTTACCATTTTGTAATATCTTATCATTTGCGCCAATTTCGATTATTTTTGATCCGAATGCCAGATAATCGGCATAAGTAGACTGCAAATTCCAATCGATGGTACTGTCTTGATCATCCGTTAGGGTGTAATTTTTATAAGACAGTTCTTGATCGCTACTTTCAAATGGTTCCCAGTAATTCAAAACTTCAGATAATTTTGCAATCGGGATATTTTGCAGCTTAATATACAGCATTAAGTAACCATGAATAACCAGATTACTTTGAATAATTAATGGTATAACTTTTAATAGCAAGGCGTCCGCTTGTTTTGTATCTTGTTGGTCGTTGGTTTGAGATTGGATTGATGGGCGGTTTGCCAATCCTGCTGAAACACGCGCAAATAGCATGAAATAGAGATTTAGCATAAGTTCACCTTTTTCGGCAAAAAAGTTATTCGCTAACTTGCCTTGTCCTAAATCTTGTTCCAGTTCTTGTAAAAGGACTTTTGTTTGCTCTACGCGCTTTTGCTTCGCTGCTTGTTCGCTGTCATACTGCTGTTGCAAATAAGCTTTAATTTGATCTTCGGTTTTATTCGTTAATTGTGGTGTAAAACTCGAATGTGATGCGAGTTCGTCTTGCATAATATCCAGGCGTTTATTGAAAACTAACTCCCAAAAACTGCCTTGTTGACCGTCAATCAGGTGATAAAACAGACTGTTTTCATTGTTTAGCAGAGTATCCCATACCGCTGATTGCTCTTCCATTTTTACATTACCCAGACAAGTAAAATCAATCAGTTTTAGAAAATCGGTTAGGTAGCCAACATGATTATTGGAACAGTTAGTATCACACTCGATTAACCAAAATTCACAATCATTATACTGCTCAATTGCTGAAGGGGCATATTGTGAACATCCGTTGAAACCAAATAACCAGGTTAAGTAATAAAAATAATCTTGTGAAAGCTTAGTAATTGATTCGACAAACTTGTTATAGTCCGCTTGTTCTATTGCTATAAAAATTTGCTCATCTAATGTACTTATTAAACTGTTGTATTTTTCTAATTGTTTATCTATGTTTTTATTGGCGGCTTTTGCAGCAGTGTTATTATTTCTAAACTTACGTACGTCTTCGTAAGTGTATATTGTTATAAATCGATTATTTAATTCATGCAAATGTTTCTTCTTTTCATCTGGACTCATTGGGATTTCTTGATAACCTTTTTTCAAAAAGTCAGGCGTATTTGGAAATTTTCTATATAGTCTTGAGTGCCCTGAGTAAGAATAATAAAAGTAATCATAATGAATATCATCCTTCGCTTTTGCTGTTTCAGACGAGATAATTTGGTTGCGGTATTCATTTATTAACGCTAATGTTTTGCGTTTATGCAATCTTTCTTCTTTAAAATATTGCTTACTGATAATATCTGAACTCAACGAGTTGTAAGTGTCATAATATTGTTTTTCGTTAATGTCATCAAAAATACTTTTATCACGTGCAGGCTCTTTATTGTTTAATATTGCATTGTATTTTTCATCTAACCGTTTGTTTGCTTCAATGATTTTTTTGTAATTTTCATCGATTTTCTTGGCATAGATTTCTTCCGATTGAATAATTAACTGCGTGATGGGTTCGATTTTTAGCTGTCGTTGTAAGCTTAGCTCTTCTGCGATACCAAAGGGATCTTCAATCACAACAACTGGCACAACAAAACGCTTATCTTTTTCAAATGTATTAATTTGCTCTTTTAACACATCATGTGAATTCAAATATTCTTTATTATTTGCTTTATGGCGATCTCGTAACGAGTTGAATTTGTGTGCTGTAATAAAGGTATCTTTATCTTCAATCAGTTCTTTATCATCGCTATCATGTTCACTTTCATCATCATTACCTTGATTATGTATGATGTTTGTCGGTTTTGCGGCTAATTCTAATAATGAATTATCTGATAATAATTGGTTGAATGCAAAACTTCGTCCATCTTTGTCAGCCAATTTGGTGGGATCTTTATAAGTTTCCTGATTTAAATTGATTTTGGTAAACCGTTTTAACGCCGTATTTAAATCGATAGTTTTAGTATTGCGTTTTGCCGATTCGGTATTACTATTTTGCCCATTTTGCGATGAATCATTTTTTTGATCTTGTTTGGATGGTAAATCAATGGTGATCGAGGATTCATTCATTAATTTTAGGTACTTTTCTACCGCACTGTTTTCACCTTGAGACCATGCTCGACGGGTATAGGCAATGTAGGCTTCGCCTTCGTATACCGTGATGTCAATATTGATAAAGGATCCAGGTATATGGTGATTATTACCGTCTTTGGTACACGCTGCGGGGATCTCTTTAACGTTTCGCTCTTTTAAGTCAGTAATGGTTTTATGACGAAATACCCCTGATGGTGTCACTTCGTATCCTAAAAATTCCCATCCTTTGGTTTTATGTTTCACTAAGATATAAACGTAACCAACTCGTAACGTTCGATAAACGTATTTATGGGTAAGCAAGTCAACTTGTGGCTCACGCTTTGTATCGGTAAATTTAATAGCTTCTCCCATTTGTTGGGCTAAGCTAAAGCTTGTACTAATCGGGGCTTTTCGAACTAGAAAAATGGGAAATCCTTTACGTTCACAAACGCCACAACCGCCATTTGCTAAAGCTGAACGGGAGTCTTTACCATCTTTGTTTGCTTCGGCATAAATAATGCGATCTTCGAGTTCAGCGGCTTGTTCTTCTTTTCGTTTTTTTTGTTGTTCTTCTTCTGTGGTTTTGTTTGTTTCTTGTTTTTCCATTTTTCTATTCCTGTATTTATCTATCTTATTGCTTTATTGATAAAAATTGTTGCCTATCGATTGCTTGAAATCTTTCTGCCAGACTTCCTTTATCTTGTTTTGCTTGGTCGATTGCATTTTTTATTTTGCTGACACTAAGCAAATCACCATAACGTAATGACATCAATACAAAAATCTTTTGGTCGTTTAAATCAGTTAATCCATACTGACACGCTTTTTGATAGGTATTAGCTAATTGAATTAAGTTGATTTGCGTTACATCTTTGCCCAGTTTGGTATAAATATTAACTTGAGATAAGTAGATGTCGAATATGACTTTTATATGTTGTTGATAAAATTTTGCTTCCTCACTAAGAAAAATACTATATGAATCGGGTTTGTAATTTAACCGATTGATTGTCGAAATGGTTTTATTAGTGGTTAAATAGCTGTAACTGATTAGACTGTTAAATACATCCGCTAAAAATTCAGTACATATCATGTTACCTTGATGTAATAACTGCATGCGGAATGGTTCATAAAAAGGAACAAATTTTGTGCCAATAAATTGAGTTAAATATTTACCTATGTCAGCTAATATTTGAGCTATTATATTCGGTGGATGTTGGCTCACTAGCCAACTACAGACATAACGCTTGCTTTGTAATAATTCACTTTCGGCTTCTATTAAACTAAATTTTAATAATCGTTCTTCAATCGGTTGCTCAGGTTTTCCAAGTATTACAAGCTGTGGACACGCATCAAGATCGTAGGCTAAGTCTGTTCTTATTACAGGGGTAACCGCTTGTTCACCATAATGATCTTTAATATTATTGAGGCTGATAAAATCCAATTCGCTTACGGCTACAAGTGGATCTAAGAGTAAATATCGATAATATTGTTGATTGCTTTCACTATTTAATAGGTTTAATAATTGCTGTTTCATTAAGCATTTTCCTTACATGTACTGCCTGATGGTAACGCTGTTTGATCAACGGATAATGTCGCTGGACTGATTAAGCCAAAACTAGCAGCATTCACTTTAACATCACCTGGTGCATAAAAGTTTATTTCGCCATTTTCTAATACGATGGCAACACCATTACAGCTTAAGGTCAGTTTTTTGTTCGCTGATACGATGACTTCACTGTCTGTACTTGTGATCTTCATATCTTGTTTAGAAGTTAAATGCATTTCTTCGTTTTGCGCTTGTATATCGACATTCCCTTTTGAAGCAAATATTTTAATCCCCATTTTATTTGCAAATAGGCTGATCATATTGCCCGCAGTCACCATAAAACGCTTGAAAGCATTGATGTCTACCGTGTTTTGTGCTGTTTGGATGATGTTTTCACCTGCACTGTGCTGGATAGAACTTGGTGTTGTGTGTGCAATACCAGAAGGTGCATAATTTAAAATTGCCGGTTCTTTTAATTCATTTAAACTTTGCTCTAATAGTTTTTTTTGCGTCGATAAATCAGCGAGTTCAGCTTCGGCCGCTTCAGCCAGCTCATTAAGCCGTTTGACCATTTCACTTGCTTGTTGTAATGATTCAATCGCGCTACCCATTTCAAGTTGAGTTTTGCCAGCTTTAACTTGTTCTTCAGTGGTTATGTATAGCCCTTTTCCCGAACGTATCGCTCCCCATTCATCTGTTCGTAGTTCAAAACCTTCGCCACGTTTTTCTTTCTTTTCATTAACAAGATGACCAATATTTAGCTGAGTTTTACCGTATTCAGTCGCCAGCTTGATATGTTCTTGCCCTCGTTTGTCATCCATGCGTAATTTGTTGTTAGCTGGTGTTCGAATAACATTTCGGTGTTTGTTAATTGTCGTAACATGGTCTGGATGGGTACTGTCATGCATTGCGTGAGCAATGTAAGGTCTGTCTGGATTACCATTGGTAAAAGCTACAGCGACTTCGGTTGAGTCAATAAGCGGAAAGTGGAAGCCATAAGTATTACCTGAATAAGGTTTGGCAAGCCTTACCCATAAACTTTCTTCGCCTTTTTTCCAGTTTTTTAAGTCAAAATTGAATTTGATGCGATAACGCCCTTTAGTATCTATGTATCCATAGGTGTCATCATCCGGACTCGTCACTCGTGCAGGTAATGTACCCGTAACTTGAGGCCATTTAAGGGGGGCTGGGCGATAAGGTTTTAATACGTCATAAGGGATTGCTGTAAAATGAGTTTGGTATGAATTTGTTCGATCACCCTGACACTCTGTAGTCAGAATGATAATACCATCTTTTATATCATTAATTGGGCATCCTTCAATGATAATGCGTTGACCGGGTACTAATGTGTAATTATTGCATTTACCGTAAATAAATAGTTGTTCAGATATGTAGCGTTGATGTCGTATATTCGCATACCATTGTCCACTTTCTACTGTGTGTTTGTCACCCAGTGTTTTATGATGTTCTTCGTAACGATAATCATCACCACGCGTTGTGATATCTTTGGGTTGACTGTTGGCTATACCATGTAGAGAGTTGTTTGCTATACGGTAGTTGTAATCATTGACACTTACTTGATTTGGTTTTGTTTTACTGCTGAACTGTAGATCCCATACACTATGAGATTGCTTATCATTTAAGCCACTTGGTTGTCTAATAATGATGCTACCCGCATTATCAAACCCTTGTTCGTAATCACTAATTACCATGACATCACAGTGATGTTCTGGATGGGTTTCAAAATAGAACCAAATACCTACATCAGCAAGCAACCTTTGGATAAAGACTAAATCGGATTCTTGCCATTGAGTTATAAATTCACGAGCTGGATAGGTTTCGTTTAATTCAAATCGAAAATCAATACCGGTTAATCCATGATTTCGTAATACTTCTTCAACAACATTCACTACACTTTTATTCTGAAAAATAGCACTTTGATAATTGTTAGATAGCAGTGCAACTCTTGGTTCAAGCACTACTCGATATTGTGCTTGATCCTCGCTCATGGATACTAAGCTAAATTCGGTAATCACCCCGTATATTGTTCTGGGCTTATCATGAATGTCTTGTGAACTTATTTGTTTTAATTCGAGTGATTTACCCCGTGGATGAAAAGTCAACGATGCTACTTGGCTTAATACCGAATTAATTGATATCTGTTTATTTTGGCTTGTGAAATTGATGATGTATCGCCATGGCTGATTAATTTGTTCCTTTCCTTCAATCGATAATATTGAAATATTTGATGAAGCATCAAGTCGTTCAATTGAAAGGGAATAGTTATTCAGTGCAGAGCTAGCAAAAGGCAAATTTTCACTAAGTGAAGAAATACTATTTGTCAACTTATCCATTATATTCATGCCACAAATCCTTACTTTTGATTCTTTACTCTATAATGTATTTTTATAAGTTTCGTAAATTTTTTATAAATTAAATTTAAAGTTTACAAAATAGGGGCTTTTGTTTAAACAGTCAACATTTTTATTTATTTTTTATTATGATTATAAATAATCAGTAATTTTAGGTAAATTTGGTTTTTTTTAGGGGTTGGGATGAGAGAATTTTATTTTTTGTTTAGAAAGTAACAATATCATCTAGAAAAATTTACTTTTTTAAATGTACTGTATGATGAGTTATTGGTTTTTTATTGCGCTGAATAAAGCCAATTTGAATGATTTTATCCAGCCGTTAAAAATTGATAGTTAGTGTTTAACAAATTTGAGCGATATTTCTAGCCATTTTAATTTGTGATAGCTATGTTATACATGTGCTGTATAGAAAAAATATCAATCATTAAAGATGATCATACTGTTATATTCTTATTTTAAGTCCACTGTTTTAAACATTAGTGTTTTAAGTCGTTAAATTAATTAGACACCACCATAAATCGGCGGTTTGCCGTGACAATTTGTAAAAATATAGGAAGACTTATTTTTTCTTCTTTTTGTAGTGTATTATTGATATCGTAAATTTTAGATCGTCCAAATCCATCTAAAACAATTGTTTTATCATTGTATAGTGCAGCGATTTCTTTTTCGTTCCCCGCCACTATCCATTGCCGTGACTTGCTGTTGAATAAGTTTTCACCTTGATTATATAAATGTGGTGAGGTGTTAACATAAAGCACATCTTGCATTAAGGTGCGCATAATATCAGTTTGCGATGTTAGTCGGCTGATTTGAGCGGGTTCTTTATTTGGCCATGAGATAATCAGTGGCACATTAAGTGATTCTCGACTGTAATTAATGTCGTCATTACGTATCGCTGTTTTTTTCGCTTCTTTTATAGTGATGTCATTGGTTCCGGTAATGACAATTACGGTGTTTTCGTAGGTATTGGTTAGTCTCAAATACGCTATTAATGATTCAAGATATTGATCTAATTTTCTTGCTTCTGTTTCAAGTTCTTTTAGCGGTATATTTTTATGTTTTACGCCGAGTGAGTATTGTACCAGTGAAAATAGTGGTGCATGATTTTCTAATTTATTTTGTTCATCATGCCACGCCATCCAATTATCAGTAACCTGTTTATTAGTCATTTTTTTTGCCGGCGGTATTGAAAAATTGGATAGCAATGCATATCGATACAATGGTTCATCAAATCCATCGTACGAAAACATCCCTAAGTTGTAATGACGATAATTAATAGCATCAAATAGTACTGAAGGTTTATGACCCGCTAATATGCTGTTGTAATAGTTGGGATCGAGTCCATAAAATAATGAAAATTTATTAATATTTGTTTGGTTACTTGCAGAGTAATGATCCGTAAATTTAAGGTTTTCTTTCGCAAATTCATTTAACCATGGCATGTTGTCGTTTAATAAACGACTATTCCATCCGTCAATAACTATCATTAGTATATTTTGGGTTGCTTGTTTTTCATCATAACTCAGCCGTGCAAGAGGATATTCTATAGCAATAGCAAAAGGATTACCTTCTTGGCTGACCCGAGTTCGGTAATCATTTTCTGGCATAAATCCATATCGTTCAAGGAAATGTCTTGCGGTCAATGGATAGGATAATGGTAAGCTTGAACGTTGCATGGTTATTGGGCGATAAAAATTTGCGTCGGCCCAAATATGAATCAGATGCGAAAAGACAAAACAAAGAATAAATATAACCACGACTGGTTTTGCATAACGTTTACGCTTATTTAAGCTGCGTAATTTTTTCCAACTCCATAATGCAAATAATATTTCAATTAATAAAATAAATGGAATGATTATAAACGCACTACTTAAAAAAGTGGCGTTTTGCGCTGTAAATAACTGCCATATGGATAAATTTAAGTGCATTCTAAAATGCGAGAAGATATCAATATCAACTAAAAGTAAGGCGATTCCTAATGTGGCAATTATGGTTGCTAATATTCGATGCCAACGCGCTGAGTGAATAAAAAAGCTTAATGGAAAAAGTAATATGAGGTAGGTTATAAACGTTAAAAAGCTAAAATGCCCAATTGCACTAATGATTGCATAAAACCGCCCCATAAATGTTCTTGGCCAGTC
Organism: Gilliamella sp. B3801; assembly: GCF_026536645.1. Lineage (NCBI taxonomy): Bacteria > Pseudomonadati > Pseudomonadota > Gammaproteobacteria > Orbales > Orbaceae > Gilliamella > Gilliamella sp. B3801. The sequence continues at coordinate 86,798 of NZ_JAFNNR010000006.1, forward strand.
TGCAATGATTAAATATTGGCTACCCAAAGATATAACAACAAAAATATTAAATAATGTAAACCAGTGTCCCCAGCTTACAATTTGTGAGGATTGGGTATCTTTGATATGATTATTTTTGAGTTTGAGCATATTTATTATTGGTAACGATAGTAATGAAGAATATTTACTGTAAGATACTTTACAGTTTACCTGATTTTGAAAAATCTTTCTGTAATTTTTTTATTTGTTAGCATAAAGATTTTGGTATGATCTTGGCGTTATAATCGATACTTGTTATAATTTAAGGATTAAATTCGCTAACAACAAAGATAATAATTTTGGCTATCTCACAACTTAAAATACATCAAATCCAACCTGATTTGTCTCAGATTAGTGTGCTTGGTAACCCTAGTAAAGCAGAAACTAAATCTGTGATAGAAAAGTCAAACAATATTCTTTCTTGGCAACCTCGGATTGCGTCTGCATTATCCATGTTATGCCCGAGTAAAAGAGCAAGTTATCACCCTCGTTTTATGTTACTGAAAGCGTCAGAAAGTGAACTATTTTTTGATTTGTTAAAACAAGCAGTTAAATTACATGCTTCCTCTTCAACGTTGGGTTACAGCTATTTTATTAATGATAATAAAGTCACTTTGACTGAGGCCAAAAGCAAGCAGGATAACTTTGCCATTTTAGATGATTGTTTAGCATCAAGTTATGTTGATGGCGAGAAATTATTTGGTTGTGTTCGACAACCAGAAAATAGCCCAATTAAACTCGATCCAGGTTTAGTGCATCAGGCTAATGGTGGGGTTTTAATTTTAGGTTTACGATCTTTATTAAGCCAACCTACTTTATTGATTAAATTAAAGCAGATGGTATTTAAACAGGAATTCGACTGGTTTTCAGCTGATGAGTCGCATCCATTGCCGTTATCTATTCCTTCAATGCCACTGGATTTAAGAATTATATTGGTTGGTGATCGGCTAAGTTTAGCTGAATTACAGGATTTTGATCCAGAATTTTATAATACGTCTATCTATGCTGAATTTGAAAATGAATTGCAGATTACCTCATCTGACAAGCTCACTACGTGGCTAGATTATTTACAATTTATTGCTGATAAATTTCATCTGCCAAGTATTGCACCATCCGCCTATAACAAAATATATCAAGAAGCGGTGCGTTTTACAGGCGATCAGTTTTATCTTCCCCTTGCGATTGATTGGGTTCATGGTTTATTAGTTAATGCTAGTTATTATGCCAAAAATGAGGTTATTGATGAGTTATCAGTGGCTTCATCGACTAAGAATAAATTATGGCGTGAAGATTATCTTAAAAAACGATTTCATGAAGAGTTTTTTAATAAACAGATCATGATTAATACTCAAGATAAGGTTGTTGGTCAAATTAATGGTTTATCTGTTGTTGAATATCCTGGCTATCCTTTAGCGATTGGTGAGCCAACGCGTTTAAGTTGCCTTGTTCATTTTGGAGACGGTGAGTTAATTGATATCGAGCGCAAAACTGAACTTGCAGGAAATATTCATTCTAAAGGTATGATGATCATGCAGGCTTTTATTATGTCAGAATTTGCTATTAATCATCAATTACCTTTTTCAACCTCTTTAGTATTTGAACAATCTTATAATGAAATTGACGGAGACAGCGCATCGCTTGCTGGGTTATGTGCAATTATTAGTGCGCTTTCAGGTCAGCCTATCGATCAACAATTAGCTGTTACCGGATCGGTAGATCAGTTTGGTCATGTACAATCAATTGGTGGTATCAACGAAAAAATTGAAGGTTTTTTTACTGTTTGTCAGCATCAGGGGTTAACTGGTCAGCAAGGCGTTATTATTCCCGCATCTAATCAACGCCATTTGTGCTTGAGTGATAATGTGATTGAAGCAATAGCTCAAGAAAAGTTTTCTATTTGGACTGTTGAACATATTGCGGATGCACTTTATTTATTAACAGGAATTCCTTATAAAGATGATAATGCAATTAGTCTTTATAAGCTTATTTATGCACGTATGCAAACTATGCTATTACAAGATAAAAAACAAGATGGTTGGTTTGCAAAATGGCAAAGATATTGCAAAAAATAGTAATACCCAATAAACTTGAAAGCCGAATTTGGTTGAGATGTAACATTTTAGTAAGCGGCAAAGGATTTTACAGTATTGGTTATTCATAATATTTTATTGAATAATTATTTTTATAATCATGTAAGTAATGACAGAAAATAAAAGGTTTTTTTATGACATTTGAACGTAAATCTTCGTACGATAAAGCAGATCTGATTAAATCAGGAAATAGTGAACTTTTTGGTCATGACGGACCGCCTTTACCATCAGATTTAATGCTTATGATGGACCGTGTTATCGAAATGAATGAAGAAGGTGGAAACTTTAATAAAGGTTATGTGGAAGCGGAACTTGATATCAATCCAGATTTGTGGTTTTTCAAATGTCATTTTAAAAATGATCCTGTCATGCCTGGTTGTCTTGGACTTGATGCTTTATGGCAATTAGTCGGATTTTACCTTGGCTGGATTGGCGGTAAGGGTAAAGGTCGAGCTCTTGGGGTTGGAGAATTAAAATTAAAAGGTCAAATATTACCTAAAAACAAAAAAGTTACCTATAAAATCCATTTTAAACGTGTGATTAACCGCAAGTTAATTATGGGAATCGGTGATGGCGAAGTTTATGTAGATGGTAAATTGATTTACGAAGCTACCGATCTTAAAGTTGGGTTATTCAAAGATACCAGCGAATTTTAATTTTTTTGATTTTAACTAGCCTTACACATTATTCGGTAAGGCTTCCTTGAATATCGATTATCCAAGCAGTTTCTGATGATACATTTATCCCTTGTATAATAATATATTCTCACCTGTTTTTATTGTCTTAAAAATTAACTATTGAATACAAATTTCTTTAGGTTAATGATTTTTCATTCGTATTTTTTGCTATTCAAGGTATAATGAGGCAAATTTTTTATAGTCTTTATTAATCATGAGTTTACTTAATCGTTTTGTTGTTTTTTTTATTTTATCTTGTTTTTTCAATACCATTGCCTATGCTAATTTCAGTGGAAAAGTCGTTAAAGTAATAGATGGTGACACAATTGATGTATTAACCCCTGTGAAACAAAAAATCCGAATCCGTTTACTTGATATCGATGCACCAGAAAGCAAACAAGCCTACGGTAATGCATCTAGAAAATACCTAGCTTCACTCATCGCAGGAAAATCTGTTTATATCAAAGAAAGTAACAAAGATATTTATAACAGAACATTAGGAACCGTTTTTTATAATGGCATTAATATCAATCAGAAAATGGTTGCAAGTGGATATGCTTGGGTATATCGCTATAAAGGTGTGGCTAAAAATAAGCAATTAATAGCCCTTGAATCGCAAGCCAAACAAAATAGAAAGGGACTATGGAAAGATAAAAATCCAATAGCCCCATGGAAATTCCGACGCTTAAATCAGAAATAGATTTTTCATCAAGAATTTATTAATTTATTTTAAAGCAGGATAAAGAGATTCTAATTGTTTAAGTGCATCTAAGCCTTGTTTACAACCTGTTTCTTGATCACTTGAAGACATAGCAGCAACTTGTTTTTTACCTGCTTCTAAATTTTGTTTCATCATATCAGTTTGCTGTTTTGTTGCTGCATCTTTAGGTAAAGATTCAACTAATTTATCCACTTTTTCAAAATAAGTTTTACAACTATCAGATAAATCAGCCATCGCAGCTGAAGATAGGCTTAAAAGTACAGCTGAAACTAGTATTTTTTTCATTATTTACTTTTCCTTTCGATTTAAAAAATATCTTTTTGATAATATTAGTATATTTATCACATCTAATATCGCAAAAAATAATACATTAGAGATTTTGGAAAAGCAAATAAAATATTTTATAGGATGTAGGAAATTATCAGCATATTTATAATATGCTGATAAAATATAAAGATGGGTGCAGAATTACATTACAACAACATCTGCTGCAGCTGGGCCACGTTCACTGTCTTGAATTGAAAATTCAACCTGTTGACCTTCACCTAAAGTTTTAAAACCTTCACCAGAGATTGCAGAAAAATGTACAAATACATCTTTACTACCATCAGCAGGAGAAATGAAACCATAACCTTTACTTTCGTTGAACCACTTAACTTGACCAGTTTTCTTAGACATAATAATCTTCCTATAAAATAATTTAAGCCAACAAGGCTAATTTAAAAAAAACATAAAACTTGGACTACTTATAAACACTGAAACGTGAAAGCTGAAGAGAACTAATACTAATGTAAATAGAAAGTAAACTACAAACTGCTTAAATCAAGATGTCACTAAATAAATCTGCACGTTATATGCTGTAAACTATTAACTCATATATTAATTGTTAATGCAAGTGTTGTTTGTAAAGTTTTACAAATTTATTTAATAGGCAAAACCTAACTTGCATTCATTAGTTAAATTAATTTAATTTTTTTGTTTTAATTAATTTTAGAGTTTTGCCAAATGTAAATTTTGAGACTAAGTTATTTTTCACTCATGCTTTGAGACTTATTTATTGTTGCTTCAACAGCATCAATAACCGCCGCTCTGAATCCCTTTTCTTCAAGCATTTGCACGCCTTCAATGGTCGTACCGGCTGGTGAACATACCATATCTTTTAATTCACCAGGATGCTTACCCGTTTCAAGTAACATCTTCGCAGATCCCATTACTGTTTGGGCAGCAAATTTATAGGCTTGTTTTCTGGATAAACCGCCTTTTACTGCCCCATCAGCTAAAGCTTCAATAAACATAAATACAAACGCAGGAGAGGATCCGCTTGCGCCGACTACAGCATCGATTAAATATTCAGGTACAATTTCAGTTTCACCAATACAATTAAATAATGTTTGAACCGTAGCTAATTCTTCTTCTGTGACTTCTGTATTTGGCGTGATTGAACACATCGCTGCATTGACTAAGGCAGGTGTATTTGGCATGACTCTTATAATTTTTTGTTCATATCCCACATATTTTGCAATCGTTTTTATACTAACCCCTGCTGCAATAGAAATAACAATAGTACTTTTTTTTAACTCTTTTTGGATATCATTTAAAACATCAATAATAGCATTGGGTTTAACAGCCACAATAACCATATCCGATTCTTTTGCTACATTTCTGGCTGAATCTAAATTATTAATTCCATAAGATTGATTAAGTGAAATCCCTTTTTCTGGATGGGTATCATAAATATTGATTTGATTACCTGATACAATTTTACTTGATAAAATACCTTGTAAGATAGCATTACCCATATTACCTAAACCAATTAAACCAATGCGTTGTTCCATTATTTACCCCTTTTTCATTTGAATTTTTTAACACTAGTATAATTTATTTTTTTAGAAAACTTTAAATTTTATCTAATCATTTTTTATTTTAATATAATGATAATTTTATTGTATTACTGATCATTACAAATCATCATTTTGCATTATTTGCATACCATATTGTTGACCCGTTTGCATTAATGAAAGTATTTGTTTAGTTTTGCCTTCGTTGATAAGGTTGCTTACCGCAGGCGTATTAATCAAAACTTCAAATAATGCTTTACGCTGCCGGTTATTTGTGACTAATTTTTGGGTAATAATCGCTTTTAAACTTGTCGATAATTGTGCTCGTATAAAATTATGTGAATGATTTTCAAAGACATCAATAATTCGGTTGATACTTTTAATTGCAGAGCTTGTATGTAAAGTTGCAAAGACTAGATGTCCTGTCTCAGCAGCGGTTAACGCAGCTTGAATAGATTGTTTATGCCGTAATTCGCCAAGCATGATAATATCGGGATCTTGTCTTAAAATACTATCAATTGCCGAGCCAAAATCAGAAATCTCGCGTTGTTGAATAAGCGATTTATTATTTTGATAAATAAATTCTATCGGGTCTTCTAAAGTAATAACATGTTTAGTTGCTGTCAAATTGATATATTGTATCAATGACGCCAGCGTTGTTGATTTACCGCTACCAGTTGCACCGGTAACTAAAATAATCCCGCTTTGAGTTTGTGTTAATGCAGGTAGAATTTTGGGGGCATTAATTTCTTGTAAACTTGGAATTTGGTGATTGATGACACGAAAGACAGCTGAAATACCTCGCATTTGATAAAATATATTTACTCGAAATCGCCCTATTTCTGCGGGATGATAAGCGATATCAATTTGACCATTTTGTTGTAATCGATTTTTCTGGGAATCATTGAGTAATTTAAATAATTCTATTTCCAAAACTTGTGCTGATAGTTGAGAAACAGACAAAAATTGCAGTTGTCCATTAATGCGCATACAAGGCACTTCGCCACTAGATAGGTGCAAATCGGATGCTTTTTGGGTTACACTAAGCGATAATAAAGAATGTAATATTAATTTAGACATACTAATGATAATTAGGTATAAACATGAATACAGTACATGACAATTTAATGGCTATAAAAAAAGATATTGAGAAAATAGCTTCAAATTGTGGTCGAGATCCCAAAAAAATTGAACTTATTGCAGTAAGTAAGACTAAACCAGTTACATTGATTACAGAAGCGATAGACGCAGGACAACTCGCATTTGGTGAAAATTATGTACAAGAAGGTGTAGAGAAAATAAATTATTTTCAAAAAACGATGCCAAATTGTCCCCTTATTTGGCATTTTATTGGTCCTTTGCAGTCGAATAAAAGCAAGTTGGTTGCAGAACACTTTGATTGGATGCATACAATTGATCGTTTCAAAATCGCTCAGCGTTTAAGTGATCAGCGCCCTGCCAATATGGCTAAATTAAATGTACTTATTCAGGTTAATATAAGTCAAGAAGCCACCAAATCCGGCGTAAAACCAGAAGAAGTGTTCGATTTAGCCAACCAGATTATTACATTACCTAACCTTTGTTTACGTGGTTTAATGGCTATCCCTGAAATCGAAGATGATTTCGATAAACAATTCATTATTTTTTCAAAAATGACGGCGCTTTTACAACAATTAAAAATTGATATTCCTTATGTTGATACATTATCTATGGGAATGAGTGGAGACATGAAAGCGGCGATTTTAGCTGGTAGCACAATGGTTCGTATTGGTACGGCAATCTTTGGCGAGCGAAAGTATTTATGATATATTGGCTCAATGACTTTCATTTAAGGAGTTTTCAATGGAATTGATCTACTTTCTTGGCAAAACGGTAATAACGTTTTGTCTGTATGTTTTAATTTTACGTTTGTGGATGCAACAAGTCAGAGTTAATTTTCATAATCCAATCACTCAATTTATTGTAAAAGTTACTCAACCTATTATCGGACCATTGCGCCGTTTTATTCCTTCAGTAGGAAAATTTGATTTTGCAACGTGGCTACTTTTGTATTTAGTTGCCTTAATTAAAATTTTGTTTATTTTTAGTTTTATCCCCATAAATTTACCATTTAATGTTGATTATTTATGGTTTGCTTTGGTCGCAATTTTGCATGCTATGGGTTACCTGTTATTTTGGTTATTGCTATTCAGAGCGGTTTTGAGTTGGATTAGTCGTGGGCAATCTGTACCTGACGAAATTCTTTACCAATTAACAGAGCCATTAATGGCTCCAATTCGTCGTTTTATTCCTCCTATAGGCATGATCGATGTTACGTTTGCTATTGTGGCTGTCGTGCTAATGTTTATGAACTATTTTGCCACCAAAATTTTTGGTGCTCTGTGGATCATTCTTTAGATGATTTAAAAAGGAGCTGTTGCTCCTTTTTTTAAATGATATGATCTTCCCAACAAATCACATCTTTTTCATATACAATTCGATTTTTAACCGATATTTTTAATTCATGCATCAGTTTTTTGTTGCCCACTATTAGTGGATGCCATTCAGGTAAATCCCCATTTTTTTGGAAATATCGATAAGAACAACTCAAAGGTAGCCATTCAATAGTAAGTAAATTTTCTCGAGTGAGCTTAATACAATCGGGTTCATATTTGAATCGATTAACGTAATGTTTACATTGGCATGTGTTGGCGTCGAGCAAATTGCAAGCTACATTAGTGTATAAGATTTCGTCAGTGTCCTCATCCATTAATTTGTTCAGACAACATTGACCACAACCATCACATAGCTGCTCCCATTCGTCATCGCTAAGTTGATCTAATGTCTTACCTTTCCAAAATGGCTCAATCATGCTTTAAAATCATCTTCTTTTAACATTTGTAAGAAAAACCCATCCGTTTTAATCTTTTCTTCGATTTCTTCGGATGTTCCAACTACAAAACGTCTTTTTCCATCTAATAATACTTTCATAACAAATATCGGAGAACCAAAAATTGAGAGTATTCTTTCAGGTATTCCAGAAAAATCATTTTCATTTTTCATATACAAGTAACAATTTTCTTTTTTTGGACTACGATAAATATAACACCACATCATAAAATAAAACCTTTAATCAATATTTAGAAGGCTATTTTGTAAATAAACACCTGCACCAAATAGCCCTGGATCTTCATGTGTAATCACATATACAGGAATTTTTTTGACCAGCGTAGACATTCGCCCTTTATATTCAAAAGCAGATCTAAACGGCGAAGCTTTAAAAAATTCAATAAAACGAGGAACAATACCACCGGCAATATATACTCCCCCTTGAGTATTTAGCGTTAATGCCAAATTACCGCCAAATCTTCCCATAAATGTACAAAAGTAATTTAAGGTTTGCAAACATAAATCACAACTATTTGTTAGTGCTTTGTTGACAATGATATCTGGAGTGATATCAGTTAATGGTTGATGATTAATTTGCTGTATGGCTTGATAAATGTTAATAATACCATTTCCGGATAAAAATCGTTCGGCTGAAACTCGTCCAAATTTTTTACGCAACTGAACCAAAATGCGATCTTCTTCTTCATTTATCATGGGTAATTCTGTATGCCCACCTTCACCGGACAAACTTACCCAATGCTGATTAACTTTTATCAAATGTGAAACACCAAGCCCAGTTCCCGCACCATAAATTGCTATAGGATAATTTAGATTAGGTTCATCCCCTCCAATTTTTACCAAATCTTGCGGTGACAGTCTTGGAATGGATGTCGAAACTGCAGTAAAATCATTAATGACCTCAAGTTTTTTTAGTTTGAGTTCTTCGATTAATTCACGGCGAGAAAACGACAAATTGTTATTTGTCATAGTAACAGTGTCAGCATCATCAATTGGACAAGCGATGGCAATACACGCAATCTCAATTTTTACGGATTGCGCTTGAAGATAATTTTTGATTAATGTCAGTAATATATCTTCTTTTGAAATGAGAATTTTTGTGATTGCCGATAACTCGTTTGTAACTAAATTAAACAATGCAAAACGGGCATTGGTTCCACCGATGTCGGTGACTAGTGCGTACTGACTCATGTTACTCCCTTTTTTGACAAACTAATTTTACTAATGATCTAAAATCAATATCTTTCTATACTTATTGTACTTGGTAATTGAGATTAAAAAGCATAAAAGGCAACCTCGTTGTCTCCTAGTTATTCGTGGAGTTACTCAGTTCCCTTTGTTAACTTTTTAAATTAACGCATTTTTTTATTCACAACCTTAAAAGTCTAGGTTAACATCTAATCAACTTCTGTATTTATAACCATTTTTTAAGTTTAAAATAAATATAGGGTGCAACACCAGCCAATAACATGAGTAATAATGAAAATGGATAACCATATTCCCATTTCAGTTCTGGCATATTTTCAAAGTTCATACCATACGCAGATGCAACCACAGTTGGCGGTAAGAATACAACAGATACCACTGAGAAAATTTTAATAATTCGACTTTGTTCAATGTTGATAAAGCTTGTTGCTGCTTGCATTAAAAAATTAACTTTTTGAAATAATGATTCATTATGTGGTACCAATGATTCAACATCGCGAATAACTTCACGTGCTTGCTCAAGTTGATCTGCCGGCATTTTTGCTCGGCGAACAAGGTAGTTAACCGCACGTTGGCTATCCATTAAGCACAATCTTACTTTCCAAGCCGTATCTTCAAGTTCAGCTAACGATGTCATTGCTTCGTCGTATTGCTCTTGTGCAGAACGATCCATAATTACTTGGCTCAATTCTTCTAATTTGCTATAAATACTTTCGATTTGATCGGCTAGTTGTTCAACTTTGACTTCAAATAAATCCAGTAATATTTCATAAGGATTTCCATCAACCATGCTTTGATAACGAGATCGCATACGATATAAACGAAAAGCAGGCAGATCCCGTTCACGCAAAGTAAATAATCGACCATTGTGTACGGTAAAAGCAACGGTTGAATTTCCCGCCCGATCTTCAGCATCTTCATAAAAGAAGAAAGAGTGAACATGCAATCCTTCATTATCTTCAAAAAAACGAGCAGAGGCCTCGATATCATCTAACTCAATACTGGTTGCTAAATTTTGTCCTAAATGAGTTAAAACAAAATCACGATCGGCTTCTTCTGGTTCAATTAAGTCAATCCAAGCCGCATTATTGATGTCGCCTTCATTAACTTTTACTAATTGTTTGTTCTTTAGTCCAAACGCATTAATCATAAGGCCCCCTTACAGGAAAGTTTCTAGAACATTCTATTAACAAATGTGGCGCATTATACTCGTAATATCTTTAAATTCCTATGTCTAAAGTTATTTTTGTAATGTTAAAAATAGAAGTAATATTCCAGAATTAAATTAAAAACGGTGATGTTGCTGTTGTCTCATGTTACAATACGCAAATTAAATATTTAAGCAATTTTTAGGAGTATATAATGGCAAACCGAGGAATAAATAAAGTCATTTTGGTGGGTAATTTAGGTCAGGATCCAGAAGTTCGCTATATGCCAAACGGAAGCGCTGTTGCAAATTTTAGCGTAGCAACTTCAGAATCATGGAAAGATAAACAAACAGGTGAAAACCGCGATCGTACTGAATGGCATCGTGTGGTTGTTTTCGGTAAATTAGCTGAAATTGCTGGTGAATATATTAAGAAAGGCACGCAAGTTTATTTAGAAGGTCAATTACAAACCCGTAAATGGCAAGATCAAACAGGTAACGACCGCTATACGACAGAAGTTGTTGTTAATCCAATCGGTGGCACATTACAAATTTTAAGTTCACGAAATGGCAATGATAACTTTGATGATAATTCACAAAATTGGGGCCAAAGTGCTAATAATATTTCAACTGCGCCTGCCGCTGCGGCTCGCCCAGCACCACAAGCCGCACCCTCTGCTCAACCTAAAGCTCCTGAACCACCAATGGATTTTGATGACGATATTCCTTTTTAATTTTTCTCTCCCATTTAAAATATTGGGCGTAATTAAGCGCCCATATTTCTTATCTTTTTAATTTCAATTATACTTATAACCTACCAATTTTATTCATTTTATAGTGTTATGTTTGAACTGATACAAACTATTGGCTTTGGTTTAATATTATTTATTCCTTTAACTAATCCGTTAACTACTGTCGTACTTTTATTAGGTTTGTCGGGTGATATGACTAATGAAGAGCGTAATTACCAATCTAAGATGACTTGTATTTACGTTTTTATCATTATGGTTGTTTCTTTTTATGGTGGACAGCTAGTGATGAGCACGTTTGGTATTTCCATTCCTGGTTTGCGTATTGCTGGTGGTATGATTGTTGGTATTATTGGATTTAGAATGCTGTTTCCTCAGCAACCTTCTCATCGAACGTTAGAAGCCGATGCTAAAATGAAAGAAATATCGAATAATATTGCTTTTGTACCACTAGCCATGCCAAGTACGGCAGGCCCTGGAACGATTGCAATGATTATCAGTATGGCTTCAACAGTAAAAAGTGGAGGTTATGATATTTCAAGTTGGGTTGTTTATACTTCTTCAATCTTAGTTCCGCTTTTATTGTGTATTATCCTTTGGTTTTGTATGCGAAGTGCAGGCAGTACTATGCGTTTTATGGGAAAAAGTGGAATTGAAGCGACTTCAAGAATTATGGGGTTCTTATTAGTTTGTGTTGGTACTCAATTTATTATCAATGGTGTAAAAGAATTAATCATGAGCTTTCCCAATATTTAGTAAACTAAATCATTTTGAAAAAGTTGTTTATTAATAATAATGTCGTTTACTTAGGCTAGCTCATTTAATCACAGTGTTAAATCATAAATTGGGAATATTTTTTATCATTTCCACCCGCATTAAATAATCATAAAGCGGTAATAGTTGTTTAAAACCCTTTGATAATTTGTTAGGTAGATCGCCGTTTAGCAAATCTTCAATATTGGAGTTTGTAACCATTGCTGCTAAACTTTTTCGATTATACCATGTTGCTATTTTTGGATCTTGATCTTTAATTAGTGGGCGTTTATAACTTTCACCAACAAGTTCAAATGGTTTTTTAACACAACGAATCATGTCTAAAAATTTTGCACTATCATTAAGAATTTCTTCACGAAAAATATCCATTGTCTGCTTTGATGCACAATAATAGCCAAGTCCATAACGATAGCAATCTGGTGCTATTTCAAAAAAATAAGCAGGCGCTTCTTTCCAATCTCGGTTTGGTCGTTTAAATGTCAACCATAAACGACTACGATATAACGATTTATCTTTTGAAAAACGTGTGTCACGATGTATGCGAGATATCGTTTTACCAATAGCTGGTTTTGTTTCAAACCATTCATCAATTTCCAGCATGTTGGGGGTTAACTGTTCTACTAACAGCCGGAATGGTTTGATTAATTCATTATCATAGATTGATCGGTGCTCGTCAAACCATGCTCTACTATTATTAATCCATACATCTTGTAAAAAATTAAGTCCTGTTTGGGTAAAACCAGAAAATTGTGCCATATTTTAATCCTTGAATAACTTTCTGACTTTTTCTAAGTCTTCTTGTGTATCAACCCCTATAGCAGGGGCCTGTTTAGCAACTGCCACATGAATTTTTTCACCATACCAAAGTACACGTAACTGTTCTAACATTTCAATCTGCTCAAGTGTAGAAGGTGCCCAATTGATATATTGACGAATGAAACCAGCTCGATAGGCATAAATCCCGATATGTCGAAGATAAAAATCACCAATACTTGTTGGTTTGAAAAGATCTTCAGATTTCGCAAAGCGATCCCTTTCCCAAGGAATGGTTGCTCGTGAAAAGTAGAGTGCATACCCATCTTTATCAGTCACTACTTTCACTGCACCAGGATTAAATGCTTCTGTTGCTGAATCGATTGGAACAGCTAATGTTGCCATTCCTGTTTTATACTGTACTAAGTTTTCAGCAACTTGATCAATGATGATTGGTGGAATTAGCGGCTCGTCACCTTGTACGTTCACAATAATTTCATCATCGGAAAATTGATAGGCATTGATGACTTCTGCTAATCGTTCTGTACCCGAATTATGTTTATTGCTAGTCAGAATTACTTCACCGCCATAAGATTTCACCACATCGAATACTTGTTGATGATCAGTTGCAATAATTACCCGATTTGCTGAAGACTTTTTGGCTTGCTCCATCACTCGCACAATCATAGGTTTACCATGAATATCAGCAAGCGGTTTAGCCGGTAAACGACTTGAAGCATATCTCGCAGGAATAATAACCGAAAAATTCATAATTAAAACCTTTTACCTATTCGTGAACTGAAATCGAAGAATTCAGTGTTTTCGCTTCGTTTTCCAGTAACACAGGAATATTATCTTTGATTAAATAAACAAGTTTATCCTTTGGACATATTAGACTATTTTGTTCAGTATCATATTGAAGTTCACCATGACATTTAGGGCAAGCTAGCGCCTTAAGGAGGATTTCTTTCATTTTTTATTCTCTTTTAGATTTTATTTCTTCTAACAATGAGCAGATTTGATTAGTTACCTGATTAGGCAATATTGCCTCTATGGGTAAATACCACCAATTTGGTAATGTAAATTGGAAACATTTTACCGCATCTTTTTCTGTCATTAAAAGGGTTTGATCTTGTGTAGCAATATTCGCTAACAATGGCAAAGTATAATTTTGATGATCCGCAAATGATACTGTTTTGATCACATCAGCATTGAGTGTATTCAGCATTGTAAAAAAACGGTTGGGATCACCAATACCGGCCATAGCACAGATATTTTTTAATGAATGCAATTCTATTTTTTCTTTTGTTAATAAATTTACTGCATATTGCGGTTTTAGTTGCATTGTATAAGTTTTTTCGGGGAATTTTTCAGCTAAATGACTTTTAGTTTCGCCATTAATAATAATAATATCAACAGATTTTAATCGACTTTGTCGCTCCCTCATTGGCCCTGCTGGTATCCACCAACCGTTACCAAATAAGCGTTTACCGTCAACAACCACAATTTCAATATCTCGCTTTAATGCATAATGTTGTAAGCCATCATCAGTTAAAATTGCATCTAATTGATAGTTATCTAATAAAGCTTGTACCGCTTGACTTCGATTGGGAGAAACGGCAACTGGCACATGTGTTCGTTGATAAATTAATACTGGTTCATCCCCAGCTTGTGCGGTGGTTGTTTGTTCATCTAAAATAAGCGGATAACTTTCTGCTTTTCCACCATATCCACGTGAAACAACACCGATTTTTAAACCTTTAGTCTTTAAAGCTTCAATTAATCCTATTACCAGTGGAGTTTTTCCATTCCCACCTACCGATAAGTTTCCAATTACGATGATAGGTACAGGTGATTTCCAAGATTTTAATATTCCTGCTTTGTAGAGTTGGCGTCTAACCAATGTTATTAATCCATACAACCATGATAATGGCATCAGTAACCAATAAAAATGTGTTTTACCATACCATAATTTTTCAATCATTGTTTATTCACCATTGAATTATGCTTTTATATTAAATTTGCTATTGTAATCTATTCTGGTGTTTATTGACTAATCCAAATCATTTTAGTCATTTTTAATTTAGACAATGAGAATAATCTAACAAAGCATAGTTAAGTAAGCCTTTTAAAAAATTACCCTATTTTATAATTTTAAAATCGATTAAACCAATGTTAAAAGTTTAAATTTGAGAATTTTTAATCATTCAGTATTACTGACAATAATTTTAATATAGAAGGGAAACAACAAATAAAAAAGGATTCTTATCAAATCCTTTTTTATCATTGAAAAATGAATTGATTATCAGTAATCAATCAAATTTATTTATCTTGAGCTGTCTTTTGCAAATATTGTTGGAAATCTTGCTTATTTCCGTCAAAAACAATATTGCCACCATTAAGCATAATAACTCGATCAACAAAGCTCAAAAGATTAGTTCTGTCTGTTGCAATAACCATTGTTTGTCCTTGTTTTGCACGTAAATCAAGTTGTGCTAACAATAACTGCTCAGTATTCGGATCTAACTCGGCGCTAGGATTATCTAAAAATGATATGCTATGCGGAGATAAAATAAATCGAGCTAAAGCTAACTTTTGACGTTGTAAAATCGTTAACGGAACAGGCAATTGGCGCCAGTAAGTATCAAGTCCATTATTTAAAAAAGGTAACAAATTTTGCAAATTCACTTGTTTTAATACTTCTAAAGCGCGATCATGCGAAATTTGGTCAGGTTTATTATTTAATGTAAGATATTCGTATACTGTTTCGCCGATAATACCACTATATTGCCATAGATAATGAGTTTCACTTCGTAATGAATCCGCAATAGATTTAGTTAACATAAAACCATTCCATGTTATGTTGCCTTCATCTGCTTCTAAAATACCTAATAATAATTTTAATAAAGTACTTTTCCCTGATCCTGGCCCACCAACTATCGCTATTCGTTCACCTGACTTGATTTGCAAACTGATATCGTCTAAACAAGGTAAGGAAGGGTGATATTTGAAACTAACTTTAGATGCCCCCCAACCATTTTTAGGGCCGTTGAAGCCACTTAATAATCCGTTTTCATTTTGTTCTTTATCAAGAAGCGCATTAATCTGTTTCATGGAGTTAGTCATACGCTCAAGATTAGGTAACATATGCATTAACGAGAAAAACGGTTGACTCAAACGACCACCAATAATAATTGTCGCAAATAAACCTGCTGGCGACATATGACCTGTCTGTATTAGGTAAAAAGCAACAATCACGGCAAGCACAGTTTGTAAACTAGTTAAACCCATTAAAAAAGAACTACAGCGGTTATGAATAATATAGCGTTTTTGTTCATTTTGCTGCGCTTTTTCATTACCGGCTAGAAAGGTATAAGTCGCTTCTTTATAAGAAACCGAAGACTGATAATATTCAAGAGTTGTCGGTGAAAAAGGGACTTGAGCATTTATCGTTGGAATAGATTTATTTTCAAAATAAAAAAGCGTAATACGAACGATTGCACATATAAAAATAAAAATAGGAACAACTATTAACCAACCCGCAACAATCGCAATAACAATAAAATAAAGCAGACTGAAAACCAGATCTAATACTGTGCTTGAAAAGAACGTTAAAAACTGCATTCTAAACACATTCCAGTTGTTCATTGCCTCAATTACTTTGCGTCCCCATTGAGTTTTAAAGCTAGGCATAACTTGAATAAGTTCAGAAATAATTTTAGGTTCTAAACGATATTGTACTAAAGATGAATATTCACACCCCAATTTTATTCTATCCATTCTAAAGTAATACTCAACTAAAATAGCCAGCATTACGCCTAAGGATAGTGTCCAAAGTGAAGAGTCAGCTTGCCCGGGTATTACTCGATCATATATTGCATTTAAATATAATGGAATGAGCATGATAAAGAGATTGATTATCAGAGTTGTCCAAAAAAGACGACTGATAATCCTATTTTCTTTTTGCCCCATAACCAACAATGAACGCCAACTTAATTTATTTTTTCTTTCAGTTAGCAAGACACGCCAAGTCTCCTTTGGCAGTTTATCTAATTTAACATTTTTTTCATTTTTTATCTTATTAGAATGAACGGTAAGCAGAGACCATCCTGTTTGTTCTTCAAAAGCAACGTATAACCCTTTATTGACAGCATTATGTTCTTCGGAACAAGGAAATAATTCTATACCAAGATATTTTTGTGCCAACTCAAACAACATTTCTCGGTTAGCAGTCTGCTCTAGTTTTTCAATCTGCTCCTGCCATTCCCATTGACCAACAGGTAAAGATAATTTTTTTGCGGCCTCTGACAAGACCGACTTTAGTTGAAAAATATCACCAGAATTTGTAGATAATTCACTATTCATAAAGATATCTGATACCTATACATGATTCCAAGTTAATGTATGGGTTCCATCTGTCCACTGATCAACACCCGGTGAAATTTCAGAATGTACCCAAGTACCTGCACTATCTAAAATTTGTAATGAATCAGTGCTATCGGTATCAAATCGAATATTGTTATTATCCATATTCTCAAATAAATCACTTAAATTTACGAGGATAAAATCACCAGCGACCCCATCTTTAAAATTGAAAATATCAATATGTTTAAATAAATTTTTATTAACGACACTAAAATCAAACGTTCCAGCTCTTCCTTTTTTGGTGACACTATCTATACCTAAACCACCATCAATTGAGTGATATCGATTGAAATCGGTAAGCGAACTGAATTGAAACTCGTCATTAAAATTAGTTCCTGAAATATCGGTAATGGAAGTAAGTGTATCTCTCCCCCAATTACCTTTAGAAACTGTCATATCTTTATTGTTAGTAATATAAACTCTTATACCTTCTCTTAAATTAGTATAATCTATTTTCGTATTACCACTAGTATTCACTATTCTATCATTACCACTACTGCCGTAAACAATATCATTTCCAGCACCAGTATGAATTTCATCACTTACACTACTACCATAAAATTCATCATCTTTATCAGTTCCAATGATTTTGTGTATATTCACGATACGATCTTCTTTACCATACCCATTATCGCTTACTATACCTGTGTCAAGATTTGCTTTAATTCCATTTGGTGATTTATATTGAACAACTGCATTATTGCCAATACCAATTAATGTATTGTTTCCATCACCACCAATTAAAATTCCTTTTCCTGATATTATATCGTCATATTGTGAACCATATATGTTTTCGATATTTTTTATCGTATCTTTTCCGCCAAAACCATTAGTCGCCGTACCATTACCGTTTGCATCTAACGAAACAACCACACCTTGAATTCCATCATCGTAATAGAGCCAGTCACTACCAGCGCCACCGTCTATAAAATTATCACCACCTTTAGCATGGATATGATCATCACCTGCACCAGCAATAACGGTATTACCTTCTGTTTCGTTTCCATAAAACTGCAAAGTACCATTTTTAATGGTCACATTATTTATATTCTTTATTTCAGCATCATAATTATTAGCTGTAATACGATTGTTTTCTAAATCAACAATATACGATCCTTGCATTGTTTCATCTAAAATAAGCGAGTTAGTTCCACCACTACCGTCAACAAATGTTGTACTCTGGTTTATAATGAATGTATCATCATATTCCGTACCAACAAATTTTGCGAATCCACCCGCTGTAAAACTATCCTGATATGTCTGTCCGTTGATATCTTTTATTACTGTTCCATTAGTAGCGTCTATCTCAATCCCAGAATTCTGTGCAACAATAGAATAACGACTATAATCTAACGTATTCGTTCCATTACCTTTAGTGATAATTTGGTCATTACCCAAAGAACCATAGATGATATTTTCCGACCCGCCACCAACATGAATAATATTATCAGCATCGCTTCCTTCAATGATATCATCAAAAGCTGAACCAACAATATTTTCGAAATTTGAGACCTTATCTACACCATCAAGACCATTGCTATCTTTGGTACCGTTCTTTGTTGCTACTTGATTTTTCAGGCTGATTTCAATGCCATTAGCGACATTACTATAATCGATAGTATCGACACCATCTCCTCCATCATAATAATTAGACATTCCGCCTTTGCCTACAATAAGATAATCATCGCCAGCGCCTGTACTAATGAGATAATTAGTATCATTAGCCAATTCAATACGATCGTCAAAATCAGTTCCAACAATGCCATTTATGTTAGTTAGCTGATCCGCACCGCCAAAACCATTTGAATAGGCACGTCGTGTTTTAAGATTTACATCAATGGCCGAAGACGCTAGATGATAATCTACAACGTCAATTCCTGAACCACCAATAAAGGAGTTATAACCTTGCCCAGCAACATAAAGATTATTACCTGCTTCACCGTGAATTACAGCTCGACTAATTGCATCACCTTCAATATAAAAAGTATCATTACCTTCACCACCATATATCGTTATACTACCTTTGGCGGTTTTAAAAATATCATCATGTTGACTACCTTTAATTGATTGAATATTCGTTAAAGTATCCGAACCATCAAAGCCATTATTGATAACTTGTTTATCTGTTTTAGAAAGGTCAACATTAATTCCTTTTACGGATTCTTGATAACTGGCCGTACTATTTCCACCATTACCGCCTATTAGCGTATTGTTACCCCCCATACCTACAAGGATATCATTACCACCATTACCAATTATGATATTGTCTTTATCATCTCCAATTAAGACATCATCAAAATGTGTACCAGTAATGTTATTAATATTTCGAATTGAGTCGTTTCGACCAAATGCATCGGTAACAATGCCCTTAGTTAAATCAACATTGACTCCGTTATCAGTGGTTTCATAACTTATTGTATTAATACCGCCTTTGCCATCTATCTGATTATCTTTGCCACCACCAACAAAAAAGATATCCTTGCCATCACCGCCAATCAAGTTGTTACTTTCTGTTAAGCTTCCGATAAAAGTATTATCACCATTGTTACCAATAATATTTTGAATATTTTCAACCTGTTGATTTACAGCTCCTGTAACAGTTTTCGTATGTAAATCAATAATTAAGTCACCTTTTACTTGGCTATAATCTACAGTATTAATTCCAGCTCCACCGTCATAAATATCTTGTGTTGTGCCAGCAATAATGACATCATCTCCAGCACCACCAACAACATGAACATTATTAGCGGAACTTGATAACAGTATGTTTCCATCGATATCAATAAGTGATGAAGGGGAATCAACAACTGAAAAATTAAAGTCTTCTGTTACAGTTTTTCCATTTGAATCAGTGTATGTTACCGAAATCGAGAATTTATTAATCTGACCTTTTGGATATAAAATAATGATTTCATTGAGCGATAAACCATATTTATCACCCTGCGCTGTACCGCCTCGAATAATTTCATAGTCAGAAGGAAGCCCTGTTATGTTACCTATTGATTGAGCATCATCAAAAGAGACAATACGAAGAATTTTACCTTCTTCAATATAATTTTGATTAGCTACGTTAACCGTCCAATCAGCATTTTCTTGCGAAAGATCAACCAGTGTTGTTGAATACTGCGCATTGGCTGTAACATCCGTTCTTGCTGTTAGATTACCACCACCGACATCGTAAACATGTTGAGCACTATCGATTAATCCTTCCCATTGATAAAGTTTAACATTAGGCATCTTTGGCGTAATACTTGCAGGTGGTTTACTTTCAACAATTGGAACTTCGCCATCGATACTTGATTGAAACTTTTCAGAATCCGAACTGGATGATGAACTCTTCTTAAAAACAATATCTGCATGAGGTGACTTAAGTTTAGCAGGCTTCACTTGCATGTCTAAATCCATCATATTTTCAAGTGAAGATTGAATTTCATTTGATGACGTGTCCGCACCACCACTTGTATCAATAACAATAAAATTGTCTGTCATGTTTGTCGTGAGATCAACCGTTTTATCTTCGACACTTTCGACAGTGATGTCATCCTCTTTAGTGGTAAGTTGTTCAGGTGCTTTTGTTTCAATTATCTCTGGTGTAATATCTTCAATTTTCGCTAAACTCATAATTTCATATGAATTTAATTTTTTTCCATCATTAAATGCTAATGAAAGCACGCCTCCATTTAAAGAAGCTAATTCGGCTCCCATCGTTAAAATCAATTTACGATTGTCACCTGTAGTAATGATTAAATCCGAACCATTAATTGATAAAGATACTTTATCTTTTTCCCATGAAGCATTAATTTTATTGTCTTCATAAGTAAAAGGAATAATTGAAAGAGCTGGCTCCATCGGTGTTAAGGCTGTATTTGTGTTACTCATAAACTTGTCTCACTTCTTATCTCTATTTATACTCGGTCAACGATTAATTCATGTGTACCATCTGTCCAAATTTCTTTTGAACCATTTACACTATGTGACCAAGAAGAAGAATTTATTAATGCTAAACTGTCATTACTATCTAAAACAAACTCAACTGAATCTGTATCCAAAGCATCAAAAAAGGTCGATAAATCAATGGAAATTCTATCCATGCTATTGTCTTTGAAATCAAAACTGTCTATATGTTTAAAAATAGTTGAACTTCCAAAAAAGAAATTATCTGTTTGACCAGATTTTTTAACAACATCAAATCCTTGACCTCCGTCAATACATTGATAGCCATTTAAATCTGCTAATGAGGTAATTTTGAATATATCATTACCATTGGTTCCAATGATGTTTTCAATACTTTTATAGTTGTCCACACCTTGATTACCATTATCATGGGTTTTGACAATTGTGTTAGTATTAAGATTAACTTCAATTTTAGTATTATTTAATTCATTATAAATTAACGTATCATTACCGCGATCGCCGTTATAACTATCGTTTCCTGTAGAAGCGTAAAATGTATCGTTTCCAAATCGTCCGGTTATAACATTGTCGTTATCATTGCCTCGAACAATACTATCACCCGAACCAGTTACAACTTTATTGATATTGATTAGTTTATCTGTACCTGTGGTTTTCCCACCACTTTTTACAGCAATACCTTTCTCTAAATCGATATCCACATTTGATGCATCGCCATAATCAACCCACGCATTTTTACCAACGCCTTCTAGTGTATCGTTACCAGAAAATCCTCTCATTTCAGCGAAAGATTTAATATAGTCATTGAATTCGGTACCATGAACGGTTTCGACATCCACAATATGGTCTTTACCACCATAGCTATTTTGTGTTGCATAACCTGTACCACTTTGATTGAGTTCTACTACAACACCTTTTCCAGTAGTAGAGTATCGATAGCTGATTATATCTGTGCCGCTTCCACCAAAAATTTCATTATTTCCGCCTAAAATATAGAAGGTATCATTTAATGAACCGCCGACAAACTTTGTTGAACCCGATGTTTTAGTATAACCAACATTACCTGAAGCATTTGAAAATCTAACTTCATCAATATTTTTTACGGTGTGATGAAATAAATGTCTATCTTTAACATCATCATCAATCTGATTAGTATCAAGATGAGCCACCATTCTTCCAGACATACCACTATAATCTATGGCATCGTGACCTGAGCTACCATCAATTGTTTGATTGCCTGCTGCAGCGATGAAAACATCACTGCCTTTTGAACCAATAAAAGTATTGAAATTGGTAAAATTATCTGTACCAGAGGTTTTAGTAACAGTGCCGTTACTCATATTGATAGTAACACCGTCACTGAGAGCATCATATCTTAATGTGTTTACACCTTCTCCACCATCAAGAATATCATTACCATAATTGCCGTAAACTGTATCATTTCCAGCCCCAGCTAAAATACTTAGATCGTTAGCACTACTGTAGATCACATCATCAAAATCAGTCGCTATAATTTTTTGAATGTTTGTTATGTTATCTTGACCACCAAAGCCATTTTTAGCAACATCACCCGTTACTAAATCCATTTCCAGACCTGAAGTTGCATTACTGTAATCAACAGTATTAATGAAACCTGCGCCTTGACTTCCTCCATCAATTTTATTGTTGCCAGAACCTGCTATGATTGTATTATTACCAAGACCCCCATCGACTGAATGATCGCCATTACCTAAAACGAAATAATCATCAAAATTAGTTCCAATGACTTTATTAATATCCTTTAAAATATCAATACCTGAAAAGCCATTGTCATAAACAATACTTTTATTGAAATCAATGCTAATTCCATAAGCTGCATTTACATAACTAAGGGTGTCAAAACCTGTTCCCCCTAAATAATTGTTAAATCCTGCTCCTGCTTCATAGGTGTTATTACCACTATTTCCACTTAAAAATGTGATGCTCGCTTCATTACCACCAACTTTAAAGTGATCATCACCAGCGCCACCATCAATAATGGTAGTGCCAACACCTGTTATGAATTTATCATCATAATCACTTCCAACAATAGCTTGGATATTAATTAGTGTATCTTTTCCACCGAATCCATTATCTTCAACTTGGTTATTATCTTTTGTTAAATCCACTTCAATTCCAGATTCAGCGTCTGAATAGTCAGCGGTGTTAATTCCCTCACCACCATCGAGTGTATTATTTCCACCTCGACCTGATAAAGTATCATTACCTTTACCACCGACAATGAGGTTGTCTTGATCATCGCCTATTAAAATATCATCAAAATCACTACCGGTGATATTTTGAATATTTTTAACAGAGTCTGTGCCACCATTACCGTTATTAATAACTTTATTTGCAGATAAATCAACGTGAACACCGCTAGTCACATTTTCAAAGGCAATGGTATTGATACCTTTACCGCCATCAATAATGTTGTTACCCCCACCACTCATAATCGTATCATTACCATCACCGCCAGTGAGTATATTATTTTCTTGGCTATGCCCAATTATGGTATCGCCATTATTACTTCCAATTACATTTTGAATATTTTTTAATGTATGGTGGGTATTTTTGGCGTCAGTTTTTCCATTATTTAAATCAATAACCAGTGATTCTTTAAGTTGACTATAATTAACTGTATTTGTACCAGCACCTCCATCATAATGTCCATTTTGATTGCCTGCAAAAATGGTATCATCCCCACTACCAGCGGTGATATCAACATTATTTTTGGTTGATGAAAGTTGAAAATGCCCAGTATTATCAACAATAATTGCTGGGTGATCGGTAATATCAAAATTAGCCTGTTCATTTACTGTATTGCCTTGATTATCAATATAGCTTAAAGCAAGGCTAAAAGACGATTTTATTCCTTCAGGATAAATAATTAAAAATTGATTTGCAGCTAATCCAAATTCTTTACCGAGTGCCGAATCAGCTGTAATGATTTTCATATTTCCGAGTTGACCAGTAACAGAAACGACACTTGTTGCATCATTAATTTCTATAACGCGCCCTATTTGCCCAATAGGTAGCTTCGTTTCATCATTAGCGTAAATTGTCCAATTTTCTGTTTCTCCCGATAGATCTATATGAATATTTTCATATTGGATATTAAAATTTTCTGATTCAGCTGCTTCGTCATTACCGGTACCCGCTATCCAAATTTTACTTGAGTTATTAACAACCGATTTGATTTGTAATAACTTTATTGAAGGAATATCGATTTCATCAGAGCTATCGTCGTTATTGTTATTATTATTATCATTGATATCGATAATTTCATGCGATTCTGCAATAAATTTTTCCTTTGAAGATTCGGCTGTATCGGATGTTGATGGATACGGGATATTTTCTGAAATATTGTTATCATTATCACTGATAGTTGATGAAGAATTTTTTGAAATAAACTTTTCAAGATCTTCAATACTCTCTTCATCTTTTTGTAATTGACTGTCTAAATTATTGACTACGATAATTTCAACAGATTCATTAGCGACAGGTTCGATAACTTCATGTTCATCTTGCCCCTTCATCTCATTTTTTTCAGTAACATCAGATTCATTATTTTCAGTTAACTTTGGCGCAGTATTAATAGATTGAGACTTGGAAATTAACTCATTAGCATTGATTGTAACCCCATCTTTAAATGAAAAAGTAAATATATTTGGGTCTAATGATGCTAGTTTAGCCGCTAATGGTAATATTAATTTTTTATCACCAGACTGAATAATCAAATCAGTACCATTAATTAATAATTCAACATCTTTATAATTAACGGGTATATAGTTTTCTGCATAGGTAACAGGAACAACAGCTGTTTCTGATGATGCAGGCATTGGTAATTCATTATATTGTGACATCTATTTATATCCATTCATCTAAATAAGTTAAGGTTCTGAAAAAACAAGAGAACTGTTTGACAATAAGGGTTTTAAAAAGTATTCCAGTAATGTCCTTTTTCCAGTCAGCAAATATGCATCGACACTCATACCTGGGTACATAGTTACATTATATTTCTCAGAAGGAACTTCAATACTAACAAGGTAATATCGACCTAAATTTTCGTCTGAAACAGCATCTGCACTGATAACAGATACTCTTCCCTCTAGTGTGTTAGCATATGAAACGTCAAAAGCACTGATATGCAATCTTGCAACCATTTTTTCCCAAATACGATCCCTATCTTCTGGTCTTACTTTTACTTCAGCAATGAGAGGGACTTCTGAAGGTGCTATTTCAACTACTTCTCCCCCTGCTCGAATAACTGCACCTGTATGAGCAACAAACAGACGCTGAACTACGCCATCGGCAGGACTGACAATTTTTGAGTTTTCTCGTCGTCCTTCACTGTGCGTTCGCGAGTTATCAACATCGCTTAAATTGATATTAACTTGAGTTAGTTGTTTTTGAACATCAGATATGAAGTCAGCTTGAATCTGTTCATATCTTGCTTCATATTCTGAAAGTTCACTATTTAATCGTGGTACTCTTAATCTGGACTCATTAAGTGCGGTTTGTATTTGCTGATTTTCAAGTTTTTTCTGAAGCAAAGCTCCTTGTGCTGCTGCTCCCTTAGCTACCATGTTTTTGTAAAGCTGTACTTCTTGTTTAGCCAACTCCGCTTGTTTGCTAAGATCATCAATTTTAGTGACCAATTCTAAAATTTGCGCTTTCTTCTGTTCTACTTGAGCATTAATGACTTGTTTTTGTGCCCGTAAAGCTACGGATCTTGAATCAAATAAATGCAATTCATTTGTTATAATTTCATCTAATGATTTTTCACCCGTAAATTTAGGTTCAAATTTTTCATTACTTAATTCTGCATTAAGTCGTTCTATTCTGACCAATAAAGCTTTGCGTTCAATTTCATTTTTGGCAAAGCTTTCATTAACATAGCTATTATCAACAATCGCAATTAATTGTCCTTTTGTAACATGCTGCCCTTCATGCACCAAAAGTTGTTGAATAACGCCACCTTCAGGGTGTTGAAGAGTGATATTTCGACTTTCGACACGAATAACACCAACACCTTTAACTAACACATCAACTTTAAATAATGAAATCCAAATTAGAAATAGAACGATAACAAGTAGTGTTCTACCTGCTATTCCTGTTGGCATATAGTTAGCTAGTTTTTTTAAAACTACCACTCCATCTTGAAATTTTTCTCTAAATCTATCTTTCATTTTGATTCAAATATTGTCATTAATTTGTTGGTATCAGTTGGCAGCGATGACCACTTTAATTTACCTGTACTAGTAATTTATTGCGCCTATATTTTAGTTCTGTATCATTCTTTGACTTTGAATCTCTGAAGGCTGATTTTCAACCACATTGACTTCATCATCACGTAATATACGGATAGATACAAATCCAATATCACTCCTATTAACAGAAGCATTTTCTATTTTTACTTTTTGAACGGAAACTTTTCGAGATTGTAAAATACTAAACACTTCTAAACTTCGTTGATATTGTAGACTTAAAGAAAAACCAACTTGTGCGTCATCTGACGAAGTAGCAAAAATAACAGCACCTTTTTCTTCGATTTGGTCTTTATTCGCATCAATCCATTGAATCAATTTTTCTTTATTTGCTTCTGTTAAGAAATTTCGATTTTTAGGCCCCTGAAAATCCAAACGTAATTCATTTGGATTGACACCCTGATCATACTTATAAACATTAGTCACTAATTGATTACGCTCACGCAATTTAATCCCAACATTTTGTTGAGCAATAATCATTAATATTTGAAAAAGTAACGTGATTAGAAGATATACAAGTAATAATACTGTCATCATATCAACATATGCTGGCCAGAAATGTGAATTTGATTTCATAGAAATACCTTTCTTTTCATTATTTTAAGCTAAGTTTGAACATTCCATCATCTAACTTATCAGCAAGTAAATATAAACCGAGTGTAGAAAGATAATAATCATATAATGCTGATGATCGACTTACTTTCGCACTAAAGTAATCTGTTTCTACGGTTAATAAATCGTTTAGATTACGTTTACCTAAAATGAATTCATCCATATATAATTTGCGAGTTCTACTTGCATCATCTTCGGCTTTCGATTGTATTAGGTAAGTATCAGTAGAGTTAAGCGCATCTTCTACCAAATTATTTGAAACCTCTTTAATATCACGTACCAGTTGATTGTAAGAAGCCATACTATAACTATATCGAGCTACTGCTTGACTGATTCTTGATGAATTAATACCACCATCTAAGACAGGCATACTAACTTGTAGTGACACTTTACCACCGATGAAATTGCCATTTTTATCACTTGGATGTTGGAAAGGTTTACTATACGAGCCGACAGCATCAACTGAAGGATATCGTGCACTTTTTGCAACCTCAATTTCTGAACGAGCACTGTTTAACTGAGCCTCAGAAGATTTAATATCAGGGTTATTTTCCAACACATTATTCAAGATTTGGTCATATAATTGACTTGTAATAAATACTTCTTTCAATTTTACAGGATGGGTTGGCGCTGAACGACCCAACAAAGAATTCAACTCTTGTATCGATTTTTTCAATTGAAGTTCAATTGATTTAGAAGCATTTTGTGCATTGGTTAATGCTAATTGTGCCCTGATTAATTCTGACTGAGGTGAAAGCCCTCCTGTAACTTGTACACCAATAGTATTTACAAGTTGTGACATTTCTTTTATATAATCTTGAGCGTAATCTTTTTGTTGCGTGTAACGACGTACATTAAAGTAAGCTTTCACTACATTGAACGTAACTTTATTCTTTTCATAATCAGCAACATATTTAGCTGATTCACGAAGTTGTTTTGCACTATCTACACTATAACGAGTACGACCAAAATCAAGCAGGTTATATTGAAAAGAGACCTGAGCTTGAGCATATTCATCATTAGACCTTGATATCGAGCTCATTCGATCGAAGGCTTTATCGCGAGTTTTAGCTAACACATTAACTTTAGGATAGTATGTTGCTTTCATTTCATCTATTCTTGCATCTGCTTCTTCTAATCTTGAGTTCGCAGAAACAGTACGCAAGGAGTAATATTGAGCAAGTTCTATGGCTTCTGCTAAAGATAATCCTCTTGATTCAATATCAAAACCATTTTGCAATATACTAGGTAATTGTTTATTAGCTAATAGAATATTTTCATTTGCTTCGTAAGTATTTTGGGTATTTGGTAGCTCATGTTTAACAGTACAACCAATCATAAGGGACGAAAGCACACTTAATACGATAATTTTATTTTTCACAACATAATCCATATAACAAATAACTATTTAAAAATAATTAACTCCATCTTATCTTTAATAAAATAGAGTTAATTAACTGTGCTACACAAAGTATTAACTCAATTTTGAACAGATGCTCTTAATGTAGTCATTTGACTAACACATTCTTGCAAAAATTCATTTTGTTGACGCACTACTTGTACTACTGCTTCGGAATCACTTGTTTTCATACGAGCAACGGATTCAATCGTTAATAACTGTTGGCGAACACCTTCCATTTCAGATTGCAAACATGTCAGTGTTTCAGCTACTTCTTTAAATGTTTGAACTATTTGTATGCGATCCGCATTCATTCCACCAATTGCTTCAACTAGAGCAGTACGATTTCTATCTGTTGAGGTATAAACATTTTCAATAACTTCAATTGTTTGACTTTGAACCTCATTAATTTTCACCGTATGTTCATCAATTGCATTTAACGCATTATTCGCTGTTTCTAATTCGACTTGAATACTTCGTAAAATAGGTTGTTGACCATCAATAGAGGCAAGCATTGAATTGACACCTTCTAACTCACTTTGTATTTGCCCCAACACAGATTGCATAGAATTGAATATTTGGTTTTGTGAGGCAAAACTCTGCTCTTGCTGTTGAATGAGCTTATCAAAATAATTAGATAATTTATTGGTGCTTTCAATCTGTTGTAATTGATTATCTTCGAATTTTTTCTGATAATTAAGAAATTGATTAAATGAATCTAATAAAGCTGCATTTAAATTCGTTGTTTGCAATTTAACGTCCGAAGGTGATGCAAGAGCAGACTCAGTAGAACCATTAATTACACTTGATATAGAAACGCCTACATCATTAGCATTCGTTTTAGCCCAATCTTCAACTGAAAAATAGATATTATCAACTATTGAGCCTAATAAATGCGCTAATAAGCCCATTACTAAAGAACCCATTAATCCAAGAAATGATGCAGTAAATGCTGCTGACATGCCACCTAAAGGTGCGGCAATACCACCAAGTAAAGCTGAAATATCACTGGTATTATTAGTAACAATATCCATTGATTCACGGATACTGCCCATTGTTAAGATTAATCCAATGAACGTACCTAATAACCCTAAACCAACTAATAAACCTGATAAATAATCTGCGCCAGATACACGGTGGGAAAAGCTATCTTTTAATTTGTCTAGAACAGAATTACGGATTTCTGGACCTGAAAGTGCCAAATCAGATACACGCCCTCTTAACCCTTTAACTGCACCTTTAAAAGGAAAGTTATTTAATTTATCAAAATTATTGGGATTTTCTGAGGCTACTGATAAAAACTTTTTCCAGCTATTGATTCCGCTCATTAGTGAAACAGAAACAATAAAAGTATAAATTACACCAATAACTTGCATTGAAATAATAGCGGTATTGATAATTTTATTATGATTAATAGCTTCTAAAAGATCATCAAAAAAATATGCATAAGCTATTACTATTACAAAGAGGATCAATAATATAAATCTTATCGATCGTTTAACAGAATTCAACTTCACTTTATCCATCCTTAAACTAAATTATAAAAACATTCATAATTTAGTATAACTATATTTATTTTCCAATTTTTTATAAAAAATTAATATTCATCAATCTTCTTAACGAAAATATGATGAATTCTTATTATAATACTGATTAAAAAAATTGAAACCTTTTTATTCAAAAATTTCCAAATAAATATTATTTAGAAATAAAAACATCTAAAAAAACTATAATAAACCATTATCTTTATTAGCTTTAATGAATATTGCACTTTTATTAAACTATAAATTAGAAACTTTTAGATCAATTTTTTACGCCGATTAACGCCCTAAAATTCCATGAATAATTATTGCGAATCATTTTAAATAACTTACTTAAGTAAGTTCAATATCCTCAAGTTAATTATATTATTAGCCAAATAAGCTATTACTGAGATTTTATAGAAGAGCATAAAAATTTATTTTGTAAAATAAGTTTGCTTTTATTACAGAAAATTAACAAATAAGTCACTGTGTTGAATTCCCGTTAGCAAATATTATGTGTTAGATTTTTTGAGAAGATGATTGGAGAAATTAATCTATCCTTTTCAAAAGGAAAATTTAGTTAATATACAGGCAAATGACCAAACCAATTATGATACCAACGCGGATTTATTTCATTCCTCATTGTTTTCAACTCCCATTTATGATGATAAAAAACTAAACTTATTTGTCCTGATTTAGATGTGGTATAAAAATTTAATTGTCGATCTTTGTAACGTGCTATAACTTTATTGGAAGGCAATTTCCAAGGATTATAACGGGAAGTCGACAAAAGGGACACGCTAGGATTAACAGCGTTTAAAAAAGCATAGCTTGATGACGTGTTACTACCATGATGAGGAATTTGTAAAATTGTTGATTTAAGTGTATTTCGATATTTTTCAATCAATTGATACTCTTGATTTTTTTCTAAGTCACCTGATAATAATACTGAAAATTGACCATCTGTAATGTGTATTACACATGAATCTTCGTTTTGCGCATATTCGGCTAGATGAGTTGGCCATAATACAGTTAAACTTAGATTATTCCATGTCAGATGATTTTCTGATAAACAGTGATAGTGATTTTTTAATTTTACTGATGAACTCATCAGCCATGCATTGGGATAATGTTGTTGAAGTAGAGAAAGTCCACCAATATGATCATTGTGTTGATGGCTAATAATAATTCCCTTTACATCTAAATTGTGCCATTGTAAAAATGGAATGATTATACGTTCTGCGGCAGAACTATTTTGCCACTGCGCCCCCGTATCATACAATATTGCGGATTTCCCATCATGTATGACAATTGCCAGACCATGACCGACATCTAACATATCCATTCGCCATAGATAATGCTGTTTTTTAAAAAATGGACTCACTATTATCATGAGTAAAATGCAGAGGGTTATAGTATGACGACGCCAAAATTCCGTTTTAAGAGTAATTATGGCCAGCCATCCAATAATACTTAATAAATAAAAATCAGATGAAGTAGTAAACCAAGGGAAATCAATCAGCTTCAGACAGTAAAATAAATAATCAAGTGACTGTTCAGCAATAAACCAAAACCATAATGCTAAATAGAAACAATCAAAAAAACTAAAACAGAGTGCTATCAAGATTGATGGAAAAGTCAGTAACGATATGATTGGAATCGCAATTAAATTTGCCAAAAGAGCCATAGTACTGACACCTTGAAAAACAAATAATTGTATTGGTAACAATAACGCTGTTAAACCTAATTGTAGATGTATTAATTTAACTAGGTAACACGTTTTGTTATTTTGAATCTTTTTTGATAATGGTACCCATTGATATAAAAATATTAAGCTAACAACAGCATAACAAGATAGCCAAAAACTTTCAGACAAAATCATCAACGGATCGGTTAATAATAATAAGGCTATTATTCGATTAATTTTCTGCCATGCGCTGATATGTTGGTTTTGACAGCGTAAATAAATCCATATCCCTAATGCCATTATTGCACGTAAAGCAGGAGGATTGAATCCTGTTAACCAAGCATAAAAACAGGCGCATAACCATCCGATTATGATTGGGACATATAAATTATTGAATCGCTGTGGAATAAAAAATAACGTTAATTTGACGAGACTGTAACACATACCAAAGACCAACAAAATATGCATACCTGATATCGCCATTAAGTGAGCAACGCCGGTATTCATCATAATTTGCCGATAATGATGATCAAGTTGAGAGCGATCACCAAAAGCCAATGCAAATAATATCCCACGGTAATGAAACAAATACATATAAGGCAAAGCATGATCAACAATAGTTTGTCTAATATCATTTTTATTTTTTAATAATTTAGCATTATTGATTTTTGCAGATAATAATGTCCGATTGGCTATAGCAAAACGCTGACTATCAAATCCTCCTTCATTTAAATAACTATGAATTACTTTCGTTTTTATCGTTAATTGCCAAATTTGACCTATTTTAGGTACATTAACATTATCCCAATAAATTGAAATTGGGATAGGAGTTGATGATGCTTGGTGATTACTTTCAAGAATAGTCCATTGCAGATAGTAAGGATTCATTTGCTGAGATGGATGCCGGATATTGATACTTTCGACTTTTGCTTTGACGACGAGTGTTTTGTCAATGTAAGGATCGATATTGATTAAATACTGTTTAGAATATGCCGTCGACCATAAGAAACTTAACATAAATATACTAATAAGTAACAACGTTTTTCTAAATAGAAATTTACTCGCAATGACAATAATCAACACGCCAAAAGCTGTCGCATACCAAAATATGTCTGAAAGTAATTTAGACATAAACATTAATGGCAAGCAGCCTAATGAAAATGTAATTATAAGTAAATCATGTGAATAAATTTGCCGCATTGACTCAAATTAGGCTATCGAATTAACAATAAGTTAGCATAACCTGTCAACAAATTATGCTCAGAAACTTTTGATAGATATTGCGATCTTGGTTCCAATCTTAATTCGCATTTGTTAAAAATCGATCATTATGATAAGAACATTTATAAATGTATTTTGATAGGTGTTAAGACTAAAATTACTTTAAATAGTCATCAAACTTTTTAATTATTTTTAAATAACTTTTTAATGCTTAATCAATATATTAATTGAGGGATTAATAAAAAAGCCTTTGAGTTAACTCAAAGGCTTTTAAACTAAATACTATTTTAGATATTATGCTTTAGCGGCATTATTTACTCTTTCACGTAATTCTTTACCTGGTTTAAAGTGAGGAATGTATTTATGTTTCACCTCAACATTACCACCAGTTCTTGGGTTTCTCGCTTTACGTGGTGCACGATAATTTAAGCTGAAACTACCAAATCCTCGAATTTCTACACGATCGTTGCTTTCCATAGCTAAAGCGATCTGTTCAATAATATCTCTTACAGCGTCATCAACAAGTTGCACAGGAAGGTGTGCCCGCCAGTTGACTATCTTTTCCACTAAATCTGATCTGTTCATGGTCACTCCTAAGTTATGTATGTGATATATAATTTGTTCATTTTATACCACAAAAGAAAAAGAGGGCAAGCCCTCTTTACTTTTTAGTTGAATATTTTTTACTCGGTTTTTGATGCAGCTTTGAATGCTTCAGCCATTGCATTAGTAAATGATGCTTCTTCTTGAGTTGAAGTATTATTTACAGCAGCAAGCGCTTCTTTTTCGTCAGCTTCATCTTTAGCACGTACAGATAATGAAATTGCGCGAGTTTTACGATCGATATTAACAATCTTAGCCTCGACTTCATCACCAACTTTTAATGCAGTTGTTGCATCTTCAATACGTTCACGTGCGATATCTTGAGCTTTTAAGTAACCTTCAATGCCTTCTGCGATTTCAATTGTTGCGCCTTTAGCATCAACAGCTGTTACATGACCTTTAACAATTGAACCTTTTTTGAAGTTTGAAGCAAAGCTACTAAATGGATCATCTTCAAGTTGTTTAATACCTAAAGAGATACGCTCACGTTCTGCATCAACTTGTAATACAACCGCTTCGATATCATCACCTTTCTTATAAGCTTTAACTGCTTCTTCACCTGGCATATTCCAAGAGATATCAGAAAGATGAACTAAACCGTCAATACCACCATCTAAACCGATGAAGATACCGAAATCAGTGATTGATTTGATCTTACCGCTAACTTTATCACCTTTATTGTGTGATTCAGCAAATTGTAACCATGGGTTAGGTTTACATTGTTTAAGACCAAGAGAAATACGACGACGTTCTTCATCAATTTCAAGAACAATAACTTCAACTTCATCACCTAAGCTAACCACTTTAGATGGGTGAATGTTTTTGTTAGTCCAATCCATTTCAGAAACGTGAACTAAACCTTCAACGCCAGTTTCAATTTCTACGAAACAACCGTAATCAGTTAAGTTAGTTACTTTACCAGTTACTTTAGTGCCTTCTGGGTAACGTTTAGCAATTGAAACCCATGGATCTTCGCCTAATTGTTTTAAGCCAAGAGATACACGTGAACGGTCTTTATCAAATTTAAGAACTTTAACAAGTAACTCTTGACCCACTTCAACCACTTCACTTGGGTGTTTAACACGTTTCCAAGCCATATCAGTAATATGAAGTAAACCATCAACGCCACCAAGGTCAACGAATGCACCGTAATCAGTAAGATTTTTGATGATACCTTTAACTTCAGAACCTTCTTGAAGATTTTCAAGAAGTTGTTCTCTTTCTGCGCTATTTTCAGATTCAATTACTGCACGACGAGAAACAACAACGTTGTTACGTTTTTGATCTAATTTAATAACTTTTAATTCGATTTCTCTATTTTCAATATGAGAAGTATCGCGTAATGGACGTACATCAACAAGCGAACCAGGAAGGAACGCACGAACGCCATTAAGATCAACCGTAAAGCCACCTTTAACTTTACCATTGATAACACCTAAAACTGTTGCAGCATCTTCAACTGCTTTTTCTAATGTAAGCCACGCTTCATGACGTTTAGCTTTTTCACGAGATAGAATGGTTTCACCAAAGCCGTCTTCAATTGAGTCAAGTACGACATCAACAACGTCGCCAACTTTAACTTCTAATTCGCCTTGGGCATTTTTAAACTGCTCTACTGGAATTGCTGATTCAGATTTTAAACCAGCATCAACTAAAACAACATCTTTGTCGATTGCAACGACAGTACCACGGATCATGTTACCAGAACGAGTGTCTAGTTGATTTAAAGACTCTTCAAAGAGTTGAGCAAAAGATTCAGTCATATTTATATACTTAAATTAATATTAACGTCCACATTACATCATGTCTTGTGGGGTTGTTTATGATACTCCACTCGTCCTTATAATGGAGCTTTGTTCACGTTATAAATAAATTTACAACGCAAGTTTTTCGTTTATATACGTAATAGATTGATTAAATACATCTTGAATAGAGAGTGATGTGGTATCAATTATTAGTGCATCTGTTGCAGGTTTTAATGGGGCAACGGCTCGATTACGATCTCGCTCATCACGTGCAGTTATCTCCTGCAAAATTTCGGCGAATTTAGCATGTTTTTGCTTATCTTGCAACTGTTTCATTCTTCTTTCTGCTCTTGAGTGCGGGCTGGCATCCAGAAAAATTTTTACTGGTGCATCAGTAAACACAACTGTCCCCATGTCTCGCCCATCCGCAATTAACCCCGGCAATTGCCTGAAATCTCTTTGTCGTTGCAATAATGCTGCCCGAACTTGATTTAGCGAAGCCACTTTAGAAGCAGCGCCTCCAGTCTCTTCAGTACGAATATCTTTAGAAACATCAACGCCATTTAATAGTACTTTGACTTCGCCATGATGGGTATCAAAAGTTAAAGGTAAATTTAATGCTAATTGAGTTAATTGTAGTTCATCATTCAGCGCAATGTGATGATTAAGCGCCGACAACGCAAGCACACGATAAATCGCGCCAGAGTCTAAAAGATGCCAATTGAAATGATTAGCTAACGCTTGACACAACGTGCCCTTCCCCACACCACTAGGGCCATCGACAGCAATAACAGGAACTAATGTATTCATTTAGTATTCACTCAATCGTTTAAATTGTTCAAAATAGTCAGGAAATGTTTTCATTGTACATTTAGGATCTAATATAGTCACGGGCGTATCGGATAATGCCACTAATGAAAAACACATTGCCATACGATGATCGTTATAGGTTTTTATTTCAGCATGTGTTAAAGATTTAGGGGGGATAATCGTTATATAATCGTTACCTTCTTCAACCTCTGCCCCTATTTTACGCAATTCAGTTGCCATAGCAGATAAGCGGTCAGTTTCTTTAACTCGCCAGTTATAGATATTACGAATAGTTGTGGATCCTTTGGCAAACAAAGCGGTTGTTGCTATTGTCATCGCCGCATCAGGGATATGATTCATATCCATATCAATACCGTTAAGTTCCCCTCGGCTACACTCGATATAATCATCAGCCCACGTAACTTTAGCACCCATATTTTCAAGAACATGGGCAAATTGGGTATCACCTTGTAAACTTTTTTTACCAACACCTGTGACGCGAACAGTGCCCCCTTTAATCGCCGCTGCAGCTAAAAAATATGAAGCGGATGAAGCATCACCTTCAACCAAATAAGTACCCGGTGACTTATAAGTTTGCTTTGCTTTAATAACAAATTTTTGATAGTTATCATTGATGACCGACACCCCAAATATCGCCATCATTTTGATCGTGATATCAATATACGGTTTAGAGACTAAATCCCCTAAAATAGTAATTTCAGTATCGTTATCAGCAAGTGGGGATGCCATTAATAGCGCAGTTAAAAATTGACTTGAAACAGAGCCATCAACCTGAATATTACCGCCAATAAAGCCCCCATGAATATGCAGTGGTGGATAACCTTCATTTTCAAGATAATCTATTTTAGCCCCACCTTGACGAAGCGCATCAACTAAATGCCCTATTGGACGCTCTTTCATACGGGGTTCGCCCGTAAGCACAATATTATTTTCACCAAGACATAACGCAGCAGTTAAAGGACGCATCGCCGTACCGGCATTCCCTAAAAAAAGCTCTAATGCATGGGATGAATGTAATTTTCCGCCGACACCCTGAATATCACAAATCGTGCGATCATTCGATAATTGATACGTAACACCTAATGCTTTAAGAGCATCAAGCATATAACGGACATCATCGCTGTCTAATAAATTTGTTAAACGTGTATTACCTTGACTCAATGCAGACAAAAGTAGCGCCCGATTAGACACACTTTTTGAACCCGGTAAGTTTATCGTACCATTAAATCTTTTTATCGGTTGTAATGTTAGGGATAACATGATAGTTCTCTTTATATTTTTAAGATTTTTAAAATTTATCTAAAGTTGCTTTCAACAATTCAATCGCTTGTTTATCTTTAGCACTATTTTGCCACAATTTATCAAATAACAACCGGTATCGCTTAATCGCATCGTGAGACGAGGTAATAGAAGCAATCCCTGTGGTCACATTCGGTAATTCACCTAATCGAAACGGGCTCATCGCTAACGAAATCGGGTTTTCATTTTGATAAAATAGTTGAAAAGCAATAGATGGAATTGCATGCTCTGTAATAGCAATGGTTGGCGAATAAGCTTGTTGTTCAATTAATTCAATTAAGTGATAGACTTCTTTTCGAGCTAATAGCATGCGTTCAGACTTTTTACCCGGTGAAAGATTTAAATTACCGACTAAACCAATATGTAAAAAACGTTCTACATTGCGTAAACTAATTAAATTAATGACTTTAGGCGCTGATTGATAGAATTGTGTTTGTCGTTCTTTTAAAATGGCTAACGTTGTTGCATATTTTTTTAAATTAATTGAATCGCCCGATTCATCTAGCATCATAGCAAGATGAGAAAGATAATCTGGTGAAGTGAGTAAAAAAGAAAAAGGATCAAAATGAGAATAAATATGTGTTGATTGTTCTTCAAGTTGGCGCATACGTTCAAAAAAACCTTCACCACTTGAATAATATTCAGTATCAATACCAAGCAAGCTTGCTAAGGATGTATCTAACAAAGTCGCTAAACGTCCTAATGTTTCGATTTTGATAATTTCACCCTTTTCAAGACGGTAAACCGCAGCTCTTGAAATTCTAAGATTTTGTGCTATGTCTTCAGCTTTTAAGGAAGCCGCTATACGATACGCCCGTAAACGCTGACCTATCGCACAATAATCAATCGATCCAGTATTCATAATTCACTCAAACCATTCGGATTTTGGCAGTGTAACATAAGGTAATCATATTGCCAATTTGCAATCCAGGCAATTTTGTTCAATTCATCAATATATGATTTTTGACTCAAGTAATGGATAATCTATCATCCATAATTAAATAACGTCATAAATATTGGCATTAGCAATGTAAGCAAAAAACCTTGCACGATAGCAGGTGGCACTATCATTATTCCTGCTCCTTTCTGTAACATAGGCAAAGTAAAATCCATAGACGTTGCACCACATAAACCCAGTGTTGTTAATTTATACCGTTTTATTAATGTTGGAATAAGTATAATGGCAAAAAGTTCACGTAATATATCATTTAAAAATGTGGCACTGCCAATAATTGCCCCATGCGCTTCAGTCATTAAAATGCCTGACAAAGAATACCAACCAAATCCAGATGACATACCTAATCCTATACGCAAAGGAAGATCTAATAGTAAAGCGGCTACCATTCCACCAATAAAAGTGCTTATAATGACAATTAGCGTTGTTGCAATACCAACTTTGTTAAGTAAAATTTGTTTAAGTGAAATATTATTACTTCTTAACTGAATACCAATTAACAAGAGTAAAAAAACTAAAACAACCTGAATAATGTTTTCGGTATATTGCCATACAAACAATGGAAAAAGTCCGACTATAAATCCCAAAACAAGTGCAATAAAGACACGCAATGATTCCAATATCATTTTTACGCGTGAACCAAAGGTTTGTTTAACGCTTGAGGCTTTCCACGGTAAAAATAGGTCAAATAACATTAGAAAAATAAAATTTCCGCCAAAAGTACAGATAAAAATAATAGCAGTATAAAATAGAATATTTTGCAAATTAGTCGCAAGGTTATCTAAATGAGCAAGTTCTGCGCCCATAATAAAAAGAATAAAATAAACCATCCAACTTAGAATTTGGTTAATTTTAGCTATCCATTTTTCTTGTTTGCATTTAATTAAATAACCAATGCACAAAGGCACAAGTGCTATTAGAATACCAAAATACATATTTCATTCCCTACTAATTAATTTAAGACAATTATTTTATTGAGCTTTAATTAAAAAAATCGATAAACAACAAGTTGAATATCGATTGTAATCAATTTTGATAATTTGACACTACATTAGGTAAATAATCATTACCTTTAGTATATTATATTAATGATGCTAATTGTGTTTCAATATTCAGTTTGAGTTGATCTAACAAAGCATAACGATTACGGTATTCAGAACGTTTTTTACTTGCTATATCTTCTAACGATTTACGTGTAATCTCAGTGGGTAAAATAAATAACTCACGATCATCTTGTTGACCATCGATTGTTAACCAAAAATCATCATAATCAGACAAAATGCGTTCTTGTCTGCTGTTATAACGCCAATTGTTATACACATGCGTTTTATTTCCAACCGCCACAATTTGCTCAAGCTGAAAATAATGCGCAATGATTAATGCTGCCTCAACAGCGACTCGTTTTGGAAATAATCCATAACATTGCTTAGTCGCTTTTTGTACCCGAACTCGAGCTTCATGATGACCGGTACCTTGCAACCCTGCAATAAATAAAGTCGTTTTTTGTTGATATTGAATGATTGAAAAAGTTAATGTTGCTAAATCAATACCGTCATTATCATAAAAATAAAGGCTTATTTCGCCTTCTCGAGCAAACTTGTTACGCGCTTGAATCGCAATTTGAATATTAGCTTCATTTTTTACTGTTAGGTTAGCCAATACATAAGGAGTTTTAGGATTATAAAAAGCCTTAGTCATGCTATCAGGCTGATTCGCTAAAAAATCATAGTGATATGCTAACGCATCAAAACGCTCTTGTTGCGACAAACTTGATGATAAATACGGTCTTTGTAATTTACACGGTAAATTGGTTTGGCAAGAAAAATAGTAGCCAAGTAATGGATATTGTCTTAATTTATCCAACCATTTTAGTGTAATAGGACTTAAAAATAAGGTTCTAAAAAAAAATTTATAACGATAAGTCGGATTAAGCCAAAGTTCATTTAGCGGAAGTTTACCGGTACATAGCCAGTTAAAAAGTTGCCATTTGCTTTTTGGCTGGGACATATTCGTAATATTATTCATAAGCAGAAAAAATAAATTTGAGTTAGTTAATTTATAAAAAATTTATATGTGGCTAAATTATAAAATATCAATAGATATCAAAGATTAGTCATAAATACCAACTTTAAAGAGTACAATACAACATAAATCAACGCAACCTTTGCCATCTTATTCTATAAGAAAAGAAAATAAAAAACGGTGAACTGGTCACCGTTTCTTATTAAACAATTATTCAGTTTTTATAAACTCAATTATTGTCCTTTCACTTCTTTAAGTCCGTTGAATGGAGCCTTAGCACCTAATGCTTCTTCAATACGGATTAATTGATTGTATTTAGCAACACGATCAGAACGGCTCATAGAACCCGTTTTGATTTGACCAGCAGCTAAACCAACAGCTAAATCAGCAATAGTTGAATCTTCAGTTTCACCACTACGGTGAGAGATAACAGCA
Organism: Gilliamella sp. B3801; assembly: GCF_026536645.1. NCBI lineage: Bacteria > Pseudomonadati > Pseudomonadota > Gammaproteobacteria > Orbales > Orbaceae > Gilliamella > Gilliamella sp. B3801. The sequence continues at coordinate 127,614 of NZ_JAFNNR010000006.1, forward strand.
GTATAACCTGCATCTTTTGCCATTTTAACCGCTGCGATAGATTCAGTTAATGTACCGATTTGGTTAACTTTAACTAGGATTGAGTTAGCGATGCCTTTTTCAATACCTTGTTTGAAGATTTTGGTGTTAGTTACAAACAGATCGTCACCCACTAATTGGATTTTGTGACCTAATGCTTTAGTTTGGTATGCCCAACCGTCCCAATCGCTTTCATCTAAACCATCTTCGATTGATACGATAGGATATTGTTCAGTTAAACCTTCTAAATAGTGAGTAAATTCTTGAGCAGTAAACTCTTTATTACCTTCACCTTTTAATACATATTTACCTGTTTCTTTGTTATAGAATTCAGAAGCAGCACAGTCCATCGCTAAAGTAATATCTTTACCTAGTACATAACCCGCTTTTTCTACAGCTTCTTTGATACAAGCTAATGCTTCAGCATTTGAATCTAAATTAGGGGCAAAACCACCTTCATCGCCTACAGCAGTATTCATACCTTTAGCATGTAAAACTTTCGCTAAGTTATGGAATACTTCAGAACCCATACGGATTGCTTCACGTACTGTTTTCGCGCCAACTGGTTGAATCATAAATTCTTGTAAATCGATGTTATTATCCGCATGTTCACCACCATTGATGATGTTCATCATCGGTAATGGCATTGAATATTGACCTGGCGTACCATTCAAATCAGCAATATGTTGATATAGTGGAACACCTTTTGCTGCTGCAGCTGCTTTAGCATTAGCTAATGATACTGCAAGAATTGAGTTTGCACCCAAGTTAGATTTAAAATCAGTTCCATCTAAATCAAGCATGATTTGGTCGATAGCCGCTTGATCTAACGCATCTTTACCCACAACTGCTTTCGCAATTGGTCCATTTACGTTTTCAACTGCTTTTAAAACACCTTTTCCTAAAAAGCGAGATTTGTCACCATCACGAAGTTCTAATGCTTCACGCGAACCAGTTGATGCACCAGATGGAACGATTGCTAGACCAACAAAACCACCTTCTAAATGAACTTCAGCTTCAACTGTAGGGTTCCCACGAGAGTCGATGACTTCACGACCATGTACTTTAACGATTTTTGCCATGTTATTTTCCTCTATATGACAGATATATTACAAATGTAAAACTTTAAAACTATTTTTGTTGTAGCTGCTGATACTCCTTGGCAGCTTTTATAAAACTACTAAACAGTGGATGCCCATCTCGTGGTGTCGAGGTAAATTCCGGATGGAATTGACAAGCAACAAACCATGGATGATTAGGAACCTCAATAATCTCGACTAATTTTCTATCAGTTGAAAGTCCTGTTACTTTTAATCCTGCTTTTACAATTTCAGGTAATAAATTATTATTCACTTCGTAACGATGACGATGACGCTCAGTGATTGACTCTTTTTTATACATATCAAATACTAATGAGTCTGGTTCTAAATGACATATCTGAGAACCAAGTCGCATAGTACCACCTAAATCACTATTTTCATTACGTTGCACAACATTACCCGATTCATCACTCCATTCAGTGATTAACGCAATGATTGGATTCGCACAATCTTTAACAAATTCTGTAGAATTTGCGTCTTTAATTCCAGCCACATTACGAGCATATTCAATCATGGCAACTTGCATTCCAAGACAAATACCTAAATAAGGTATTTGGTTTTCACGCGCATAGCGTGCAGCAATGATTTTACCCTCAACGCCACGATACCCAAATCCACCTGGAATAAGTATTGCGTCTAAGCCTGAAAGTAAATCCGTACCACGCGATTCAAGATCTTCAGAATCGATATAACGAATATGAACAGTTAAACGGTTTTTCAACCCGCCATGTTTTAATGCTTCGTTTACAGACTTATAAGCATCAGGTAATTCAGTGTATTTACCCACCATACCTATTGTGACTTCACCAACAGGATTGGCCTCTTCATAAATCACTTGTTCCCACTCTGATAGATCTGCTTCAACGCAATCAAGGTGGAATCGATTGCAGACAAAAGTATCTAAATTTTGTGATTTTAAAAGAGCAGGTATTTTATAAATTGAATCGACATCTTTTAATGAAATAACTGCACGTTCAGGCACATTACAAAATAGTGCAATTTTTGCTCGCTCATTAGCTGGAATGATACGATCTGAACGACAGATTAACACATCAGGTTGAATACCAATTGATAACAACTCTTTGACTGAGTGTTGTGTAGGTTTTGTTTTAACTTCTCCAGCAGAAGCTAAATATGGCACTAGGGTTAAATGCATAAATAAAGTATGTTCTCGACCTACATCAACCGCTAATTGACGAATCGCTTCTAAAAATGGAAGTGATTCAATATCCCCAACTGTGCCACCGATTTCAACAATAGCAACATCGAAGCCTTTAGCTCCTGCAATAACGCGAGATTTAATCTCATTGGTAATATGGGGAATGACTTGAACAGTTGCACCTAAATAATCCCCACGACGTTCTTTGCGTAATACATCGGAATAGATACGCCCTGTTGTGAAGTTATTTTTGCGAGTCATTTTAGTGCGAATAAAACGCTCATAATGACCTAAATCAAGATCCGTTTCTGCCCCATCTTCCGTCACAAAAACTTCACCATGCTGAATCGGGCTCATTGTACCCGGATCGACATTAATATAGGGATCAAGTTTTAACATGGTGACTTTTAAATTGCGGGCTTCTAAAATTGCAGCGAGTGATGCTGCGGCAATGCCTTTACCAAGAGAAGAAACGACACCGCCTGTAACAAAAATATAATTCGTGACCATTAATACCAGACCATTATTAATTTATAAGAACAATATTGCGTCGTTTTCAAACGATAAAAGCAACACAATATACGATAAATCAGACGGGAAAATAGTATAACAGAATCTGACCTTGCTCACAATTGAATAATTATCTTTAACAGATGTTTTAATTAAGCTGATTAGATAAATTTAATGCTACTCAATCTAATCAACTTTAATTTGAAAACAGAATTATCTTCGACAATCAATCTAAACTGTAAGATTAGCATAAAAGTTATTAATCTTATTTTTTCGAACTCGATTTTGTATCCGTTTCCAAATGAAAATTAAACCATTAAAAATCGTACTTAATGCAAAAAAAGCAAATAAAGAGATACTTAAAATAATGGGTAACCACCTGTCTTGTTCATTAATTTGATATCTAATGTCAGGATTAATCGTAAATCCTGAGATAGAATTATCATCTCGATAATAAATATCTGAGACTAATCCAGAAAAATTGACTCGCCCCGATTGGCTATTCAAACTATTTTGAAAAGTTGAATTCGAAACCCGATTAGATTCTAAATCCTCTTGGTCTTTGCTATCTGTTTCGTTAAAAAACTTATTTTTCAGCGTAATGAAGAAAGAAACATTATCGGTTTGATTATGGATTTCTACTTTTCCGCACTTACTATTCACCTTTTTGTTATATTTATCACAAAGTGCCCCTTCCGTGGTAACATTTACCCAATCGCCCTCTTTTAGATTGTTGGTTAATAATTGTGAACTATCATCAAAATTCCAACTTGTCAGATCATGATTAGCAAAGTGATACATATAAAAGATATTATCTTTAACATTGGATTTTGCATAAACAATAAATGTCAAAATAATACCTACAAGAAAAAGCCATAAATTACGCCCAGCAAACTTTGGTGGTCCAAAATTTTCAATCTCTTTCGAAACTGACAATGTATAACCATAACGAATTATTTTTTTATCCTCAAAAGTAACATCAAGCTCAACATTAGTTAATGTATGTTCGGGTATATATGCTTGCCAATTATCAGGATAATTTAAAATAGAATTATGACCAACAGTAATTTGTTTCGTTTTAGCGTTTTTATTTTTAACTTTTCCTCTTATTCGATTAACAAATTGAATTTTTACTTTAGACTTTGGTTTACGACAATAAAAATAGATAACTGCTAGTAAATTTATGCCAAATAAAAACAGATCAAATAGTTCATTACTTTGCCAATAATCTAAAAAATAATTAATTGTTAAAAAGCAAAAAAATACCGCAACTATCCCTTTATTATTTTTATTCCGATACGCTGATTCTAACGGTGTTTCTTGCCGTGTCATTAAAATTTCATAACCAAATTTTTGTTGATTTTCAATGCGATTGTTTATAGTCTCATTGTCATGATTATGATTATAATTTTCTGGATGTTGAACATCAAACAATTCACTTGCCCAATACTCCATATCATCTTTTTCTAATTTTTTTTCATTGATGATATTTTGATGCGCTGCATAACGAATATCGTGATCATTTAACCTAATCACAATGGCATAATCTTCAGTGAAAACTACTTCAGCCACATTATCATCTAAGATAAAACGATCCATATCATAGGGGATAATGACATCAATATTATTAATTTTATAAAAAAGTGTTTCGCCAACATAGTGATTGATATTTTGTTTGGCTAATTTGCCAGATATTGATATTACATCTGAATTTATTAATGACGATTCTTTTACCTCTGAAGATAAATGTTTTGTTGTTTTTAGATAAGGTGTTATAAGACGTTCTTCTAGTGTGGACAATTGCCTAATAGGCCTAATATCAACAATATAGTTTTTTTCAATTAACTTTTTCTTTTTTTTGTTACTTTTAAAGTTTTTTCTAATCGACGAAACGATCAAAACCAAAATGTGAATGACTAATATTAAACCAAATATATTCATTTTGTGACTTATTCCTTATGAAACATTGTTATAGTTATATTTAACTGATAAAATTGGTCAATCTGATTCTTTTATTTAGTGATTTGCCGTTTTTTCACTACGCGATAATCCAATAATTCCCGATCGAACCATTTCGACAATATGACAAGTTTCACGTATCGACGCTAAGAAAGAATCTAGTTTTTCACTTGTACCCGATAATTGAACAATGTAATGCGTTGCGGTAACATCGACAATCGAGCCTCTAAAAATATCGGCACAACGTTTAACTTCATCTCGTGCATCAGACCCTTTAGCAGCCACTTTCACTAACATAATTTCTCGTTCAACATGAGGCCCTTCGGTTAAATCATGTACACGGTAAACATTGACAAGTTTATGAAGCTGCTTTTGAATCTGCTCTAGCACATGTTCATCACCTGTTGTTTGAATGGTCATTCTGTGCATGGTCGGATCTTCTGTCGGTGCTGTCGTAATGGTTTCAATATTAAAACCACGTTGTGAGAACAGACCAATAATTCGAGATAAAGCCCCGGGTTCATTTTCTGTTAAAATTGATAAAATATATCGCATTAGGTTCTCTCCGTTTTACTTAGCCACATTTCGTTCATTGCTCCACCACGTATTTGCATTGGGTAGACATGTTCAGTTGCATCGGTCATGACATCAATAAAGACTAATCGATCTTTAATTGACAAGGCTTTTTTAAGTTTTGTTTCCAGATCTTCACGCTTGGTAATGACCATACCAACATGACCATAAGCTTCTGCTATTTTTGCAAAATCAGGCAATGATTCCATATACGAACAAGAATGTCGCCCAGCATAAATCATATCTTGCCACTGTTTAACCATGCCTAAAAAACGGTTATTCAGATTTAAAACAATAACCGGTAAACCATATTGTAAAGCGGTAGAAAGTTCTTGAATATTCATTTGAATACTACCATCACCGGTTACACACACGACACATTGATCTGGAAAAGCAAGTTTCACCCCAAGCGCAGCCGGAAGACCAAACCCCATGGTACCTAGACCACCAGAAGTAATAAAATGACGAGGTTTATCAAATGGATAATACAAAGCAGTAAACATTTGATGTTGACCTACATCAGTAGTGACAAATGCATTACCTTGAGTCAATTTATATAAAACTTCGATTGCTTCTTGTGGTTTGATGCTTTCACCTTCATGACTATAAGCTAAACAGTGACGTGAACGCCAATGATCAATTTGTTTCCACCAATCCACTAATGCATCAAGATCACGATCAGCTTGCAATTCATTAAGTTCGGATAACATCGTTTCAACCACTACTTTAGCATCACCCACAACAGGAATAGTGGCAGAAATTGTTTTTGAAATTGATGTTGGATCAATATCAATATGTATTATTTTTGCTTTCGGACAATATTTTTCAACATTATTGGTTGTTCTATCATCAAATCTGGCACCAACAGCAAATATTACATCGGCATTATGCATCGCCATATTGGCTTCATACACCCCATGCATTCCAATCATGCCTAAATAGTGTTTATCTGTACCAGGAAAAGCGCTTATCCCCATTAATGTTGACGCAACAGGGAGATTCAATTTTTCGGCTAAACGTTTAATAGCATCACTTGCACCGGCGCTAATTACTCCGCCACCAATAAATAAAACGGGTTTTTTAGCTGCCAATAATGTCGTTAATGCTTTTTTAATTTGTCCTTTATGTCCTTGAATAGTTGGATTATATGAACGCATTGAGACAGATTTAGGATAATGGTAATTATATTTATTTGCAGGATTAACAATATCTTTTGGCAGATCAATCACAACCGGGCCAGGTCTACCTGTTGACGCAATATAGAAAGCTTTCTTAATAATTTCAGGAATGTCTTTACTGTCTTTTATTAGAAAACTATGTTTGACTATCGGGCGTGATATACCGACCATGTCGCACTCTTGGAAGGCATCATTGCCAATCAAGTTACTTGCTACCTGACCCGAAATAACAACCAATGGCACAGAATCCATGTAGGCAGTCGCAATACCAGTAATGGTATTGGTCGCTCCAGGCCCTGATGTTACGAGTACAACACCAACATCACCTGTAGCCCTAGCATAACCATCAGCCATATGTACAGCGGCTTGTTCATGACGAACTAATATATGCTCTATGCCACCTAAAGTATGAATTGCATCGTAGATATCAAGAACACTACCACCGGGATAACCAAATATCTGTTTTACTCCTTGATCAATCAAAGATTGAATGACCATTTCTGCGCCTGACAGTTTTGCCATCGTTGTTGCCTCCAATATTACAAATTAGTCATTTATTTTGCATTAACTACTACATTAAATCAATAAACTGTATAAGGTTATTAATTTTCTTTATACGATAACAGCGTAAACAAATGCTAATAAAAGTCAATATAAAACATATTGTTAAAAAATTTAACGCAAAATATAATTTTTGTGTTTTATTGTTATTTTTATGTTTTTTCTATACACTTTGGAAAAGTCTATTTAAGTCTTATCTAAACCCGACATATTATTCCTAAAAGGTATTATCATGAGCAATTATTCTTTGGAACCTATCTCGCTTACTGATTGGCAATTAGTAAAAGTGACAGGAGAAGACAATCTTAAATATTTACAAGGTCAAGTGACTATTGATATGAAAAATCTTTCCGAGCACTCAGCATTGTTTGCTGCTCATTGTGATGCTAAAGGGAGAATGTGGAGTAATCTATTATTATTTATGCGCGGTGCTGAGATATATTATTTATTGCGTAAAAGTGTTGCAGAAAAGCAAATTACCGAACTAAAAAAATATGCTATTTTTTCCAAAGTGACGATTGAAAAGGAACAAGATTTAAATATGTATGGGATTATGGCTGATGCATTACCAGCGCAAATACTATCAAAATTCAATGATGATAATTGTGTTAATGATAATGACACTACTTATATTAAATTAATGTTACCTCAACCCCGAATCATTGTCATTACACCACAGCCTATTGAAAGTCATTTACAACCAAGCAATAAATGGTTACAACTTGATTTAGAAGCAGGCTATGCCATTATTGATAGTGAAAATACAGAAAGTTTATTACCACAAGCGTGTAATTTACAACTCTATAATGCCATTAGTTTTGATAAAGGTTGTTATTGCGGACAAGAAATGGTTGCTAGAGCGCAATTTCGTGGCACAAATAAACGTGGACTTTATCTATTATCTGGCAAAAGTGATGTACTACCTATCATTGGTGATACGATAGAATATCAAATAGAAGGAAATTGGCGAGAAGGGGGGAAAGTGTTAGCAGCACTAAAACTTAATCAAAATCATGATGTGTATGTACAAGTTGTACTACCTAATGGTATAGATATCAATACTGACTTTAGAATTAAAGGACAATCAACAAGCAAGCTAAATTTTCATTGATTAATTAGTTGCTATTAATCATTCCAATTAAAAACGATATCGATTTTTCAATTTATATTCATTAAAATTAAACAATTTGAATTGATAAGAATAGCTAGAATATAGATAAATATGTTCTAGCTATCAATGAAATCTTTAATTATCCCTTACCTAACTCTTGATAAACAATTTGCACAAAATAGTTTACACCCGTTGTTAATAGCTCATCATTAAAATTATAAGCAGGATTATGCAAATTTGCTCCTTGCCCTGCACCTAACCAAACATAAGCACCAGGAACCTTTTGTAACATAAAGGCAAAATCTTCAGATCCCATTGAAGGAGGAGGATCAATCGTTACATTATCATCGCCCACCACTTTTCTTGCAGCGCTAATGGCTATATCCGCCTGCTTAGCATAGTTTATGGTAGCAGGATATCGGCGCTGATAATTGACTTCCGCTTTGGCATCAAAAGTTGATGCGATGCCCTGTGCTATCTGTTTGATCCTTGATTCAGCCATGTCCTGAACATCGGAACTAAATGCTCTAACCGTTCCTCGAATTACAGCTTGTTGAGGTAATACATTCCAAGTATCACCACTATGAATTTGTGTTACGCTGACAACTAAGGAGCTAAGAGGATCGGCATTACGGCTCACAATACTTTGTAATCCATTGACGATTTGTGTTGCAGTTAAAATTGTATCTTTACCCAGATGCGGTGCCGCTGCATGTGAGCCAACACCTGTCACATTAATTTCAAAGATATCATAAGATGCCATTATTGCACCTTGATTAATATAGAAATGATTTAATGCCATATTGGGCTGATTGTGAATTCCATATACTGCTTCAATAGGCAATTTATCAAATAGCCCATTTTCCGCCATTACACGGCCACCCCCTTCGTTTTCTTCGGCTGGTTGGAAGATGACAACTACCGTTCCACTAAAATCACGATGCTGGCTCAAATATTTAGCCGTTCCCAATAACGTTGCTGTATGACCATCATGACCACAAGCGTGCATTTTTCCGTGTATTGTTGAACAATAATCAATATTATTCTCTTCGGTAATATCCAAGGCATCAATGTCAGCTCGTAAAGCAATCATCCGCCCTTCTTTATTACCTTTTATGATGCCAACAACCCCTGTGGGTGCAAAGTCAGTGTATAATTCTGATATACCAAATGATTTCAACTTTTCAATGATAAATTGAGTGGTATTAGTTTCTTCAAATGCAGTTTCGGGATGAGAGTGAATATAGTGACGCCATGAGATCATCTCATTTTTTAGTTGTGTAATTGAGTCCATTAATTATTCCTTTCTGACTAATTGATTTACCAGTTATACCTCAAATTAATAGCCACTATAATACGATATCATTCTTAATAAAAATAACTAATTTTACTATGATTATTAATTTTAGTTATAAGTTTCACATTTAAAACTAGTTAAACGCCTCTATTTTCAATCAAACATTAAAACGGCTTTGAAAACAGTATATAACTGAAAAAACTCACACATGGTAATACAAAATCAAATAACCCGACATTAACAAAAACGGACCAAATGGAATTACAGTTATTGATTGATCACTTAATCCATAACGCAAAATAAGATAATAAACGATAGCTAAAAATGATGAAAAAACTAACAACAAGGGAAGATCTTCATAAGATATCCATGCGCCTAAAGCAGCCAATAACTTAACATCACCCTGCCCTAGTCCCTGTTTTTTGGTCAGCAAATAAAATAATTCTTTAGGGACAATTAATAAAAAATAACCCCAAATAATGCCAGTGATCGCTTTATTTAACGTAATGCCAAACAGATTAAAATAGCCAGCTAAAATCCCTAACCATAGTAGGGGTTGAGTAAATAGATCTGGCAATAAATAATATTTTAGATCTATCATTGCCAATAAGACAAAATAACACGCTAATATCATTAATAAAATCGTATTTAAAGTCCAGCCTTTTGTCAAAAATAGAATAGCAAAAATAACCGCAAATAAAATCTCAAATACGATATAACGATAATTAATTTTCCCTTTGCACGCCCAGCATTGTCCCTTCAGTAATAGCCATGAAAAAACAGGAAACAGTTGCCAAAATCTAAGTTGTTTGTGACAATGTGGACAACGAGAGCGATGAAAAGAAATAGCAATTAAATATTCATACCCTGAATAGATAGGCTTAAAACGACAGTAAGCCACATGAATGAAGCTTCCCAAACACATTCCCAATCCAATAATTAACCAAATCATCAATGAATAACATCCCCCAATTGGAAAATCGGTAAATACATGGCAATAATTAAGCTACCAATAATCAAACCTAGAATTAACATCAATAGCGGTTCAAACAACTGTATCATATTATCAGTCAGCGTTTGATGTTGTTCCTGATAATATTCTGCTAGTTGTTTTAGCATCAAATCTAATGTACCTGACTCTTCACCAACCAAGATCAATTGACTGCACAATGGAGGTAATAAACTTTGCTGCTCGATAACAGCACTGAATGAATAGCCTTGTTCAATTCCGGCGACAATTTGATAAATAACATGACGATAATGGTAATTTTGCATAATTGTTGCAACCGCATTCAACCCACTCAATATAGGAATACCTGCTATTTGAGTTATCGAAAGAGTCTGAAATATTTGGGTTAAATGCAAAGTATGAATTAACGAATTCAAGAATGGTAATTTCAATATTAATTTATCCATTTTTGGGGCGTAAGATTTTTTTAAGTGATAATGATAAATAAGCCAAAACAAACCAATCATGCCGACCCATTTCCCATAGTTATTCTGAATATAGTGAGACAAATCAATAATCAATAATGTAAAAAAGGGAAGTTCAGCGTCAAAACTTTGATAAATATCTACAAATTTAGGTAATACGATCAATAACATAATTAGTGTTACAACAACTGACATAAACAAAAGAAATAATGGATAACGCAATGCCTTTTTTAGTCGTTTTTGTAAATTAATTGATGCCTCTATTTGAAAAGCCAATTGTTCAAAACTCAAATCAAGTTGTCCTGTTAATTCCCCTGTTGCAATAATTTCAGCATAAAGTGGTGGAAAGACAGATTGATGTTGAGTTAGTACTGTTGATAGTCGTTCTCCTTTAGCTAGTTGCCCTGCAATTTCCGTCAATAAACATTGCCAATGCTGTTTAGGGTGTTCATGCGCAAGTAAATGCAAAATTTCAAGCAAAGGTAATCCAGCTTTTAGCATGGTAGCCAGTTGTTTTGTCAAGATAAATAATTCAATACGCTTAAAACTACTTGAAAATACATAGTGACCTGCCTTGAATTTTATAGCGATATCACCTTGCAATAATAATTGCCGTCGCGCATCGTTTTGTGAAGCCGCTATAATTTTATGTTCTACAAAATTGATGTCGTACCAATAATAGAGCCTTTTCATGTTTCACCTAATACTCTATTTATTTCTGCTAAGGTCGTTATCCCTTGCTGTATTAATTGTTCAGCTGATTGCCTTAAAGAAATTTGATTTGAAGGTGTTATAACCTGTTGATTTAAAATTTGGTGTTGAATTTCAGGGGTGATAGTTAAAAATTCATATAACCCTATTCGTCCTGAGTAACCACCTACACAGTTCTCACATCCGATTGCGACATAATGTGGAATCGGCTTTTGTCCTAGCCTAATCAGCTCGCTCGCCACCACTTTACAATGACAACATAACTTACGTACTAATCGTTGAGCGATGATTAATTTAACACTAGCAGAGATGAGATATCGTTCTATTCCCATTTGATTCAAACGTGTTATTGCTTCTATACTTGAATTAGTATGTAAGGTAGACAGGACTAAATGTCCGGTTTGTGCAGCTTGAATGGCTATTTCTGCTGTTTCATGATCACGAATTTCACCAATCATCATCACGTCAGGATCTTGCCTTAACAAAGCACGTAAAATGGTTGCAAAACTTAACCCAATTTTCATATTTACAGATGTTTGATTAATGCCTTCAACCGGTATTTCAATCGGATCTTCCACGCTACAGATATTACAATGAGGCAAGTTTAATGTTTTCAGTCCACTATAAAGCGTTACCGTTTTACCGCTGCCTGTCGGTCCTGTAACTAATATTAGTCCTTGTGGGTAATTTAATATTTGTTGAAATTGAGCAAGATCCCTATCCGTAAATCCTAAATCGTGAATCGACAGCGGTGAATCATGATTATCGAGTACGCGTAACACCACTTTTTCACCATTCATAACCGGTAAGGTTGAAATCCGCATAGCATAACGATCTATTACTAATTGCCCATCCTGGGGTAATCGCTGTTCTGCAATATTCAACTTTGCCATTATTTTCAATCTGGCAACGATTTGCTTTGCCAGTGTTAAAGGAGGAGCCAGTATGGTATGCAATACACCGTCAATCCGCATACGAATGCGATAACTTTGTTGATAAGGTTCAAAATGAATATCCGAAGCACGTTTTTTTAAAGCTCTAAGCAATAATTTATCAATACTGTCGACTAGTTGATCTTCTTGCATGACTAAAACCATTTTATTGTTGCATTAATTTAAAATTTAAAGATATCTTCACATACACTATTTAAGCTTACATCAACAGGATTAGTTACACAGGTACGTGACCAATCAACACTACCATGGGTTATATTCAGCGTCGGTGTCATCGTTACTGTTAAGCCAGATAAGGCATTTTGTCCAACTAATTCAATCATTCCATTTGTGACTGTCACTGAGGTGACATAATTGGTTGATTTAGTCATTGGAATACCATTATTTGCATTATTACAATTTGCTAATCCACCTTGCTCAATTACACATATTTCTACCGCTGTTTTGTAAGCGGTCATGGCTTGTAGCATATCGGTCATGGCTGCTTTTTTTACATAACCTTGATAAGCAGGCAAACCAATTGCCGTTAAAATAGCAATTACTATAATTGCTATCATGAGTTCAAATAAGGAAAATCCCGATTGTTTGTTCATATTCATTCTCTGTTATTAAATTACTAACGAAACACAAGCAACTTTATAGCGTTTAAAAAAAATGAAATAATAACGGTATGCCAAGTATGGAAAAAGGATAACAATAATTGTTTTTCTGATTTCATCATTATTTAAATTATTGGAAGTCAAATCACAAATCAGTCATTTGATAACAAATTTTTATAAGATAAGGAGTCGATATGTCCTTAAAGATAGTTAATGGTTGGTTACAAGGTGTAAAACAGGTCATTTCACCATTTTATAATGATCGACCAAGTGATAAACCCATTTCATTATTAGTGATTCATAATATAAGCCTTCCGCCCAATCAATTTGGTGGCCCTTATGTAGAACAGCTGTTCACAGGTCAGCTTGATCCAAATGAACACCCTTATTTTGCCGATATCTATCAAATGCAGGTATCAAGTCACCTATTTATTCGTCGTGACGGTGAGATAATTCAATTTGTAGCTTTTGATAAACGAGCATGGCATGCAGGTATATCAGCATTTGAAGGACAAGAAAATTGTAATGATTTTTCAATAGGAATCGAATTGGAAGGATGTGATAGTGAAAAATTTACCGAAGTGCAATATCAACAACTGGCAAAAGTCACCCTTCTACTACAACAAACTTATCCACTTAACAATATCACCGGACACAGTGACATTGCGCCAGAACGTAAAACAGATCCCGGGCCTTATTTTGATTGGCAATATTATAGGCATTTGCTTGCTAACAAAATGCAAGCTAATTTAATTAAAGATCAATTAGAACGAATTGAGCAAGCGTTAAAAAAAATAGATTTATGGCAAGCCTTGCCACCCAGTCAGGATGCTTTTTTAAGCCAACAACCTTTTGCTCTTGATACCATGAAATCATACGAATGGTTACAATGGATTTTTATACCCCGAATTCGAGCTATAATTGATGCAAATTCGGCTATTCCGCCCTTTGCGTTACACCCCTATTTTGAAGAAGCGTTAAAAGAGTCAGAGAAGAATACTGACCATTTGTTAGATCTGATAAAACAACTTGATGAATTGACCCAATCCAAATAGTTAATGATGGCTTAAACATTTGAAAAGGTGATATTGAAAAGATCTGAGAAGTTAATTACCGCGTTCTGCCCGCGGTAATTTAAGAAAAAATACAATTTTTATTTTTTTAGCTTATTTCGATACTCATTGACCGCTTTTAAATGGCTATTATAATTCGTCGTAAACGTATGTCCGCCCTTACCATTAGCGACAAAAAACAGATATTTGGTATCAGCAGGGTGTGCCGCAGCTTCTAACGACGCTAAACTTGGCATTGAAATAGGCGTAGGTGGTAAACCATTAATGACATAGGTATTATAAGGATTAGTCTTATCGGTCATATCAATACGTCTAATTTTACCGGTATATTTATCACCTAAACCATAAATAATTGTAGGATCGGTTTGCAGCTTCATTTTTGCTTTTAATCGATTAACAAAAACAGATGCGACATTCGCACGTTCAGAACTGAGACTAGTCTCTTTTTCAATAATTGAGGCAATAATAAGTAATTCATACGGCGTGCTATATGGCAGCCCACTATCACGATTTTCCCACACTCTTTGCAGGTTATTTTTCATAGTGAGATGAGCACGTTTTAAAATATTAATATCTAAGGTATCGACCGTATAAAGATAAGTATTTGGCGAAAGCCACCCTTCAAGAGGCCCCTCAATACCTAAAATTTTTGCAATATCATCGCTTGATTTATCAACCAAAGTTTGTTGAATGTAAGGGGTATTTTTCATGGTATTTAACCAATCATTGGCTCGCTTCCCTTCTACAAATCTTAGCGTAAAACTGCTTTCTTTCCCTGACACTAATAATTTTAGAAACTCATCAACAGTCATATGGGGTTCTAACTTATATCCCCCTGCTTTAATAGAACTTAATTCAGGATTTAATTTATACAAATAAGGAAGTAGATAAGCCCTATCCATTAAATTTGCTTGATCTATTTGTTCAACTAACTGATGTATTGACGTTCCTTTTTTGATAATAAACACTTTATTATCATCGTTAACATGAATATGCTGTTTAGAAAACTGTTGTAAAAAATAGTAACCCAACGCAAGCGAAGCGGTGACAACTAAAATTATTGCCAAAAACGTGTATAAAAATATTTTTTTAATCATAACTTATTTATCTATATAGTGAACCTTAGCTCGTGTAGTTAAGCGCGTTAATAATTCATATGCACTAATACCTGTATATTTAGCAATTTCTTCTACCGGCAACTCCTTTCCCCAAAAAATGACTTCGTCGCCTGGTTTATCCGAACTATTCAGTCCCAGATCAACAATAATCATGTCCATTGAAACACGCCCCACAATAGGAACACGTCTACCATTAATTAACACAGGCGTATTTTCGGGTATACCGCGAGGATATCCATCACCATACCCCATTGCAACAACACCTAATTTTGTCTCTTTATGACTTGTCCAAATTTGCCCGTAGCCCACAGATTCACCCTTTTTATGCTTTCTTACTGCAATTAGCTCTGACTTAAACGTCATAGCTGGGTGTAATTCGGCAATGGGATTCTCAAAAGGAGAAACGCCATACAAAGCAATACCTAATCGAATCACATCACGATGTGAATTTGGCCAAGCAAGAATACCGCCAGAAGCAGCAATAGATTGCTTATCAAGCAATGATTTGTTAGAAATTGATTCAACAAATTCGTCCAACAGCAAACATTGATTTGACGTTTGGTTGGAAGAAAAATCATCAGCAGAACTAAAATGACTGATAATATTTAATGGTTTACGCACAACGCAACAACTTGCTAATCGATTAAATTCACCTTGAGCCTCATCAAACCGAAACCCTAAACGATGCATACCTGTGTCAATTTTGAACCAAGCTGTGATTTGATTTTCAATTTTAATCGCATTTAACGCATCAATTTGCCAACTTGAATGAACCACAGTTTGCAAATTAAAATCAATTAAATCCGTTATTTCATCATGTGGAAAAAAACCTTCCAACAAAACAATGGGGGTAATGATCCCAATTTGCCGTAACAAAAGCGCTTCAGAAAGTCTTGCAACCCCAAAGTAGTCGACCTTATCGGATAATAATTGAGCAATGCCAGCAATCCCATGACCATAAGCATTTGCTTTAAGAATAGCCATTAAGGAGCTATTAGGTGAATTTCGTCTCACATACTCAATATTATGCAGAATAGCTTGACGATTAACATTAACGACAGCAATAGACATTACTTCCAACCTAACTCAGGTAAAAAAGATATTTTAATTTCTGTTCTAAATAATAACAAATAAAATATGAAAGGTTAATCAAGTTTTAATACAAAAAAACCACACAATCAATAAGTTAATTAAAAAATTCGGGGGCATAAGTAATTTATCCTTTTAAAAAATCATAGGATAATTCGCTTAAAAACGGTATGATCATTAAAGATATTTTTAGAAATCAGCATAATTTTTTAAAGGATATTAGATGATTGATTATAATGCATTCCCTGAACAACGCCAATCTTTTATCCGGCAGCTTTTGACTGAAAAAGGGCGTGTTGTCAGTGCTGATTTAATTAAATTGTTAGGGGTTTCAGAACACACGATTCGTCGAGATTTACAAAAACTAGCCCGTGACGGTGTTTGCAAGCGTGTATATGGTGGAGCAGTTAGCCATTTAAAACAATCAGCCACATTTGAAACTCGTATTAATCAATGTGTAGACGAAAAATCTTCAGTAGCAATAAAATGTGCAAAATTAATCAAAAATAATTCCTGCATTTTTATTGATACTGGTTCCACCTATTTAGCAATGGCAAGTTATATCCCACAAAATTTGACATTAACGATTGTCACCAATTCTCCTCAAATTGCTTCGGTCTTAAGTAGCCGTACCAATGGCGAGCTCATTTTATTAGGTGGCAAAGTTAATCCGTTAACGGGGGGAACAATGGGCGCTGATACCGTTAATCAAATCCGAAATATGGTCTTTGATCAAACCTTTATTGGCGTTTGTGGACTTGACCCGCATGCGGGGTTAAGCGCAGTTTATTATGATGATGCCTGCTTCAAAAAAGAAGTCATTACGCAAAGCAATGAGGTTATAGCCGCAGTGATTGCCGACAAAATGCAACAAGTTGCTCGCTATAAAGTTGCCACTTGTGAAGATATAGATATCATTATCGCTAGTCGAGATAGCAAAATTGAGGGCTTTGAAGATTTTAATCTCAAAATAGAAATCGCTTAATAGATTCAGCTGTCATCAACTCAATCTGAGCATGCCATCATTTGCTTTGCAATTCAATTAGTTGCTTTATCGTATTCAGTACCGCACTATCATCATTGAAACCGGTGATAAATTTAGCGACAGCTTTGGTTTCTTCAAATGCATTACGCATTGCAAAACTATACTCCGCTTGTTCAAGTAATTCTATGTCATTGTAACCATCACCAAAAGCCATGGTTTCATGATAATTTACCTTAAGTAGTTGTTGTAATTTTTTGATAGTATTCCCTTTATGAACATCATGCTGAGTGATATCAATCCATGTAGCTTCAGATACCACTATATAAGCTTGGTTTTCAAAAGGGGTTAAATGCTGTCGAGTTTGTAAACATTGTCCTTTTTCATCATATACAGTGATTTTGATAAAGTCATCAGCGATATGAGTCAGATCATCCACTTCAATTATGGTTGCATAAGAACCTCGGACTTTAGCTTTTAATCGTTCAGGTAAATGGGCTTTGATGACGGCTCCTTGAGCAGTACAAGCAATGATAACGTGCGCTTTACTAACTTGTTCCAAGGTTTTTATTATGCTCTGTCCTAATTCGTTAGGTATGAATGAGCGATAAATAAATTCACCTTTATGTTTTATGGTCGTTGCGCTATCACCGACTATCCAGATTTTGTCGCTGTAATCACCAAAGAGTTCTTCAACCCGTTCACATTGTTTACCGGTACATGCCACAAAATGAATTTGTTGTTCAGCCATGAGTGCATACACTTGCGAAAATAGCTGACGGTCATAATCACCTTGGCTATTTAAAAATGTCCCATCTAGATCACTTATGATCAATTTAATCATTTTAATATCCTTTCTCATTGCAATTTCATTTAATCAATCAAGATATGATTGATTATGATGTTTTATGATCGATTTGGCAATATTGTAATCGTTCAGGATGAGATCATGATCACAAAAAATGAAGTCATTTAAATTCTATTGATGTTTTTCAATTAGGAAATACTCAATATTATTAACATTTTAAAGTTATTATTAGTGCAAATGAGTTAAAACGAGAATGGATCGATTGATTATTGAGAGATCTAAAATTGTCGATGACTTATTTACCGCAATATACACTGTTAAAGTGACGGATCGGTACAATAAAAAAACCGACCACTAAGGTCGGTTTATTTGTTGATTACTGTTTAGCTTCGATATTATCACCTACTAAATCCAAATGAATGGTTTTACCTGGTACTAATTTACCAGACAATATTTGTTGTGCTAATGGGTTTTCAATTTCTTGTTGAATAGCGCGTTTTAACGGTCTTGCACCATAAATTGGATCGAAACCAACTTTAGCAAGATGTTCTAACGCTGCATCAGAAATATCCATTTCATAACCTCGTTCATCTAAGCGTTTTTCAACATGTGCCAATTGAATTCTAGCAATCGCTTTGATGTTTTCTTGACCCAGTGGATGGAAGACCACCGTTTCGTCAATACGGTTGATAAATTCAGGTCTAAAATGTTTAGTTACCACTGTCATAACTAATGCTTTCATTTCGTCATAACTAAGCTCAACTTGTCCTTGAATTAAATCAGAACCCAAGTTAGATGTCATGATGATAACCGTATTGCGGAAATCCACTGTACGACCTTGTCCGTCAGTTAAGCGACCATCATCTAAGACTTGTAATAAAATATTAAAGACATCCGGATGCGCTTTTTCCACTTCATCCAGTAAAATCACTGAATAAGGTCGACGCCGTACAGCTTCGGTTAAATATCCGCCCTCTTCATAACCGACATAACCAGGAGGCGCACCAATTAAGCGAGCAACGGAATGTTTTTCCATGAATTCAGACATATCAATCCGTACCATTGCATCTTCACTATCAAACATAAAGTTTGCCAATGCTTTACAAAGCTCGGTTTTACCCACACCTGTTGGACCTAAGAATAAGAAAGACCCAATCGGTTTATTCGGATCAGAAAGACCAGCACGGCTACGACGAATAGCATTTGCTACAGCGACTACGGCTTCATCTTGCCCAATAACACGTTTATGTAAAGCGTCTTCCATGTGTAATAATTTATCTTTTTCGCTTTCAAGCATTCTCGAAACAGGAATACCCGTCGCTTTCGATAATACTTCGGCAATCTCGTTATCGGTCACTTTGTTACGCAATAATTTCATGGTTTTACCTTCTAATTGCGTAGCTGTTGCGAGTTTCTTTTCAAGTTCCGGAATTTTGCCATATTGCAATTCCGACATCTTGTTTAAATCCCCTGCTCGACGAGCTTGTTCTATCTCAGTGCGAGCTTTTTCCAACTCTGCTTTGATATTCTGAGTGCCCGAAAGTGCAGCTTTCTCTGATTTCCACTCTTCTTCAAGTGACGCATAATCCTTTTCTTTTTCAGCAAGTTCATTATTTAACATCTCAAGTCGTTTTTTACTGGCATCATCCGACTCTTTTTTAAGCGCTTGTTGCTCAAGTTTAAGTTGAATGATACGTCTTTCAAGACGATCTAATGATTCTGGCTTAGAATCCATTTGCATACGAATACTCGATGCAGCTTCGTCAATCAAGTCAATAGCTTTATCTGGCAACATACGATCTGAAATATAACGATGCGATAAGGTTGCCGCAGCCACAATGGCTGGATCGGTAATTTGAACATGATGATGCAATTCATAACGCTCTTTCAAACCACGCAAAATGGCAATGGTGTCTTCAACAGTCGGTTCAGCCACATAAACTTTTTGAAAACGACGTTCCAATGCAGGATCTTTTTCAATATATTGACGATATTCGTCAAGTGTTGTTGCCCCAACGCAGTGTAATTCACCACGAGCTAATGCTGGTTTTAACATGTTTCCGGCATCCATAGCACCATCGCCTTTACCTGCACCGACCATAGTGTGAATTTCGTCGATAAACAGAATAATACGACCTTCTTCTTTAGCGATATCTTTAAGGACAGCTTTCAAACGCTCTTCGAACTCACCGCGATATTTAGCACCAGCAATTAAGGCTCCCATATCCAAGGATAAGACACGTTTATTACGTAATCCTTCGGGGACTTCACGATTCACAATACGTTGTGCTAATCCTTCAACAATCGCAGTTTTACCCACACCCGGTTCACCAATTAACACAGGGTTATTTTTGGTACGACGTTGTAACACTTGTATCGTACGGCGAATCTCTTCATCACGCCCAATAACTGGATCGAGTTTACCTTGTTCTGCACGCTGTGTTAAATCAATAGTGTATTTTTTCAACGCACCACGTTGATCTTCTGCATTTGGATCATTCACGTTGTCGCTTCCTCTTAATTGATTGACTGCTTGAAGAAATTTATCTTTAGTGACACCCGATTTTTTTAGGATATCGCCAAGGCTCCCTTTTTCGTCTAATGCAGCTAATATAAATAGCTCTGAAGAGATATAACTATCTCCATTTTTTTGAGATAATTTATCGCATAAATTTAAAACTTTAATTAAATCTTGAGAAGGGATAACTTCGCCACCGACACCCTGCACTTGAGGTAATCGGTCAATGGATTGATTTAATTCTTGTTGTAAAATGGCATTATTTGCCCCAGCAGCTGCCAATAATGGATTAACACTACTGCCTTCTTGATTAAGCATTGCTGAGAGTACATGGATAGGCTCTATATACTGATTATCTTTACCTAATGCTAAAGACTGCGCATCAGCTAAAGCTTGTTGAAATTTGTTTGTGAGTTTATCTAACCTCATATTATCTATCTCCTTAGCAATAAATTTGGCATAAATGATTAAACACTTATACCATTTGCATAATGACTAAATGAGTGTGGAAGGAAAAATTTCAAGAGCTTGTCAAGAATTTTTTTACAGATAATAAAAATTAACTTACGCAAAACATTTTAGACCTAAAAATGATAAATTTAAATATATTTACAATCGCATCCTAAATAGGATATCCGGTTTCAGATAATCATTGAAAGGTGACAAATAACTTGATATCTATTATATTAACCGCTTTCTTTTGTTAGGTTATCTAACCGTGGTTCGTGATCCATCCCACGAAAAAAAACTAGGAATGTAAAATGTTCAAAATTGCCAAAGAGTTCCAATTTGATGCTTGTCACATGTTAGACGGGCATAACAAGAAATGTCATAACCTGCATGGTCATACTTACCGTTTAATTGTCGAAATTAGTGGTGAACTCATTAAAAAGGGTTCCAGCGAAGATATGGTAATGGATTACGCTGATCTCAAATCCATTGTAAAAAAACATATTATTGATCCGTTCGATCATGCTTATCTTTACCACCAAAATAATGTTAATGAATGCCGTATTGCTAACTTATTGCAAGAAATGGATCGAAAAACATTCGCTTTTCCGTGTCGAACAACCGCTGAAGGAATGAGTCAATACATTTTTGATTGTTTATCGAACTATTTACCCATATCCAATATTAAACTGTGGGAAACCCCAAGCTCATACTGCGAGTATCAACGGGGTTAACTATGCTTGAGTTTCGTATTGTTGAAATCTTCGAATCACTGCAAGGCGAAGGTTATAATACCGGTATGCCCGCCATTTTTATTCGCTTGGCAGGTTGTAATCTAAATTGTTGTTGGTGTGATACCAATTTTCGCCAATATACCCGTTTCACATTAGATCAACTTCTCGACAAAGTGAAACAGTATAAAAGCAAAAATATCATTATTACGGGTGGCGAGCCAACCTTAGTTAAAGATCTATCTAAATTACTCTTCCCCCTTAAACAAGCGGGTTATTTTATTGCTATTGAAAGTAATGGTTTAGGCAAAGTCGACGCTTTAATTGACTATATCGCTCTCAGTCCTAAGTTTTGCTATCAATCACGTTATCAAAAAATAGTTCAGTCAATTGCTAATGAAGTGAGAATCGTTGCTGAAAATCATCCTGACTTCATTTCGTTTTGCCAATATATTGAACAAAATATTCAAGCTAAACGCTATTACTTATCGCCTTGTGAAAGAAATGGCGAGTTTAACATGCATGACACAATCATATTACTTGGACAAATTAATCAAAATCGTATTGAAAATAAATGGTTACTGAATATTCAAACGCATAAATTTGCTAATATTGAATAATTAATCACGAAAAAGCACATCTGTTTACCGTTAACGGCTCATAATTTTGCCCTGAACGATTGTAATGATTATATAACTTAATAATTTAATAAAGTTTTTGTTACGAAAATAAGAATAACATGTTTGAACTTTGCATACTATTAGCCAAGATTAACTTGCTCAAAACATGAAAGATAAATTTTTAATGAAAATTAACTTAACTTCACTAAGTTAAACACGTAAGAATGATTATTTAGCTGGCAGAAGAGAAGTTTTATATTTTAAGTCACCAAAATAGAATAACTGAGGAACGTCATGATTGGTTTCTTTATTTGCCAGCTAATCTGAGAATGTTTGCACCATTTTTTTAAATATCACTCAAACCAAATCATTGATGCCATTCTTCCTGTTCGGTTTTCTCGTCGATAAGAAAAGAATTTATCTTGTTCTGTATAAGTACAATAATCACCACCAAATATTTTATTTACACCTATTGAATTCAAACGTTGTTTGGCAATTAAGTAGAGATCGGCCAAATATTTTTGCTCTGGTATATTGATTAATTTAAATGCACTTTTTGCTTCTGGATCTATGGCCTCAAATTGTTTTTTTATTTCTTCCCCTACTTCATATTTTTTGGCACTTATGGCTGGTCCCATCCAAACCATAATTTCGGATGGTTTACAGGAGAATTTTTTAACGGTTTCTTCTAAAATTCCATTGCACAATCCTCGCCAACCCGCATGCGCTGCCGCGACCTCATCGCCTTTCGAAGAGCAAAATAATAAAGGCATGCAATCGGCTGTTAACACAACACACACTTGCTTTGCTTGATGAGTATAAGCCGCGTCAGCTTCAAATATTTGTTTATTATTAACGATTCCAGTGGGGGGTTGTAATTTTATTTGTGAAATATCAAGGGCGACAGTACTATGAGTTTGATTAAGCCAATAAGGTTCGCTGGGTATTTGTTCAGCGGTAATTAAGCGTTTTCGGTTTTCTGCAACATCATTTATATTATCACCGGTACGCCCTCCCATATTTAAACTTTCAAATGGCGGCATACTGACACCGCCCATTCGTGTTGTGGTCAACGCTCGAACATTTTTCGGCGCAAACCAGTAAGGATAAATCGATTTAATCATTTTTCTTTCACCAATCCAGCTCATGTTTATATAATTCTGTATCTTCTTGTAATGCTTCAACTAGTCTTTGCATATCTTCTGGTATAGGCGCATGCCATTCCATTTGCTCACCCGTTACTGGATGATATAACCTTAACATGGTTGCATGTAATGCTTGCCTATCAAATTCTCGTAATGTGTTAATAAGTGTTTCGCTGGCCCCTTTTGGTGGTCTTGGACGTCCGCCATAAAGAGGATCACCGACCAAAGGATGAGCAATATGTGCTAAATGTACTCGAATTTGGTGTGTTCGTCCAGTTTCTAATCGTAAACGCAATCTTGTATGCAATCGATATTTTTCTAAAACACGATAATGTGTTACAGCAGGTTTTCCTGTCGGAAACACAGCCATATGAGTTCGTTTGGTAGGGTGTCTGGTAATCGGCTGATCTATCGTTCCTCCCGCCGTAATAATCCCCATAGCTACCGCTTCATACTCACGGGTTATTTCTCTTAATTGTAGCGATTCGACTAAATGCGTTTGGGCAACGATAGTTTTAGCAACGACCATCAAACCGGTCGTGTCTTTATCCAACCGATGAACAATACCTGCACGTGGAACGCGAGCAATTTCAGGACAGTAATGTAATAACGCATTTAATACTGTGCCATTTGGATTACCTGCACCAGGGTGAACAACTAAATCACGTGGTTTATTTATCACTAAAATATCATCATCTTCATAAACAATATTTAATTTAATATCTTCTGGTTGATGATAAGTCTCTTCTTCAATCTCAGCATGAATAATAATTTTTTCACCACCCAATACTTTCTCTTTGGGTTTATTAACTATCACATCGTTTACTAATACTTTATTATTGATAATCCAGTCTTTAATTCTTGAGCGAGAATAATCGGGGAAAAGTTCTGATAATGCTTGGTCTAAACGCATCCCAAGTTGAGTTGACTCAATTTGATTTGATAATTTTAATTCTTGCATATGTAATTTATCTATTTTAAGCTGATATGTTTTAGAGTATTATATACTAATCATAACGGTTATTGTTTATTTTTTGGATTGGAAACTGAATGAAATTACGCTTACACTCGTTATTGGCTATCGCATTAAGTGGTGTGCTTATTGGTTGTACATCAACAAAGCCTGATGTTGAAAATGTATCAGAGGTTGAACTCCATAGTAAAGCACAAGATGCACTTAATAGTGGTAATTTAAAATCAAGTATTACTGTTTTAGAAGCATTGGATAAAAGTTACCCTTTTGGTCCCTATTCTCAACAAGTTCAACTTGATTTAATTTATGCATATTACAAAACTGCAGATTTACCACTAGCTGTAGCCTTAATAGACCGTTTTTTAAAATTGAATCCGACTCATCCAAATGTTGATTGGGTGATATATATGCGTGGCCTATCTAATATGGCTCAAGATGACAATATGATTCAAGGTTGGTTCAATGTTGATCGTTCAGATCGCGATTCCCAATATGCGATCACGGCTTTTAAAGATTTTTCCTACCTCGTTTCCAGTTTTCCATCAAGTTATTATGCCGCTGATGCACAAAAACGCTTAGTTTTTTTAAAAAATAGAATAGCACGTTATCAGTTAAAAGTGGCTGAATTTTACACCAAACGTGGGGCGTATGTCGCTGTCATTAATCGTGTGACACAAATGCTATCCCTATTTCCCGATACAGATTCAACAAAATCTGCTCTATTGTTAATGCGCAATGCTTATCAAGAATTAGGGTTAACGGCAGAAGTCGAAAATGTTGATAAACTTATTCAAGCTAATCTTGAAAACATACCCAAAGAGCAACAAAAGTCATTCTTTTCACGGTTTACTAGCGTCTTTAATGGCGGCTAATTAACCATTAATCACTTCATATCCAAATTTGTATAAAATCGAGTATGGCTATTTAATTGTTTAAATAGCCATATTAGTATTTTATCATCAAGAAACATTGCCTCGTTACCTTCTGACATATAAATAACGGTATACTCCATGATCATCATTTATATTTGTTAATGCTTTTGTTAGTTCTTGGGTAAGTTTAGTTGATAAAGTTGTATCCGATGAGGATAATGTAAAATCTGGCTTTATAATTTGTTCTTCGACATATTGTATAAATTGAAGAAATTGATCAATATCTTTTTTGGATAAATATATACTTTTTGCCATCATCATATTAACAAGCTTATTGTTAAACTCCAAAATAATCGTTTGATATAGCACTACGGTACTTTTATACATTATTACTGTTTTTAATGCTGACCATTGAAACGTTTGATTCAATGTTTTATGGTCATCAATACTAATCGAATATGAATTGACATTAATCGTCATTTTTTTACGAAACAAGCGAGCAATACATATAGCAAACAGAAAGATAGAAAATAATTCAGGAACAAGCAGTCCAACAATAAAAATGACCTCAAAGTACCGGTTGGGAATCATCGGCATGATCGCATCAGAGAAAAATAAATACATGAGACAACCAAGGACTAAAACACCAAAGCAACAAATGAGTATCATTAAATTTTTAAATGAGCGCTGAGTAAAACAACGAAATTCAAATGTACGATTTTCCATAAGCTATTCCTTATATTTTTTTAGAAATATATCTTAAGTTTTTTTTAAATACTTTGAGAAGAAAAGATTTATTTCTTTTTATTTATATTGTTAACTTTATTGTGTTTAATTCATATAAATATTGGTATCAAATCATTCTTCTTGTTTCTTACATCGTTTATAAAACGTGCCAATAGAGTTACCAAATTATTTTTTATTAGCAATAATAGATAGGACATATATTCATCACGTAAGAACAATATTGCCTAGATGAGATTGAAGCCCCAAAAGTCGATGAACTTATTTAAACCAATTTCGAAAATATACCGGTTGAAGAGAAAAATCATTCTTTCTCGTATCTTAAGTGTGTTTAATGATAGCTATTATATTGACCAATTAAAAGACAGTTAACGTTTATCAAAACAGTTGATGGCTATTTAACCATTCAATAGCCATTGTTTTATCACTAATTTACAAACAACATATGCGCATTAGCTACTTTCTGATATAAAGGTAACGATATTCTAAATCATGTGAAACATCCACTAGAAATTCAGCTGTTTTAGATGATAAAGTTTTATCCACCGAGAATAATGTAAAATCTGGTTTGAGAACTTGTTCATGAAGATATTGTGTAAATTCAAAAAATTGATCGATATCTTTTTTGGATAATAGTGGAATTCTTCCCTTTACTATCTGCATATTAATACGCTCATTGTCAAATTCCAGGATAAGTGTCTGATTAATCCAAACAGCGTTTTCGACTTTAAACATTATTACTTTTTGTAATGCTGAAAATTGAAACATTTGATTCAATTTTTTATGGTCATCAATATTAATCGAATATGAATTGACATTAAACGTCATTTTTTTACGGAATAAACTCACAATACTTATAGCAAACAAAACGCCAGAAAGTAAGCTCAAAACAAGGATTCCACCAAAAAGAATCTCCATAAAATATTGTTTGGGGATCAAAGGCATGACAGCATCAGAGGTAAATAAAAAAATGAGATAACCTGCGACAAATGAAGCAAAGCTAATAACTGATATAACTAAAACAATAAATGAGCGACGAGTGAAACAACGAAATCCAAATGTACGATTTTCCATAAGCTATTCCTTAAATTTTTAGAAATATATCTTAAGTTTTTTTAAATATATTGAGAAGCAAAGATTTATTTCTTTTATTTTGTTAACTCTATTGATTTTAATTCTTATAAATATTGGTATCAAATCATTCTCCTTGTTTCATATATCGTTTGTAAAACGTGCCAATAACCAATACAATTAGCAAATTATTTTTTATTAGCAATAATAGATAGGACATTAATTCGTCATGCAAGAACAATATCGCCCAGATGAGATTGAAGCCAAAGTTCAACAACATTGGCTAGAGAACAAAACATTTCACGTTACTGAAGATGCATCTAAAGAGAAGTATTACTGCTTGTCAATGCTTCCTTATCCTTCAGGTCGTTTGCATCTTGGTCATGTCCGTAATT
Source organism: Gilliamella sp. B3801 (assembly GCF_026536645.1). Lineage (NCBI taxonomy): Bacteria > Pseudomonadati > Pseudomonadota > Gammaproteobacteria > Orbales > Orbaceae > Gilliamella > Gilliamella sp. B3801. The sequence goes on from NZ_JAFNNR010000006.1 coordinate 155,366, forward strand.
ATACAATCGGTGATACGATCTCACGTTATCAACGTCTAAATGGTAAAAATGTATTACAACCAATAGGTTGGGATGCTTTCGGTTTACCCGCTGAGGGGGCGGCAGTAAAAAACAATACCGCACCAGCAAAATGGACTTACGAAAATATTGCTTACATGAAAAAGCAATTACAATTATTAGGTTTTGGTTATGATTGGGATCGTGAAGTCACCACTTGCCGACCAGAATACTACAAATGGGAACAATGGTTTTTTACTAAACTTTATGAAAAAGGTTTAGTTTACAAAAAGACTTCAGCAGTTAACTGGTGCCCTAACGATCAAACTGTACTGGCGAACGAACAAGTCGTTGAAGGTTGCTGTTGGCGCTGTAATACCCCCGTCGAGCGTAAAGAGATCCCACAATGGTTTATCAAAATTACTGACTATGCCGAAGAGCTACTCAATGATTTAGATACGCTTGAAGATTGGCCAGAACAAGTTAAAACAATGCAACGAAACTGGATTGGTCGTTCTGAAGGGGTCGAATTTGATTTTGCTGTAGAAAACTACAATGATAAATTGCGTGTTTATACAACCCGCCCTGATACCTTAATGGGCGTAAGTTTTGTCTCAGTTGCCGCTGAGCACCCACTAGCACAATTAGCAGCGAAAAATAATCCGAAAATTGCTGAATTTATTGCAGAATGCAAAAATACCAAAACGGCAGAAGCCGATATGGCAACAATGGAGAAAAAAGGCATCGCTACTGGATTTTATGCTATTCACCCGTTAACGGGTAATAAAGTGCCGGTATGGATTGCCAACTTTGTCTTAATTGAATATGGCACTGGTGCTGTGATGGCAGTACCGGGACATGATGAGCGAGATTATGAGTTTGCATCAAAATATAATCTGCCAATTAAACCAGTTATCTTAAATCAAGATGGGCAAGCTCCTGACCTGTCTGAAAATGCTTATACAGAACATGGTAAGCTATTTAACTCGGGTGAATTTGATGGACTTAATTTTGAGCAAGCATTCAATGCGATCGCCGACAAATTGACTGCATTGGGTATTGGTGAGCGTAAAGTCAATTATCGCTTGCGTGATTGGGGTGTTTCCCGTCAACGTTATTGGGGCGCACCAATTCCAATGGTCACCCTTGAAGATGGAACCACCATTCCGACGCCAGAAGACCAATTACCGGTTATTTTACCTGAAGACGTCGAAATGAATGGAATAACCAGTCCAATTAAAGCCGATCCAAATTGGGCAAAAACGACTGTTAATGGTCAAGCGGCACTTCGTGAAACCGATACCTTTGATACCTTTATGGAATCATCATGGTATTACGCACGTTATACTTGTCCGCACTATGACAAGGGCATGTTAGATGAAAAAGCAGCGAATTACTGGTTACCTGTCGATCAGTACGTTGGTGGTATTGAACATGCCATTATGCATTTACTTTATTTTAGATTCTTCCATAAATTAATGCGTGATTTTGGCTTAGTCAGTTCTGATGAACCAGCTAAACGATTACTTTGTCAAGGTATGGTACTTGCTGATGCATTTTATTATACCAGTCCAACAAACGAACGCATTTGGGTATCACCGACCGAAGTCACCATTGAACGTGATGAAAAAGGTCGCATTTGTAAAGCAATCGACAGCAAAGGCAATGAACTTGTGCATGCAGGTATGACTAAAATGTCGAAATCGAAAAATAACGGCATCGATCCACAGGAAATGGTTGAAAAATATGGTGCTGACACAGTTCGATTATTTATGATGTTTGCCTCGCCTGCTGATATGACGCTTGAATGGCAAGAATCAGGTGTTGAAGGGGCTAACCGTTTTATTAAACGTGTTTGGCGTTTAGTGTATGAATATGCGCAGCAAGGTAAAAGTGTCAAATTAGATGTGACACAATTGAATGCTGAACAAAAAACATTGCGTCGTGAACTTCATAAAACCATTGCCAAAGTCAGTGATGATATTGGACGTCGACAAACATTTAATACGGCAATTGCTGCTGTCATGGAGTTTATGAATCGTCTACAAAAAGCACCTTTAGAAAACGATCAAGATTATGCATTAATGAACGAAGCTTTAAACGCGATTGTTCGTTTACTTTATCCAATGATTCCGCATGTCTGTTTTATTATGTGGCAAGCATTAGGACATAGTGAATCAATCGATGATACAACATGGCCGATTGCTGATGAATCAGCGATGATTGAAGATGAAAAACTCATCGTAGTACAAATTAATGGTAAAGTACGGGGCAAATTCACTGTACCTGCTAATGCTGAGCAAGATTTTGTTGTAGAACAAGCTAAACAAGAACCTAATATACAAAAATATTTGGCAGATGTGACTATTCGTAAAGTCATTTATGTACCAGGTAAGTTATTGAATTTGGTTGTTGGTTAATATTGTTAATAACGAAAATTGGTGGTAATACTTATGAAAAAATATATCGTCTTAATCATGCTAATGGCAATATCACTGACAGGGTGTGGATTTCATTTGCAAAATGAAACAGAGATACCTGCACGATTTAAAACCATGTCTTACGTAAGTTATGATCCTTACGGTAAATTATCAAGATATGTTAAAGAACTCTTGCATGATAATCATATCACACTAGTCAATGATGATGCTTCAGGCAAATATCCGACACTGAATATCACCAATGAAAATATTGATCGTAATACCATATCGATTTATCAAGACGGTAAAGCTGCTGAATATCAATTAGTTTTAACCGTCCATGCTCAAGCCGTAATCAATGGTAAGCAAATATATCCAATTAATGTACGGATATTCCGTACATTCTTTGATAATCCGTCAACGCCATTATCTAAAACAGCAGAGCAAAATTTAATCGAAGACGAAATGTATAGGCAAGCAGCAAAACAGATTATAGGTAAATTAAAATCTGTAGATGCCAAAAAATAACGTTGTTATGATTAAAATCAATGCTGATCAAATTACTAATCACCTAGGATCACCCTATTATTTATTAGTAGGAAGTGATCCCTATCTGCAACATTATGCACAAACTCAATTGCGTCATACTTTTAAACAGAAAGGATTCGATGAGCAACTGACATATACGATAGACAATCAAACCGATTGGTCAACAATTTATGACAGTTGTCAGGCATTAAATCTATTTTCGAATAACACTCTTATCTTTCTTGATTTTGGTGATAATGCATTAAATACAGCCTTAATAACAAAGCTTAATACACTAAGTGACGTTTTAACCCCTGAAATTGCGCTAATAATCAGTTTAAACAAAATCACTAAAACCCAGGAAAACGCAACATGGTATAAAGCGTTAAACGATAAACTTGTTGTCGTTAATTGCGTCACGCCCGATACCTTACAATTACCTCATTGGATAAAAAGTCATCTTCAGCACAGACAAATAAGCATCGAACCACAAGCGATTGAACTACTTTGTTATTATTATGAAGGTAATTTACTCGCATTAACACAAATTATTGAACAATTAAAATTACTATATCCAAATCATACCATTAGTTATGATCAAGTTGAAAATAACATTAATGATTCGGCTGTATTTACGCCTTATCATTGGATTGATGCCATGGTTGCCAATAAATCTAAACGTGCAACACATATATTACACCAACTAAAAATGAATGATTTGGAACCACTGATTTTAATGCGAATTTTTCAACGAGAGCTAATTCTACTTATTAATTTAAAAAAATCTTCAGAAAAAAAATCGCTTAAACAAGCGTTTGATGAATATAAAATATGGCAAAACAAAAGAGCTTTATATACCGCCTATTTAACGCGTTGTGATATCAAAAATTTATTTACCACTTTGGCAAAATTGACCGATATTGAGATCGGTTTAAAGCACGATAGCCAATTGCAAATTTGGGACAATTTGACCAGTTTGATGATGCAATTTATGGGATTAAATCAATGCTAACCGCTTTATTTGGTGGCACGTTCGATCCTATTCATTATGGTCATCTACGTACAGCAATTTCATTAGCGCAAGAAGTGGGGTTGACACAGATAGTTTTATTACCCAATAAAATACCACCACATAAAGCGCAACCAGAAGCAACCACACAACAGCGTCTGGCAATGTTAGCATTAGCCATTGAAGATTTACCTTTGTTTACCATTGACACCCGTGAAATTGTTCCTAGCACTGTAAATCGACCTTCTTATACCATCGATACTTTAAAGCAATGGCGTCATGAAAACGGGAAAACCGCATCACTTGCATTCATTATGGGGCAAGATTCATTACTGAATTTGCCCAGTTGGTATAAATGGCAATCATTACTCGATTATTGCCATTTGATTATTTGTCAGCGACCAAATTATGCCGCAAGAACTGATAACGTTGAATTTCAACAATGGATTGATAAAAATCGTACGACTAATATAAAAAATTTGCATGATTCTGCTCAAGGATGTATCTATTTTTCTGATACGCCTTTAGAAAATATTTCAGCAACGCAAATCAGGCAAAAAATTAAGAATCAACAAAGTTGTGAAGGTCTATTACCACTAAAAGTTTGGCAATATATCCACCAACAAGGTCTTTACCAGACAAAGAAAATTTAGAAATGACTTTACTTCTGGGAGTTTTTTCGGCATTATTTTGCGGCGATACTTATATGTTGTAAGTTGAGCTTTTTTATGTTTATACACACTATCATTTTATCTTATGATAAAATACTGAACTAGTCACTTAAGAAAAGCATCCAAAGTTGACTTTTCTTTCCCTCAAAAATAAAAGGGATATCATAAACGAGTTGTGTATAGTTAATTTGTTTTTATTATTAAGAGGCCCCAATGGCAAAAGAAGATAACATTGAAATGCAAGGTACCATACTTGATACTCTTCCTAACACGATGTTTCGTGTTGAACTTGAAAATGGTCATGTCGTTACTGCACATATTTCTGGCAAAATGCGAAAAAACTATATTCGTATTTTAACTGGCGATAAAGTTACTGTTGAAATGACGCCTTACGATCTTTCTAAAGCACGTATCATCTTCCGTAGTCGCTAATATCGTTATCAAACTTGTTATTTAAAAATTAACTAACCTTATGGGTTATTTTTCTCTTTTTTAATAAAATTCCGTCGACATAAGTGTCGACGGAAGAGAAAAAATGTTATCAACTTTCTCAAACTAATCTGTTTGAGAAAAATCCATATCTTCGTATTTCACCCATTTAGTTTTCTTCACAATCTTATAACCCAAATAAATAATAAAGAATAACGGAATACCGACATAAGTCGCTATTACACCATTCCAATCAATGGTATCTTGTAAAAATGCTTCATAGTTTTGCCCAAGGGTGATGGTGAGACAAAGTACAAAAGCAAATATAGGGCCAAAAGGGAAACAACTTGAACGATAAGGTAATTTATTCACATCAAAACCTTGAGCCATGTATCCTTTTCTGAATCGATAATGACTAATCGCAATCCCAAGCCAAGCAATAAATCCGGTCATCCCCGACATATTAAGAAGCCATAAATAAACTTCTTGATCTTTATACATTGATGTTAAAAAACATAACATAGCAACAAATGTTGTGGCTAATAATGCAAATCGAGGCACACCCGTTGAAGATAATCTTGAAAAGATTTTAGGTGCTTTTCCTTCTTTTGCTAAGGCATATAGCATACGTGTCGAGGCATACAAACCAGAATTACCTGCGGATAAGACTGACGTTAAAATAACCGCATTCATTATGGCTGCTGCCGATAATAAGCCCGCATGTTGAAATACTAATGTAAATGGGCTGACACTAATGTCGGTCTCCTCATTACGAAGTAAATTAGGATCGGTATAAGGAATAATTAAACTGATGACTAAAATTGCAAAAATATAAAATAGCAAAATACGCCAAAAAACTTGTTTCATGGCTTTAGGAATATTTTTTTCAGGATCTTTTGATTCGCCGGCTGCAATACCAATGAGTTCTGTGCCTTGGAATGAAAAACCAACCACCATAGCAACACCAATCATCGAAGAAAAGCCACCAACAAAAGGCGCATCACCAACAGTCCAATTTTGCCAACCAGTGCTATCACTCCCACGTAAAATACCGACAATCATTAATAAGCCAACTGCAATAAAAATGATAACAGTCACAACTTTAATTAATGAGAACCAGAACTCAGCTTCGCCAAAACCTTTGACAGAAATATAATTTAAACAGAAGATAATGCTTAAGAATAGCAAACTCCAAAGCCAACTATACGCTCCGGCATCAAACCAATACGAAATGACCAACTGCGCAGCAACCAGATCGACCGCGACGGTAATTGCCCAGTTGTACCAATAATTCCAACCAATCGCAAATCCGAACGCCTCGTCAACATAACGCGCGCCATAAGTCGCAAATGTCCCAGATACAGGTAAATATGCTGCAAGTTCACCAAGGCTGGTCATTAAAAAGTACACCATTACACCAATAATGGCATAGGAAAGCAAAGCTCCGCCAGGCCCTGCCTGTGCAACTGTCGCACCGGATGCAACAAAAAGCCCTGTCCCAATTGAACCACCGATTGCAATCATGGCTAAATGGCGAGCCTTTAAATCCCGTTTTAATTTATTTTTCATAACAAAAATCTTCTTTTAAAGAGAGTAAAGGTAATTAAGAAAACTTCAGTTTCCAATCGGTTATTTTAACAAATTGATAGAAAACACTATTTATCTTAATTATTGTGTATATTTATCATTAAATAATGAAATGCGGTGAAGTGTATCAAAAAAAAAACAACACGAGATAAATAATTCTAATAATAGCGCAAGTTTGTTAAATATTAGCAATATTTAGGCGCTAGTGACCTGTTCTAATTGAGTTAAATAATCTAAAGCTTGTTCACGATTACTGCCACACATTTCCATACACGGCTTTAATCGACAACAAACCCTTGGTCTGGAGGATTGTCCAAAGAGTTGACATTGAAAACGACTATCTAAATGGACACAGGGCACACCGGCAGGCTTGCCATTGGGCATTCCGGGAATAATGGACGAGATCGAAGGTGCAATACAGCAGGCCCCACAATTTTGACGACATTTAACCAATTCTGTCATAAGATTCCTTTAATTTAAGGAACATCGATAAATTTTGATGGTGACAATAGCAAGATAGCGGTAAAATAGCGAGCTAAATTTTAAATTCGATTTTAAAACCTCACAAAGAAACTATTATGGCAAAAGCAAATGAAATAAAACGTGGCGATGCCGTCACTTATAATGGAAAACTATTACTGGTTAAAGACATTGATGTTCAAAGTCCAAGTGCCCGTGGTGCAAGTACACTCTATAAAATGCGTTTTACCGATGTCAAGACAGGCGGTAAAGTTGAAGAGCGATTTAAAGGTGACGATATTATCGAAACCATTGAACTTTTTCGACGTCCAGTCAGCTTTTCCTATATCGATGGTGATGAATATGTCTTTATGGACAATGAAGACTATACGCCATTTATTTTCAAAAAAGCACAAATTGAAGAAGAACTTCTTTTTATTCCAGAAGGTGGCATGAACGGCATTCAAGTACTCATGGCTGATGGCGAAGTCGTTGCATTGGAATTACCACAAACGGTTGATCTAGAAATTATTGAGACCTCACCAAGTATCAAAGGGGCATCAGCAAGTGCTCGCACCAAACCAGCCACATTATCAACAGGACTTGTTATTCAAGTTCCAGAATATATTGATAACAATGAAAAGGTCAAAATTCATATCGCCGAACGTCGTTATATGGGACGATCAGAATAACGTATTAATTTGTCATGAAAACCTATAATCAAAACAAACTCCATAAACGATTGCGTCGCCTTACTGGTGAAGCGATCGCTGATTTTAATATGATCGAAGAAGGCGATCGTATTATGGTCTGTTTATCAGGCGGTAAAGATAGTTATACCTTGCTTGATATTTTATTAAATTTAAAGATCAGTGCGCCTATTAATTTTGATCTTATTGCCGTTAATTTAGATCAAAAGCAACCGGGATTTCCTGAGCATGTATTACCGCATTACCTTGAGTCATTAGGCATTGAATATAAAATAGTTCAAGAAAATACCTATGGTATTGTCAAAGAAAAAATACCAGAAGGTAAAACAACTTGTTCTCTTTGTTCACGTCTGCGCCGTGGAATTTTATATCGCACCGCAACCGAACTGGGCGCCACAAAAATTGCTCTAGGTCATCATCGTGACGATATTTTAGAAACCTTGTTTTTAAATATGTTCTACGGCGGTAAACTAAAAGCAATGCCACCCAAATTAATGAATGATTCAGGTGAACATATCATTATTCGTCCGCTTGCGTATTGCAAAGAAAAAGACATTGCAAAATATGCTGAAATTAAGCAATTCCCAATTATTCCTTGTAACCTTTGTGGTTCACAGCCCAATTTACAACGTCAAGTGATTAAAGAGATGCTTAATGAATGGGATAAAAAATATCCCGGACGCATTGAAACCATGTTCCGTGCAACCCAAAATATCACCTTATCGCATCTTTGTGATACTTCACTTTTTGATTTCAAAGGAATTAAAAAGGGGGATCACGTAATTGATGGAGGAGATATAGCATTTGATCACGAAGATATGCCCCAACCGATTGGATTTGATGCATCCGACCTTGAAGATCAAGACATGATCTTATGGAAAGAAGTTAAATAAATCTTTTTATTATCGCTATTTTGTAAAATTATCCCACTCAACACTTTAGTGGGATAACAAATCTAAAACATCTTTTTTTCGTCAATTTTAATAGCGTTAACTCACTGATAACATTCAATCGATTACATAATTGATAAAGTTTAAATTGAGCATCAACATTAATATTTTTCAATTCATTAACCATTTAGACCAACTTTGATTGACGATTTGTTTTTCCTCAACAAAACAGGAGTTATCAACCGTGCTGGGTAATAGTTGTAATGATAATTGATGAATTTCGTTACGCATATCTATATAAGCTTGAGTGAGCTTTTGGGCTTCATCCTGTTCCATAATCTGATAATTAGCAGCTAATTCTAATATCCGAACATTATCGCTCCAAGTTGTCATTTTAGGATAATGATGTGCGTAATTAAGCACAAGATACTGTGATAAAAATTCAATATCCCCTATTCCACCCTGATCAATTTTTAAATTAAATGAATCCGGTTGAGTTGACCCCAAATGAGTACGCATTTTTTCACGCATTTCTCTAACTTCGGTTTTTAATTGATGTTCATCACGTACTTTACAAAGTACTTTATGTCGGATTTGTTTAAAATGCTCAATAAGTTCAACTTCGCCATAAATGGCTCTGGCGCGGACTAATGCTTGATGCTCCCAAGTCCATGCTTCATGCATTTGATAGTCCTCAAAAGCAGCTAAACTACAAGCTAATAAACCCGCTTCCCCTTGCGGACGTAAACGAATGTCAACTTCATACAAAATACCAAAACTGGTACGTACATTGAATAAATGGATTATACGCTGAACTAAGCGAAGATAGAATTGACGACTATCTATCTGTTTTTCACCCGTAGTCATACTGTTAACAGGGCAGTCATGTAAAAAAACTAAATCTAAATCCGACCCATAACCCAGCTCCCAACCGCCCAATTTACCATAAGCAATAACCACTAAACCTTTATGATCATCAGTAAGATGTTCTGGCTTGCCATATCGAGCTATCATTTGATTCCATGCCATTTGAACAACAAAATCAAGGAGAGCTTCGGCCACAAACGTTAAATGATCACTGACTTTCATGGTGGTTAAAACATGCGCCACATCAGCAGCAGCGATATGCAATAACTGCATCTGCTTGAACTGGCGGAGCGCTTCAAGTTGTTGTTCTTCATCATCAACTTGAATGCGAAGCAAATATTGGTAAAGTTCACTTTTATATTCGTTAGGGGCAACCGTTTGATAAAGTGAATGAATATCGATCAGTTCATCTAACAAGATCGGATAATGTGCCAACTGATCACTAATCATCGGGGAAGCACTACACAACCGAATTAACTGCTTCAATGCGGTAGGATATTCAAGTAATAATTCTAAATAGGTGGTACGGCTAACAATATTGACTAACAAAGGAAAAATTCTTGCTAACACAATTAAGGCATTTTTTTCATTGCAGAGTATTTCTAATAATCTCGGCATAAGTTGATCAAGGATTTCTCGCCCACGCACACCTATTGTCCGTTTACCAATATCATTGCGAAATTGTAACAACAATTGACAAAGCTGATTTGCCGTTTGATCACAATAGTTAGGTAACACCGCTTTGACATCACTTAATTCTAAGTCTGGTACCCATAAATCATCAAACTTATCATTATATTGTTTAGACTGGGTGGATTCGGACTGTTCATCACCGATTAATTCATTGAATATTTCACGGTTGATCAACATTCTTTTTGCCAAGTCTTGTTCAAAGTTTTCCCAATTATTAAATCCCATACTGGTTGCTAAACGCATTTGATCTAGTTCATTGTCTGGCAAAGTTTGGGTTTGCTCATCATTAATCGCTTGTAAAAGGTTTTCACAACGACGTAAAAAAAGATAATTTTCTCGAAGTAAAATCACTTCATTGAGTTTCAGTAATGATTCTTGTTCAATAACCTGCAAAGCACTTAATAACGAACGTGTTTGCAATCCAACCACTCGACCACCTCGAATAAGTTGAAAAACTTGAACGATAAACTCAATTTCCCGAATGCCGCCAGCGCCAAGTTTAATATTGTTTTTTAAGCCACGACGACGGACTTCACGTTCAATCATACTTTTCATGTTTCGCAGTGATTGTAAAACACTAAAATCGATATAACGGCGATAAATAAAAGGTTTAAGCATTTGATAGAGTTCTTGGGTATAAGTATCATGCTGATCACCTAATACCTTTGCTTTCACCATTGCATAACGTTCCCAATCTCGACCTTGTTCTTGATAATAATCTTCCATAGAAGAAAAGCTAAGAACCAATGGACCACCATCCCCTAAAGGGCGTAAACGCATATCAACACGGTAAACAAATCCATCTTCAGTAATCTGATCAAGCGTTTTAATTAAACGTTGTCCTAAACGCGTAAAAAAAACCGCATTATCTAATTCTCGACGTCCGCCTTGTGTCTGTCCATGTTCTGGATAAGTGAAAATCAAATCAATATCAGACGAAAAGTTTAGCTCGCCACCACCCAATTTACCCATACCTAAAATCAATAACGGTTGGGGTTTACCTTGCATATTGCTTGGCGTTCCCCATTCTTGACAACTTAATGTATAGAGCCAATCACGAGCCCTTACAACAATTATTTCTGCCAATTCACTGAGTTGTAACAAAATCTGTTCATCACTACTTGCCTTTATTAATTGAGACCATGCTAAGCGAATTAGCATTTTATGGCGAAATTGCCTTAATATTTTCATTAACGAGGCTTCATCTATGACTGAAACTAACTGTTCATTCAACCAAGATTGATAATATTGTCTTTCATCTGCCAGTGGTGGGTTTTGTACAAAATCAGCAAGCCAATGTGGAAAACGAGAAAATGCCTCAACAAGAAAATTACTTTGCACTAAAATATCAAGGTTTGCTTGTACCAGTACTGGATCGCAATGTTGAAGCTGATTGATAACGCTTTGCTTTTGATCTTTAAAAAGATTAGATTTGGGCATTTTTCTGTCTCACACAAGGTATTATCGGGTTTGATTTGTTAGATCATTGCATCAACGCCATTTACTATAACCGAAAACATAATCTGAGTATTACGTTAAAACTCATTTTTACCAATACATCTATAACAACTTGTATTATTGCGTGATATTAATTTTATTTTTTGAATCAAATAACAGTTTAGTCATAATTCTAACCAGTATCGAACTTAAAATAAACACCATTGCTATCGTTATCCATGTATAACACAATAAAAAGTTATTGGAGAATCTATAGAATGCTTGTAAATATTCATACAGAAAAACAGATACCCAAAAAATTATTGCAACCAAGATACAATTGAAAATAAATATACATAGCGAACTAAATATAAGCTTTTTCAGGTTTAAAATTTCTGTTACGCCTGTAAAACATTTTCTCAACAAAAAATAGCCTATCAAATTAGTCATGAATAAAAATAGAACTAAAATTGTTAGATTAATAATTGAACTTGTTAAACTGTGATAATAACCGAAAAAAATTAGAGGAAATAACAACGTGCTAAAATAACAATTATAAAGCGAAATAAATAACCCAAAATGTAACCGCTGACTTTCAGATTGAGTTAATACGTCATTGCTGCGAATAAAATTTTTATTCAACAATTTGATACTAAGATAAGTCCACAGTGTTATAAAAATATAACTAATTAATATGTTAACAAAATTAATCATTTCATAAGTTAGAGACGAAGAAGAGATAACAGAATTTGAATAATTAAGTTTAGATCTAACCCATAAAAAGATATCACTGTAGAAAAGCGATCGTCCTGCAACCTCCATTGAGGCAAATAAAATAGCAACAAGTAAAGTATTAAAAATATTTCTCGAATTGATTTGATGAATGGAGTATTTATTAAATAATACGATGGAAACAACAAATAAAACAATCGAACAAGGTATTTGGAAGAAGAAGTTGATTACGACTTGCCTAGTTACATACCGAATAAATTGATTATTTGTCATATCTGACAGTAAAGGATAATCATTAAATCCAGTAACATAGACTATGATATATAAAATATTAAATAACCAATAAAATAAAACTAATAATAGTGGTAATTTAAAAAAAGTCTTGTTCAATTTCATTGTTATACCTATATTCCATTTATTTCAGAAATTAACCTAAGTTTGAGTTTTGTGTTTGCCTCGCTACAAGCAAACTTTATAATTGAGTCAATACGTTGTATCGCCATTTGCCATTGCTCAAATTCCGGTTCAATTTGAACATTTTGGTTTATTAATACTTCGTTTATTTGAATAAGTAACTGTTTATAATAACTGAAATCATTATTTTCTAAAGCATATTCTTCATTTTGTTGCCAAAAGTTGAGTAAATTTGGTAAATCTTGTTCAATTTGTGCAGAAAAGAGTTCAGAAGTAACAGGTTTATTTAATAATAAACGGTAACCTCTTGAAGCCTTACTCTGCGAAAAAAGATGTAAGTTAAAACGACTTAATTCAATCGCAAAGTTAATCAAATCTTGTTTATTGCCTTGTTTTATTTCGAGTTCAACTTCTTGTATTGGTTTAAATTTACCATTTGAGGTTATTTTGCCTATATCTAAAGCAACTTCAATTTCGCTATTCGCAAACGAGATTAACCACACTTGACGGGTAAAGTTAGTAGTAAAAAGTGGTTTTAAATTTTGCTGCAACTTTTCGATGTCACAATTGTTAGGAAATACGCCTACAGGAAATAGAGATAAATCGAGTTGTGGACAACTTAAATCAACATTATATTCAGCGCGTTCATGCAAACCGGCGATAGCATGACTATCACGTTTTAACGTCATTTCGTACTGTTTACTTTCGTTGCTTTCAGTTACTCTAAGTCTTAATCCACATTGATGATTTCGCAAATAATTATCCGCTGTGTCATAGTAGCAGTTATACAAAGATAAGGTTGAAAATGTACGCTGATTGTGCGATAAGCTCGAAAACTCAAGCTCATCACTACTTGCCCATTGGTTTAAAAAAGATTGTAGATCAGCAATGTCACAATTATTTATCTGGAATTTTAACTCAATTTCATTACTCATGAATTTAAACGGGAATATGATTTAATTTGCTATATCATATCCCGATTAATGAAATAAATATACACTATTAGGTGGGAATAAACAGTTGATCATCACCTTCTATAGTTAACCAACTGTTCAACTGAATTTATTATCACGTTTTAGGTTAAATTATTACTTCACTACTCGGAATGGGTTTGTTGATTTCTTCTCGGTTTTATCAGATTGCTGAATATCGGTTTCGCGTTGCTGTTTATATTCGGGTTCGTCTTCAAATCCCATGCCCACGCCATTTTCACGAGCATAAATGGCTTCTACGGCTGACATCGGCACAACAATATGTTGTGGCACACCCGAAAATCGCGCATTAAATTCAATTTTTTCATTTGTTGCCATATATTGCGCAACGGAATGTGGCGCAATATTTAACACGATCTGATTATCTTTCACAAACTCTTGCGGTACAAGAACACCGAATACCGAAGCATTTACCACGATATAAGGAGTAAGTTCATTATCAACAATCCAATCATAAAACGCCCTAAATAAGTAAGGGCGTCGAGCAGTCATTTGGTTTGGATCCATTTAGATTACCTTCTAAAATCACATAATAAATTAGAGCAGATAAATTATTATACTCTAATTTTTCTCTCATCTTCAGTTAATGAACTGATAAAAGCTGGGCGTTCAAAAATTCTTGCCATGTAGGCTAAATAATTTTTTTCCGCAACTTTAGGTAATTCTATACCAAGTATTGGCAATCGCCATAGTAGAGGTGCGAAATAACAATCGCATAGCGTAAAATCATCACTCATAAAAAAGTCTTTTTCTTTAAACATGACAGAAATTGAGACTAAATCATCAAGAAGATTTTTACGTGCGACTTTAGCGGCATCACTATTTGGATCGGCGATAATGGTTTCATAGGCACTGTACCATTCTCTTTTAATGCGATACATCGTTAATCGAGAATTAGCACGCACAATCGGATAAACAGGCATTAATGGTGGATGAGGGAAACGTTCATCGAGATATTCTAACGCTATATGAGGCTCATACAGTGTTAAATCGCGATCAATCAACGTTGGAATTGAACCATAAGGATTAAGATCCAGTAACTCCTGAGGTAAATTATCAGCAGTTACAAACTCAATTTCAGCAGTCACACCTTTTTCTGCCAACACAAATCGGATCTGATGACCATAGATATCTGTTGTATCACAAAATAATGTCATTACAGAACGTTTATTAACAGCAACAACCATGTTCACTCCAAATATGCAAAATTTAAAATAGGTTTAGAGAGTTTCTATTCTAGCAAATTGGATAACAAAATTGTTAAAAAAAATTAATTTTCTTATCATCTTTCTTCAAATAATCGTTTTAATTGTGAAAAACTTTGACAATTTACCATGTTTAAGTCAATTAAAACCGATACAATTTATCAATAACAGTTGGCTCACAATTAAATAATCCGATGAAATGAAAAAAAAGACTTTGGTAATTGGAAGTGTGATAAATTTTAGTCATAAAAAAAACCCAGACAATGCTGGGCTTTTGAAATAATTTTGTAACGTCTGCAATTAACGTTTGCTGAATTGTGGACGACGACGAGCTTTGCGTAGACCCACTTTTTTACGTTCAACTTGACGTGCATCACGAGTAACAAAGCCCGCTTGACGTAATGAAGAGCGTAAAGTTTCATCATATTCCATTAATGCACGAGTAATACCGTGACGAATCGCACCCGCTTGACCTGAAATACCGCCACCTTTAACAGTGATGTAAAGATCAAGTTTGTCAGTCATTTCAACTAACTCTAAAGGTTGCATCACAACCATACGAGCTGTATCACGACCAAAGTATTGCTCTAATGAACGTTTGTTAATAACGATATTTCCACTACCTGGTTTAATAAACACACGAGCAGCAGAACTTTTGCGGCGACCAGTACCGTAATATTGATTATCAGCCATCTTCTATCCCCTTAAATATCTAATACTTGCGGTTGTTGTGCCGCATGATTGTGCTCGCTACCAGCATAAACTTTAAGTTTACGGTACATTGCACGACCAAGAGGACCTTTCGGTAACATGCCTTTTACAGCAATCTCGATGACTTGTTCAGGATGACGTTCAATCATTTCTTTCAAAGTCGCTTCTTTAAGTCCACCGATGTAACCAGTATGACGATAATAGATCTTATCAGTGCGTTTTTTGCCTGTTACAGCAACTTTTTCTGCATTGATAACGATAATATAATCACCTGTATCTACATGTGGTGTATATTCTGCTTTATGTTTACCACGCAAACGGCTTGCGATCTCAGTAGCTAAACGACCTAACGTTTTACCTGCTGCATCAACAACATACCAGTCGCGTTTAACTGTTTCTGGTTTAGCTGAAAAAGTACTCATTCGTATTTATCCAATTTTTAATTAATCTCACGTTAATAAATCAAACGATTTATTTACACTTTTTGATTGCAATGATTAAGTAACTAACCCCTTCGAGTTGTTATATTAACCTTGACAACCGAAAACAGTGTTGGGAAGAACACTGTTGTAACGTGGGTTGCAATATTATACAGAAATATAGTAAAAGTGCTAGGTTTTGTCATAAAAAATTATAGCAAGTAAAAACGCTTGCTGTTAAACTTAAAACTAATTTTACTCAATCATATTATTTTAGATGACTCAGATAATTCAACTTACCGATAAAGATTATATAAGCAAAGGCTTACATAGGAAGTGCTATCACCATCCGACTAATCCCGATCAATGTATTAAAGTCAACTATAATGATGGGGCAGAACAAGAAACTAACCGCGAAATTGCCTATTACAAACATCTTATTAAACGCAATATCTCGTGGGATTCGTTAGCCAAATATTATGGCCCTGTGCAAACAAATTTTGGTGAAGGCCATCTTTTCGAATTAATTCGTAATTATGATGGCAAAACCGCTACACCACTCGAAACATATCTTGCTGACCAACAATTAACACAACAATACTATGATGAATTAATTGTTTTGTTAAAAGCATTAAAATCGACATTGCTTGACAATCGTATCATTACGATGACCATTAAAAGCAAAAATATATTATTTCAACATCTTTCAGAACAAAAAAATCGGCTTGTCATTATAGATAATATTGGTAATTCGACCTTTATTCCGGTTGCCAACTATATCCCCTATTTTGCTAAATCGAAGATTGAGCGCACATGGCAACGTTTTTTAAAATCAATCATCAAAGATAATTGGCATAATCCACTGGTGGCTAATTTAATTGATGAGGTAAATCAGTAAGACGTAGCTGAGCAACGGTCCCTTGATGATGATCATGACGATTTTCTAAAGTGAACGATCCATGATGCAACTTTGAAATACGATTCACAATACTTAATCCAAGCCCTATTCCATCATGTTTTCGATCCATACGGAAAAAGGCTTGAGTTAATTTTTCGCTTTTAGACTCATCAATACCGCTACCTTCATCGACGACATTAATAATAATGTCTTTTGCATCTTTAAAACAATTAACGACAATTTTGGTATTGGGTGGACTATAACGACTACTATTTTCAACCAAATTTCGAATCAATAATCTAATTAAAGTGGTATCTCCTTCAAACATCAGTTTTTTATCAGGTATGTTCCATTGAATCGCTTGTTGCTTATGGAATGCTTGCTCGGATAACTCTTCAAAAAGCGGCAACATAATATCATCATGAAAATTAATTTTTTGATAGTGTCCAACAGTAAATTTTTGACTAGCTCTGGCAAGCATTAATAACTGTTCGACGGTATTAACTAAACGATCAATACGATCAATTAATTCATGACAATCGATATGATGTGTTGTTTCTAATAACTCTAAATGCAAACGGATACCGGCTAATGGTGTTCGCATTTCATGCGCAACATCAGCCGTAAAAAGACGCTCTTGAGCAAGTGTACTACTTAATCGGACAAACAACTTATTTAAAACAGTGGTAATGGATTTAATTTCTCGCTTATTACTAATAGGATCAATAGGACTCAGATTATCTTCGGTTCGTTCATTTAAATCTTTTTCTAACACTTCTAAGGGTTTTGTAATCCATTTAATGGCTTTATACGCAAGTAATAGAGTGACTAACATCATTGAAAAAGCAGAACAAAATAAGGCAAAAATAGCTTCTAGTTCTTCATGTTCAACCACTTCATCAATTTTGTTTTGACTTAAGGTCAAATTTACCAATACATCTATCTGTTCTTTACTTTCATGCCATAACCATAACACCGTAATGATCTGGCAAATGAGCATAATCGCACCCAAAGTAAAAAAAAGATTCCAACGAATACTTTGACGAATATTATTTAACGATTTAAAGATCATCATGTTTTTCATTCAATAAAGAAAAATAATAATTTAATTGTCGCTATTGAGTTGATAACCATAGCCCCGTACAGTTTTGATTAAACTTTTACCTAATTTAGTTCGTAATCCATAAATATAAACCTCAAGCACATTAGAACTTGGATCACTTTGCCAATCATATAGATCATTTTGCAATAAATCACGGTGTACTTTTTCGCCGGCTTTTAACATCAGTCGAGAAAGTACAATAAACTCTTTAGGCGTCAATGTTACTTCACGCTGATGTTGAGTGACAATTTGTTGCTTAATATCAATGGTAATTGAACCAAAGCAAATAAGATTATCAGCAGTGCCTTGATTACGGCGAATTAAGGCTCTCACTCTGGCTAAAAGTTCAGTTAAAGCAAAAGGTTTAATAAGATAATCATCGGCACCATGATCTAATCCTTCAACTCGATCTTCAATGGTATCTCGAGCGGTTAAAATAAGCACTGGGGTATCTATCTGTTTTTTACGCCAACGCGTTAGCAAATCTAAACCGTCACAATCAGGTAACCCCAGATCCAATATTATCAGACTAAATTGACCAAATTGAATAAACTGCTCAGCTTGTTTACCATTAGATGCCACTTCACACACATAACCGTTAGAAGTAATGCCATCATAGAGTCCTTTTTGAAGAAGGCTATCATCTTCAACAATAAGTATTTTCATTAAATGTTATCCTATTGTCGATTGGACATTCATATTAAATGTTCCTTAATTAACGTAAAAATAGTGATATCGAAAAAATTCAATTACTGGATTTATTGACTCAACTTTATTGAATTAACGATAAATACACTCAATCATTTAAGAAAAGCAACCCAAGATTTAGACACAAAATAAGCCGATAAAAGACTGACAATAAAACTGATAATAATATCTAAAGGCCAATGAATACCTAAATAAATTCGGCTCCAACAAACCAATAACGCAACAATAAAACAGCAATAATATAATTTTTTAACTTGCTGCTTTGTATTGAAAAAAATCGAAAAAAACAGTGTCCATACAAAAACAGCATGTTGGCTTGGCAACGAACTATTGGTTTCGTGATACAGATAATGGGTTCCAACATCAAGCGCAAAAGGGCGAGGCGAATAAAATAGATGACGTATCACAAAAGAAATCAATAGCGCTAACACTAAACTAACCATAATTTTAACAATCGATTGTCGATAATCGGGCTTCAAAAACCAATAGCCAGCTAACATGATAATTGGAAAAAACATTAAATAATTAGCACAAAAGATTGCAAAATAGATAAAAGATTTTGATGCTTGATCAGAAGCATTAATCAATAAAAAGAGTTTAGTATTAATATCATACCACATGAAAAGTTGAACAGACTGAATTATTCATATCAAAAATGTAACCTATTAACCTTAAAAAAACCTTAATAACCCCTTTAATCTATTTTACATGAGTGACTTATCGTTATACGGGTTTAATTTACATACTGAAAAGTTAGACATGTTTATTTGTGGTCGATGCCATAATGCAACCAACATCTTGCCAAAAATGAAACCGTAATATCAAGCAACCAACAAATGAAAAAATAAACCAGAATGACAAATAAAAAAATCTCAGTCGGATAAACCATACTACGATTATTAATTTGTGTTGCCACAAAGGTAAACTCGGCAACACCAACAATGTAGGCCAAAGAAGTATCTTTAACGAGTGAAACCCACTGATTAATAAACGACGGCAACATCATCTTTAATGCTTGTGGTAAAATAATTGCGATAATCACTTGCGCTTTATTCAGCCCCAATGAATAAGCCGCTTGCCACTGATCTTTACCAACTGCATTCATACCGGCATGAACAGAATGCCCAATATAAGCTGCTCCAATTAATGATAAAGCAAAGATCACGGTAGCAATAGCCGGTACATCGACATTAAAAATCACGGGTAATAGAAAATAAGTCCAAAAAATTAACATAATGACTGGAATTGCTCGCAAAAAAGCAAGAAGCGTGATGAGTAACTGACGCACTCCCCCTTTTAGCACGGTTAAACCAACACCGGCTACTATGCCTAAAATAGTTGAAAAAACAATTGCAACAACACTCATTAATAACGTTAAAAACATGCCACCAGGAAAGTTACCCCACATCAGGTAACCCAGATTATTCCAAATAACAGCAAATCCCATAAGATCCATAACTGACTAACCTTTACTTATTTGCAACCGACTTGCTTGATAAATATTGCCAAACGTTCCTACTATTACAATGGCTAAAATATATAACAAGGTTGCAATAGCAAAATCTTGAAACGTCTTTAAGGATTCCGTTTCGACTTGCCGAGAAACATAAGAAAGTTCAAGCACGCCGATAGCCATGGTTAATGATGAATTTTTGATAATATTCATATATTGCCCAATTAATGGCGGAAAAGCGATTCGCACACTTTGTGGTAAAATGATAAACCGCATAGTTTGCCACCACGTTAACCCCAACGCTAAAGACGCTTGTTGTTGTCCCTTTGACACACCTAAAATACCAGCCCGAAACTCTTCAGCAATAAAAGCACTGGAATAAAACGTTAAAGCAATCAAACCAATAATAAACTCAAAAGAAGGCATTTTTAACGTTAAAAAAAAGAGGTTAATTTGGGGTTCATCAAATAACCACACTTTAAATTCAATAGGTAATAAATTACCGACACCAAAATACCAAAAAAACAGTTGAGGCAGTAAAGGCGAATAACGAAAAATTGCATTATAGAATGTCACCAAACCTTTTATGATTTTGATATGGCTTTGTTGAGCAATGACTAACAAAAAACCCAGTACGGTTGACAATATTATGGTTAATAACGAAATCGCAAGCGTCACTAAAAAACCGTCCCACAACCACCACAAATATCGTGGTTCAAGTAATTGCTCAAACATCTATTTATTGACCTTTACCGATTTTAAAATCACCACGTGGCATTGCTGACGTCGTTTCGGGTCCAAACCAGCGATTATAAATCGTCACCGCTTCACCGTCTGTTTCAAGATTTAACAGGATTTGATTCACTTTATCTTTTAAACGAGTTTCGCCTTTGGGAATGCCAACCGCTTGATATTCTTGGGTAATACTAAAGGGTGAGATTTCAAAAATAGCACGTTGCTCTTCGGGTACGTTGGCAAGTAAACCAATTAATTTAGCATCATCTTGCGTAATAGCTTGCACCACCCCATTACGTAAAGCGGCAAACGCAAACGGCGTATCATCATACGAAATTACTTTAGCGGTAGGATATTTTTCACGTAGGGTAATTTCCATTACTGTCCCTTTATCGGCTCCAATACGAAGATTTTTCAAATCATCCGGTGATGTTAATACCCCTTTTTTTGCCACAAATTTTTGTCCGGTAGCAAAATAAGGCAAACTAAAATCAACCGCTTTGGCACGCTCCTCAGTTACAGTAAAATTAGCCACAATTAAATCGGCTTTTTGTGAAGTTAATAATGGTATACGATTGGCAGGGTTAGTCGGTACAAGTTCAACCTTTACCTTTAAAGCTTTACCGATTTGATTGGCATAATCCACATCTAACCCGACAATATTATGCGATTTTTCATCAACAAATCCAAAGGGTGGATTACTATCAAATACCGCAATTTTAATTACCCCTTTTTTTTCGATATCATCAAGACGATCAGCATAAGCCGAACTTGCGACCAGTAATGAACCGATTAATGCAGCTACCGACAGTGACTTAGTATAAAATTTCATTGTTATTATCCCCCTTTGGACTTAATAGGGTTTTAAGTTTATCAATAAAGTATTGGGGGGATAAATAACGATTATTTAGATGCTTATAACTTAAAGTTATATTTAAAATGTCTTAGTGTAGTGGTTAAGTCAATTAAGGAAAATTATGCACAAGATTCAGATAATTTTTTTGTATCTCAAAAAATTCTAAGATTGAAAATGGTATATTCTTTAGACTATGATTTATATTTATGTATGACTGGAATATATATTATCATTCGACCCCAGCAGGAATCGAACCTGCAACTAGCCCTTAGGAGGGGCTCGTTATATCCATTTAACTATGAGGTCATCGGGGGCGCCCATTTTAATAAATTTAAAAAAATAATACCATTTAAATAATGAAAAATTTTGTATTATGTGTAAACATGATACAATTAAAAAATCAATAATCTGAATTTTGTTTAGTTGAAAATCCTATGAAAAAAAGAATAATTGGCATGCTGTTCTCTGTTATGGCACTAACAAGTTGCGCTTCATATGATCCTGAAAGCAATTCATACAGTGATCCTTTATCTGGATTCAATAAAGCAATGTTTAATGTTAACTATTATGCATTAGATCCGTATGTTTTGCGTCCAGCTGCTGTCGTTTGGAAAGATTATGTACCAACACCACTTCGTAAAGGTGTCGTGAACTTTTCTTCTAACCTTTCTGAACCTGCTTCGATGGTGAATAATCTTTTACAAGGAAATGTCCACCAAGCCGGAAAACACTTAGCACGATTCTTTTTAAACACTGTTTTTGGTGTTGCAGGATTATTTGATGTTGCCAGTTTAGCTGACCCACAACTACAAAAAGGCAATAGGCATACTTTTGGTGATGTGCTTGGTCACTACGACATACCGTATGGTCCATATGTGGTTTTACCTTTCTATGGTTCAGCAACGCTTAGAGAGGAAGGCGGTGCCTTAGTTGATACGCTTTATCCACCTTTAGCTTGGTTAAATTGGAAATGGGCATTAGTACGAGGCGTGTTCGACGGTATTGAGGCTCGTGCGGTGGCGATTGAATACGAAGATCTGATTAAAAACAGTGACGATCCTTATAACTTTATGCGTAATGCTTATTTCCAACGAAATGATTTTATTGCTTCTGGTGGTAAAGTCGATGAAAAGAAACAGCAACAACGTGAAGAAAGCATCAATAGTTTTATTAATGATATCGATTCACAATAACTTGTTTTATCATGATTTATAGATAAAAAAAACCGCTGCTTCAATAGCGGTTTTTTTATTTGCCTTTCATTTCAGGTAAATTGTGCCAAAACCGTTTTGGCATCTGTTGACGTTGTAATTTAGGATTTTCTCTTTCTTTGATAGATAAAGCATTAAAGTAACGATGCCATAGGGTTTGAAATAATTGTTCATCTTTCGTTAAATACCGTTGATTGACTTTGTTATCTACGATCAACTCCTCATGATCAACAAGTGAAATTTTTTCAAGTCTTTCGAGATCATAAAAGTAGCCATATTTACGTTTTTCATCATAAATCGCCCATTTCTGATCGGCATAACGATCTTTAAAAAAATCTAAGACTAAAGGCAATGCGTTATAGATAGGAGCAATAACCGAAAAATAGATCTTTTCATTTTGTCCGTCATTTGTGTTATCAATTGGGTTTTCAATAGTATTGAAACGAACAAATTGCATTAAATGATGCCGTTCCCGACTTACTTTTTTAGCAATGTCGTGAACGGTTAGTACATCAGGATCACCAAAATCCGTTTCAATAGGATGCTTTGATTTGAAAACTTTACAGATATAACGAAAAATAATGAAATCACTTTCTGGTAATTCAGAAAGCCAAACATACTTTAATTGATTAAGCGCAACGTGAGATAACTTTTTGTTCAAAGCTACTTGAACCCGTTCATATTTACTATTACGTACTTCCACATGATGCGTATCGGATACTAACAAAGGCACAAGATCATTATGCGCCAACAAACAATCGGGCATCTTTTTTTGCTCAAACGCATCAAACACTGCGCATAGCAATCCTTCAAAACTTTTATCATATTGAAAAGCTAACATGATTTACCAACCCATCACTAATTGCTGAGGAATATTATCATTTTTGACTTCAAGCAACGGTTTTTCTTGCAAAGAAAGCCGAATATACCGCTCGGATGAGTCTAATAATTTAAATTTTCGCATTTCATGGCAAATAATAAAAAATTGGGCTCTTTTTAGAACAACGCCTATTCTTTTTAAGGCTTCTAAATTTAATTTACGATGTCGCCTTGCTAAAACAATTAATTTTGCCGATTTAACACCAATACCCGGTACCCGTAAAATTTTTTGATAACTATCACGGTTTATATCTACCGGAAAGAATTGGGGATTTCGAATAGCCCACGCCAGTTTAGGATCAACAGTTAAATCAAGATCAGGATATTGATCATTGACAATTTCGTCGACACTAAAATCGTAGAATCGTAATAACCAATCAGCTTGATAAAGGCGATTTTCTCGCACTCTTGGTACTTCTTGCAATACGGGTAATCTTTTATCATAACCATTAACAGGAATAAACCCTGAATAATAAACACGCTTCATGCTTGGTCGTTTATAGAGTTTAGCCGTTAGTTGTAAAATCTGGCTGTCAGTCTCATCTGTCGCCCCAATAATGACTTGAGTGCTCTGCCCTGCTGGTACAAATTTTGGCGTAGATTTAATTTTTTTTCGATCTTCTATGTTTTCAAGTAAGTTTTGATGAATATGGCGCATTGGTTGATAAATGCTTTGATGATCTTTATCGGGCGCTAATAACTTTAGATTTTTTTCTGTCGGGATCTCTAAGTTCACACTCATTCGATCAACCAACAAACCAGCCTGAACTATAAGATCATTACTGGCACCAGGAATGGCTTTCATGTGGATATAGCCATTAAATCCATGTTCATTACGTAATATTTTTACCACTCTAATCATTTTTTCCATCGTATGATCAGGGCTTCTGACAATGCCAGAACTTAAGAAAAGTCCTTCAATATAGTTACGACGATAAAATTCAATGGTTAAATCAGCTAATTCTTTAGGCGTAAATCCAGCTCTGGGAATATCATTGCTTTGGCGATTTATACAATAAGCACAATCAAACATGCAATAGTTGGTTAACATGATTTTAAGCAAAGAGACACAACGCCCATCAGCAGTGAATGAATGACATATTCCACAACGATGCGCACTGCCAATCCCTTTATTTTTATTAGTTCGAGATGAGCCACTTGAAGCACAAGAAATATCATACTTTGCTGATTCAGCTAATATTTCAAGCTTTGATATCATCTTTTCATTCATTGCTAACCCCTTATACTGTATAAACAAACAGTATTATACTAATCACTTTTTAATTAGCAAGTAAATAAACAATCAGAAAAGTGTAATTTTAGGTACTTAACAAAGTATGAGGTTTATTGTTAATAAAACATAATAATTAATATAATTTAAAGGATAATTTATATATTTTTTACTTTCGAAATTACTCGATTTAATATTATAAATAAAATAGCTTCGTTAGGTATTGTTCAGCTTACAAGTGTACGCTATAATCACATCAATTTTTCTTATGAAGCCAGTTAATTTAGGAGCAGAATATTACATGAAACGAGTTGTTATTACCGGATTAGGTATTCTTTCGAGTATTGGGAACAATACTAAAGAGGTTTTAGAATCATTAAAAGTGGGTCGTAGTGGAATCACTTTTTCTCAAGAAATGAAAGATAGCGGAATGCGAAGCCATGTTTGCGGTAATGTTAAATTAGATACTACTGGACTTATCGATCGCAAAATCGTGCGCTTTATGAATGATGCTTCTATCTATGGTTATCTTGCTCTACAACAAGCTATTGACGATGCAAAATTGACTCCTGAACAAGTCTCAAATCCTCGAACTGGTTTAATTGCGGGCTATGGTGGTTCAACCAAAACTCAATATAACGTCGTTGCAGGTATGAAAGAAAAGGGATTACGTGGCGTAGGGCCTTATGCTGTGACAAAATCAATGTCATCAGCAATTTCAGCTTGTTTAGCAACACCATTTAAAATCAAAGGGATTAGCTATTCTATGACGTCAGCTTGTGCAACGTCTGTACATTGTATTGGTCATGCTGCTGAGCTGATTCAACTCGGTAAACAAGATATTGTTTTTGCCGGTGGTGGTGAAGAACTTTGTTGGGAAATGTCATGTGAATTTGATGCAATGGGTGCGTTATCAACTAAATACAATGATACACCTGAAAAAGCTTCTCGTGCTTATGATGCCAACCGTGATGGATTTGTGATTGCCGGCGGTGCTGGTATGGTTGTAGTTGAAGAGTTAGAGCATGCACTTGCTCGTGGTGCCCATATCTATGGTGAACTGGTTGGTTATGCTGCTACATCTGACGGTTATGACATGGTAGCCCCATCTGGTGAAGGTGCAATGCGTTGTATGCAACTTGCGATCCAAGATTTAGATGTGCCTGTAGATTATATCAATACACACGGTACATCAACTCCTGTTGGTGACGTTAAAGAGCTATGGGCTATCAAGCAAGTATTTGGTGATAATATCCCTGCGATTTCATCCACTAAATCAATGACGGGTCACTCGTTAAGTGCGACAGGTGCACAAGAATTAATTTATTCATTATTAATGTTAGAACATGGCTTTATCACGCCAAGTATTAACATTGATGAACTGGATGAAGCCGCTATTGGCATGAACATTATCACTGAACCAACCGAGCGTGAATTAACGACAGTCATGTCGAATAGCTTTGGATTTGGTGGGACTAACGCTTCAATTGTCATGAAAAAATATAAAGCTTAGTCTGGTGTTTTAGTTAAATAAAAACCGTTCTCTTTGGAACGGTTTTTTTATTCACGTTCAAAAATATCGCTAACATTCCTTTTATAATTATCCTATTTTCATTGGTTAACTAATTAATGCGTGACTTTAACCTGACTTATTTTTGAATCAAATAGTAATCAATAAATCTCGCAGATACTTTTATCTCTTTTACAATACGATGATTTTTAGAGAAAAGAAAATAATTTTACTTTTCCGATTAGGTTAATCGTATAGATTTCTTCTTAGTTATTCTGACTATTTTTATTCCACTTGTTTAATCAAACCTTATGGCAACCATATTAATGGATTGAATAGCAATAACAAAAAGCAGAGCATTGCTCCACTTTTTTAACGTGTTATTTTTTGAATGAATAGCGTTAAAATTGCCGATGCAATCAGTGATAGCACCATAAATAAAAAACCACTTTGGTATCCACCATCTGATTTTTCAATTAAAAAACCGATGATAAAGGGTGAAATGATTCCGGCAACTTGTCCGCCAAAATTAACGATACTGGAAGCTTTACCCATAATGACCGTTGGAATAAGTTGCATTAACATTCCCCAAAAAATAGCAAAGGCAATAAACATAAACAACGCTGAAATACATTGAAAAGCAATGGCTGCATCTAGATTTTCAACGTTAAACATGAGAAATAAAAAACTAGCAGATAAGATTGCGGTAACGCCATAAATAATTTTGAGTCGTTGTACAAATTTATCGGCAAGATAGCCACCGATCAAGGTACCTACTGCACCAAATAAAAATGGAATAGCGGCCCATATCCCAGTTTTGGATAACGATAATCCTCTTGCTTCCAGTAAATAACTGGGTAACCAAGTCGTAAATCCCCAAAAAGTAATATCAAATAAAAACCAGATTAATGACAGCTTCCATAATAAAGGCATTTTCAACACATCAGCTAGCGACTGACTATTATTGCGCAAATTGACGTTATGATTAGGGGGATTAAAATTGTCATTGCATTCTTGTAGTTCATGCAGTTCTTCAGGCTTGATTAAGGGATTTTCAGCAGGATGATTGTGTATCAAACGGTAGATAAGATAACCTAATACTAATCCGGGCAGGCTCAACAGAATGAAAACGGCACGCCAACCTAACCATTCGATAATCGTCACCGCAACGATGACCGAAATAGCAGGCCCTAATGTATTGACAGAAGATTGAATCGCAGTGGCTCGACCTCGTTCTTTAGTAGGAAAATAAGTGGCAATGGTTTTCCATGATGAAGCAGGAAACCCGCCTTCTCCTAGACCAAACAGAAATCTGACTATTAACATTAAAGGCAGAATATAGATTAGACCTGTGAAAAAAGTAAAAACTGACCACCAAACGATGGCGAATGCCATGACTTTACGGGATCCAAATCTATCGGATAAATACCCGCCCGGTATTTGAAAAAGGGCATAACCAATAAAAAAAGCACTGATAATTGATGCTTGTTCTATTTTATCCAACCCTAAATCGTCACCAATAAAGGGAAGCGATACATTCATCACCATTCGATCGAGAAATGATACTAACCAAGCAGACCATAATAACAACAGGACACTATAACGACCTTTCCACTTTTTAGGATGATATCCCGATGTCGGCTCTTTATTTGTTAAGATACTCATAGAATTTCCTTAAGTATAATTAGGCTATTGTCCTCCATCACTCAAATCAATGAGCAACGAATCACAACGCTTTTAGACGTTAATTTGATAATCTGCTTTTATTGCAACCAATAACAACTAACTTACTTTTCGATATAAATGGTGTATCTAATACTTTTAATAGTTATAAGATCAGCTCACCTTAGTGAGCTTTATAACGATGACGATATATTACGAATTTTGATAAATGTTCCAGGCAGCTTGAAGTCCAGCACCTTGTATGGTTTTAAAGCCAAGACGGTTTAACACTGCTTCAAATGCGGTCAAGGTTTGTAAAACACACTGTTTTCTGGCGTTATATCCCATTGTACCAATGCGCCAAACATTCCCTTTAAGTGGGCCAAAAGATGCCCCTATTTCGATACCGAAATCATTCAGCATTAGGTTACGAACTTGTTGGTCGTCGATATTTTCAGGACGCATAACCCCAACCACATTATTCATTTTGTATTTAAGATCGCCAAAAAGTTTAAGCCCCATCGCTTGCAATCCTGCGACCATTGCCTCGCCATTAATACGATGGCGTTCAACGACATTATCTAGTCCTTCTTGTAACACAATACGGGCACACTCTCTTGCGGCGTAAAGCATCGAAGTTGCTTCTGTATGATGATTAATGCGTTCCGCCCCCCAATAGCGGATGATCATATCGATGTCAAAATAGTTAGAATAGATGATTTCATCATTGCCACTGATATCACCCTCTGAACGAATGCCTAATTCAACGCATTTGCGAGCTTGAATAACGTCGACCATCGCAGGACTTAAGGTTAATGGTGCAACACCCGGTGGGCCACTTAAACATTTTTGTAAACTGACTGATACCCCATCGAGTTGCCATTTATCCACTTCCAAAGTATTACCGACGATTGAAGCAGTCGCATCAACATACGACAACACACCATGTCGGCGACAAATTTCACCGATTTTATCAAGCGGTTGAAGTAACGTTGTCGAAGTATCCCCCTGAACACAAAGTAATAATCTCGGTTTCACTTTTTTGATCGCATCTTCAATCACATTAGGATCAAACACTTCACCCCATGGTACTTCAATCGTGTGGACTTGTGCCCGACAACGATGGGCAATCTCGCATAGCAATAATCCAAACCGACCAAAAACCGGTACCAAAACTTTATCACCCGGACGAATAGTTGAGATTAAGACCGCTTCAATTCCTGCTCGTGCTGTGCCATCAATCACAAAAGTTTGCTCATTGGTGGTTTTGAAAATATCCCGATACAGTGCCATTGTTTGATTCATATAATCCGTCATAACTGGATCAAATTGACCGATTAATGGCGCAGCCATAGCACGGGTCACTCTTGGATCAGCATTAATTGGCCCCGGTCCCATGAGTAAACGCATTGGCGGATTAATTTGATCATACTTATCTAGGTCTAACATATTATTTTTCCTTTATTAATATCAAATTTGTTAATTAACAATGTCTACTTTAAGAACGAATTGGATTACCTTTTTTTATCAATTTTTTTTAAAAAACGAAGCGCAATAGGATGATGATATTTAAACAAATTGACGATTTCATTCATCACTTTACCCATATTCGATTTTTTCCATGCTAACGAAAGTGGTGAGGGTTTGCGTTCATTAATCACTTTGCATTCAATTAATTCCCCCGTGTCCAAATAGGGTTGACACAAAGAGCGAGGCAAAAATCCAATACCAAGCCCTTTTAAATGACAAGCCAATTTAGTTGAAATATCCGGTACGATGATTTCGGTCTGACTTGGCAATAACCATGCCACACGTTTATTCATGTGAATAGAGGTGTCTTCAACATTGATTGCAGGATATTTACGCAGTGCATCATTTGATAAAGGAGTATCTATACGAGTGATAGGATGATGCTTAGCAGCTACAAATGCCCAAGTTATTTCGCCTAATGGAAAGATATTAATCATATTATCCAGTGATTCCGTGCCTGTTGCCCCAATAGCAAGATGACATTCTCCATATAACAATGAATCCCACACCCCCATATAAACTTGGCGATTAATCGTAAAATGGGTAAAAGGATATTTTTCTAGTAGATAATCTAGCAGTTCTGTAATAGCGTCGCTGTCATATAATAGGTTATTAATCGTTAAATTGACTCTACGTTCAACGCCATCACGAATTTGTTGTAACTCTTCGGGCATTGAATTTAACCATAATAACCACTGACTACAGTGCTCATAAAGGTGTTGACCGGCTAGCGTAAGTGAAACGGTTCGAGTGGTTCGTTCAAATAGCTGAGTGTTGAGTTCAGCTTCTAATGATTTTATTCGATAGCTAATTGCGGCTGGGGTTTTATATAATAACTTTGCGGCTTTAGAAAAACTGTTACACTCAACAACTTTAGTAAATGTGCGCATGGTTTCTGTATCTAACATACTTCAATCCCTTATGACAAAACGATCGACACCAAGCCAAATACCAAGCAACAGATCAGCCCCTGAAGTATGACCATAATTTGATATCTCAGCCAAAGATCGATGTTGATATTTTTGTTGATTGAGTGCGGTTATAACTTGCAGTACTTGTAATGAAAATCTTCCTTGCAGGGCATGACGTAAAAAAGTCGCACTAATAGTTGTCGTTAAAGAATCAAGATCAAGCTTAAGTATGGCACGTTGTAACAAGTTACATCGACGATAAAAACGCTGATCACTTAATAGTACTGCAATCATGCCAATCAAAATATCATCAAAGCTGGGGGTTAATCCTGCTCCTAGACCAATAAAAGGGGTAATATCATCAGAATATCCATTTAATAATGCGTCAATTTTGTCACAAAACTGGCACAATTCAGGCGCCCTTTTTTCAGTAATATTTTGTCTTAACTCGCCAAACAATCCTGTAGGATTATTGATCTGCTTGAATAATTGAGCAACTCTATTTTTATCATAATTGGTAAGCGGATAAGGAAGTAATTGCAAAGAGCAGATGTGTGTTTTCGCACTAATTTGAATATGTCCGATAATTAAGTCACCCGTTGCTAATTGTTCGATTGGTTTATGACGTTGAGTTAGTGTCTGTTTGATTAAATCAAATTGAGCACTTTTTAGTACCCAACCCATTGGCGACAAACCGTGACCATAACGGTGTAAAGTGATAAGCTGCTTTGCATTATTAATCAGATTAATGGTATGTTCATGCAGACTAAATAGTGTTAAATCACTCACAGTAAATGGTACATGGGCACTTTTAAGCAATGGCTTTATAGATTGCGTAATACGTTTTGATGTATGGAAAACTCCCTGCCGATTAAAATCGGCAGAGAATGGTGAGAGCCATTGCTGATTTTCAGCTTGATTATCGGTACGATGACAATCTGCAAGTTCCTGATTCATAAATTACACTTTCAATTTTATCGCTAATGCCTCAAGCGCTTTTTCAAAACAGGCTAACGGCGCACGCACCGTTCCTGCACCAATTTGACCCACACCTGCTTGTTTATGGGCAATTCCTGTATTAATTAAGGGCGTAATACCTGTTTCTACAATCAGACGCAGATCTAATCCCATACAACATCCTTGAAAGTTCCAAGACGGTATTTGTAGTTGCATATTATGTTCTAAAAAGATTTCGCTCATCTCTTCTGATACTTCATATGCAACATCCGCGCCACCTGCGCCAACAAAACGGGTTACCCCTGGTGCAGCAACCATTGCCGCCCC
This sequence comes from Gilliamella sp. B3801, assembly GCF_026536645.1. NCBI lineage: Bacteria > Pseudomonadati > Pseudomonadota > Gammaproteobacteria > Orbales > Orbaceae > Gilliamella > Gilliamella sp. B3801. Next base: position 187,506 of record NZ_JAFNNR010000006.1, read on the forward strand.
ACCAATACCAAATGTTTCCGTAATTGCACTATCACCGATATCGGGGTTCGAATCCTTTTGGGAGTATCCGGTAAAGAAAAGTCCTTGTGGTGTGTTAACGGGTGCAGTAAACCATTCATCACCCAGTCCACTGACTTTAATGCCAAAATCTTTACCATTACGTGTCATCGCAGTAATAATTGTGCCGGCTTGGATCTGTGCTGCGCTATCCATAACTGATTTACAATATGCCATAGCTAAATTCAAAAAGAATTGGTCGGTGACACTTAAAAAATCAAAAATCTTCGCCATTTCTTCTTTACTACGATTAAGCAGAGCTAATTTAGGTGATAAGGTACGAAGTAATAATGCCGATGCAGCAATATTGCGTTGATGAAACTCATCCCCCATTGAAATGGCTTGAGCCATCAGTGCGGTTAAGTCGATTCCTTTTTCAAATAATTTTAATGCTTCATTAAGCGCCGGCGCTAATGACGTTTTCATCCAGTGATGACGATTTAACACCTCTTGCCCATAGGCACCAAAACGCATGACTTTTCCAATACCTTCATTCAAATTGCAGTAAGCTCGGTTGCCATGAGTAATATTTTCAACCACAACAACAGGCATATTTGCCGAAGTAATCCCACCCATAGGGCCAACAGCATGAACCGAATGACAAGGTATAAATTCCACTTTACCTGTCGTTAGCAAAGCTAGTGCCTGTTCTTCATTTTGCGCCCAGCCTTCAAATAAACAGGCACCAATACAGGCACCTTGCATTGGTCCGGTCATGTCCTGCCATATAATCGGTGGGCCTGCATGTAATAATTTGTAACCTTGTGCCAAAGTCGGGATCGCTTCTTTAGCAGCAATAACACCAACCCAATGCGGTCTTGCCGCTTTAATTATTTCAATAATGGCCTGATTTGCTTCATTAATTGATGAATTCATTGTCACAACCTCTTAGTTTAATTTTTTCAAAATAGCCGCTAATTTTTGATTGCCACCAGCTAACGGTGCCCATTGATAATGCACCACAGGAATATTTGATGATTGCAGATCTTCAGCAAAACTCCGCAAACCGGCATTAATCACACTGATATGATCAAGTAAAGGGTAAGGTTTTAAGCAATCAATCTTATTTGCTGGCGTAATTAATTTTGTGGCTAATAAAATGGCTTCGGGTAAATTATCCATTACGGTAATACCTGCCGATTGAAGTGCTGCAATTTGCTTACTACGACATTGTGGATCGGATTCAGATCCTGTCACCGTGGCAATAGCAATTAAGGGATGATGAGAAGATCGTTTAGCGATAGCCTTGTTGTAACCTGTGATTATTGATTCAGCCGGATTCGCATTTGCGCCATAGCCTATGACCAGATCCAGTAACAATACCCCCACCCCTGTTTGCTCGCCCAATTGTGTTATTGCATGTTCACGTATGGATGGGTCAATCATGGGATGTGGGCGTCCAACGGTATAAAAGTCATCGCCCAGATCGATAATTTTATGACCTTGTTGATCGAACATGATGCCTTTGTCGTGGTTATCACTGAGCAAAAGATTGAGTTGATTAGCCAGCAACATTGCGGCTTCCGATGCTAATGTACCACCGGTATATAATCCCATAATGGTTTGATGAGCCACACTGGGCAACGTACTCATCGTACTTTCAACTTTGGCTAATAAACAAGCTAATCTAGCTGCTTCATCTAACGTGCTGGCAAAAAAGATATTATCGTCTTGCCGATTATCAATACGGGAACCTAAAAAGAGCGCCACAATAGGTTTAGCTATTTGCTTCATTGCATTAATCACTTTTATACGGACACTTTCTGCTGGCGGTTTAGAAATAAAAGTAATGACTTGCGTTTGCTTGTCAGCTGCTAGCATAGTTAATGCGGTTAATGCGCTAATCCCCCCTACTGCTTGCGATAAATCACGTCCGCCGAGTCCAATTGCTTGTGTAATTCCCTGATTGAGTAATGCAATTTGTGAAATCACTTCTTGAATGCCGGTTCCCGATGCCCCAATCACCCCAATGTTACCCTTAGGTATCACGTTAGAAAATGCCAATGGCGCCCCAGCTATGATTGCCGTTCCACAATCCGGCCCCATGACAATAAGATCTTTTGCTGCTGCGCTTTTTTTCAAACGGATTTCATCTTCAAGCGACACATTATCGGAAAATATCATGACATTTTTATTTTCATCTAACGCTTGTTCTGCCAATTCTGCCGCATATTCACCGGCAATTGAAATAAGCACCAAATTAGCATCAGGGAGTTTTCGATTAGCGGTTGCAAAACGCCTTGCTTTAAGTAATTTACTGCCCCCTTGCTGTTGCTGAGCAATATTTTTTAAAGCTTCTTCAAGTTGTGAACGAATTAAATCTATGGCATCGCTAGCATCATCATGCGTTTTAATTGCTACACAGATATCATTAGGCGTTGCTTGATTGAAAGTATCACTCCAAAATCCTGTAGCTACAAGCAATGATTTATTGGCTGGTGTTCCCATCATAACGGAAACTTCATCGACTTCTTCAAGGTTACTCAGCTTTTTAGATATCAACATGAGGCTAACAGAATCCTGAAAACTACCTTTTTTTATGAAAGATTGAATCATGAGAATTGGACCTCTCAGTTATTAAATTATTGTAATAAATGCTGTAATGGTAATTGGAAATAAATAGATATGCGCTTGCTAGATGTTAAAAGACATTTTCATTGACGCGATAAATTATCCTGCTCAGTCATACCCTACTATCCGCTTTGAATCTGTTTTACAACAACAATATTGCGTTAACCTATTAAATCTAACTATCAGACTATATTTATATATTACGTAAAAAAAGCGGAATAAATAGGTCATAAGTCACAAAACAATCATCTATATCATTAAATAAATATGAATATAATCATGAAGATAAATTATTATTAAAAAATTTTTTATAATAATAACCCATTAATTTAATTAAATTTTATAAATCTAAAATAGTTAGTTTGATCACATTATTCTCTGCTATTAATAGATAGTCTAAACGGCAAATAAACAATTATCGAATTTGTTCCAGAACTAAAAACCTAATTAAAAACGAGTAGTTAAAAAGAGTTAAAGCAATTTTTCTAAACGAATGGTTAATGATAGGTAAACGCTTATGAATATCTTGTATGATGATGTGGCTAATGCAGTTAAATGGATATCGAGTTTTGGGGGGCTTGAACAAGGCGGTACCACCCGACTGCTATATACACCAGAATGGCTGGCCGCCCAAAATGCCTTAAAAGACAGAATGACGCAAATCGGTATGGAAAGCGACTTTGATGAAATAGGCAATCTTTATGGAAGATTCAAAGGTAGCAAATATCCGAATGAAGTCATTATGTCTGGGTCGCATGTTGATACCGTTGTTAACGGTGGCAAACTTGATGGGCAACTTGGTATTATTGCTGCGTTACTTGCCATGCAATACTTACATCAACATTATGGTCAACCGTTACGAACTCTAGAACTCATCTCAATGGCAGAAGAAGAAGGTAGCCGTTTTCCGTATGTTTTTTGGGGAAGTAAAAATGTGTTTGCCATTGCCGATCATCGTGATGTTAATGAGATTGAAGATAGTGAAGGAATCAAATTTGTTGATGCCATGAAAGCATGTGGATTTAATTTCAAAACTCAGCCTGCACGCAACGACATTAAAGCTTTTCTAGAAATTCATATCGAACAAGGTGGCGTGCTTGAAAAAGAACAAAAAAGTATCGGTGTGGTGACAAGCATAGTTGGTCAGCGCCGTTATAACATCCGCTTAATTGGCGAAGCTAACCATGCCGGCACAACACCAATGGGTTATCGTAAAGACGCAGTTTATGCCTTTAGTCAAATCTGTTATCAATCAATTAATAAAGCCATAAAAGTGGGTGATCCCTTAGTCCTGACTTTTGGGCATGTTGAACCTAAACCGAATGTTGTAAACGTCGTGCCGGGTGAAGTGCTATTCACGATGGATTGTCGACATACCAATAAAGCGGAACTCGTCGCCTTCACCGAAGAGATTGAAGCGGATATGATTCGCATCGCCAATCAACTTAATCTTGAGATCGAAATCAATCGCTGGATGGATGAAGATCCCATTCCTATGGACACTAAATTAATTCATCTGCTAGAAGAAATTTGTGATCAAGAAGGATTAAGTTATCGGGTAATGCATAGCGGTGCAGGTCATGACTCACAGATTTTCGCGCCTCGTGTTCCAACAGCAATGCTATTTGTGCCGAGTATAAAAGGCATTAGTCACAATATTGCCGAAGATACCAAAACCGAAGATTTAGTTGAAGGCATTAAAGCGCTCACTTATGCCTTATATAAACTAGCTTATCAAGAGTAAGAGGAATCAATATGACCACGACAGAAAAAACAGGCGGTATTCAATATTGGCATAAAATCGTCGTATTATTATGTCTGGGTTGGACAGTGATGTGGATCTATCGCCCTGTGTTAACCGCTATCTTCCCTGAAGTTCAACAAACTATAGGCCCTCAATCCAATACGGAACTTGGACTTATTGCAAGTTGCTATTTTTTTGCTTACACCGCAATGCAAATTCCGGCTGGCATTCTTGTCGATCGATTCGGTAAAAAAGCCGTGGTGATTCCGGGATTTTTACTCTTTACCATAGCGGCATTAATCATTGGTAATGCACATTCAATTATGATGATTTATGTCGGTAGCTTATTGGCTGGATTAGGATGTGGCTCTTATTATGGATCAGCTTGGTCGCTTTCTGCTGAAAACATTCCTTCGCAACATCGCGGTTTTGCTTCTGCCATTATTAATACTGGTTCAGCATTAGGAATGGGGATCAGTCTGCTTGCCACCAGCTTTTTGGTCAAATCATGGGGAATGCCTTGGGAGTATATGCTATATATCATTGCAGCCTTATTACTTTGTTTAGTGGCAGGGTTTGCCCTGATTATTAAGGAAACGCCAAAACAAAAACAAAATCAAAGTCAATCATCGTCAGCAAAAGAAGCGGTCACATCCGCTGACGAACCGAACGCCAAACATCGATTTTTTAGTAGTCAAATGGTGGCTTCTTATATTATGTATTTTGCAACCTGCTATGGGTATTACATGATAGTTAGTTGGTTACCTAACTTTCTCGAAACCGAGCGTGGCTTTACGGGTGGAAACATTGGATCTGCATCGTCTTTGGTTGCCTTTGCTGCCATACCCGGGGCGTTAATCATCAGTAAAATATCAGATAAATACCAAAATAAACGGCTGTTTTTCATTATTGTACTTGAGTTAATTGCAGCAGCGACCCTGTTAACGACCGTACAAGCAACAACCATCACGTTATTGCTAGGTGGGCTCATTTTTTATGGACTGTTTGGTAAATTGGCGGTAGAGCCTATCCTCATCTCACACGTGGCTGATACAGCACCGAAAACAAATTATGGCACTTCGTTTGGAGTATTTAACTTTTTTGGTATGAGTTCATCGGTAATTGCACCGCCATTAACCGGTTATTTAGCTGATCTAACCGGAACAAAAATGACAGGATTTTACGTGGCAATTGGCATTTTAATTATCGCTACCTTGCTCTTTTTCCTGATCAACATGCGTAAACATATCACCAATTAACAAATCAATCATTGCCGATCCATTGCGGTAGTCGGCAATAACAATATTGCTTTAAAACGATGCTGTTTTACAGGCTAGTTGCCTTTTACCCTAAAAAAACGAACAGCAAAGTATAAGATTATAATTTTTCAAGGAGATAAATATGGGGTACTTCAATCACAATACCGGTTATCCAAAAGATTTGCTGGCTTCCAGAGCCATCATCAAACGCCAAAATTATGCGCTTATTCCACCTGATGGATTAGTCAAAAATGTCATTCCAGGATTCGAAAATTGTGATATCACTATCTTATCGACACCTAAGTTAGGTGCATCCTTCGTAGATTATCTTGTCACCATGCATCAAGACGCAAAAAATGTACAAGGTTTTGGCAGTGAAGGGATTGAACTTTTTGTTTATGTCCTTAGTGGATATATTACCGCCACCGCAGATAGTCAATCGTTTAGATTAAAGACTGGTGGCTATTTATATTGTCCTGCTGGGGTAAAATTATATCTACACAATCATGCCGAAAGTTCACGATTATTTCTCTACAAAAGACGTTATATTCCCTTAGCAGATTATCAAACTCGCATTATTTCCAATCACGTTCAGCAGTTAGAAAGCTTAAATTATGAAAATATGGATAACGTATTTATCCAAGACTTATTACCTAAAGAACTTGGATTTGATATGAATTTCCATATTTTAACCTTCAATCCCGGCGCCAGTCATGGTTACATTGAAACCCATGTCCAAGAACATGGTGCTTATCTGCTAAGTGGTGAAGGGATGTACCTACTGGATAATGAATGGATCCCCGTTAAAAAAGATGACTATATTTTTATGGGTGCCTATGCCTTACAAGCCTGTTATGCCGTTGGTAAAGTGCCTTTAAGTTATATCTATTCTAAAGATTGTCATCGAGACGTTGCTATCTAATCAATCAATAATAAGACAACGTAAACTTAAAAACGGATAAATCCGTTAACTTTAACAAATGATCAAGGAAACCATATGGAACTGATTGTCATTGCTTTAGGTGGTAATGCAATTGCCAAACGAAATGAACCTTTATCGGTTGAGAATCAATATCAAAATATTCATTCTACAACCAAATTAATTGCCAAATTAGCAGATAAATATCGATTAGTCATTGTACATGGTAATGGTCCGCAAGTGGGACTTTTAGCCTTGCAAAATGCAGCTTATTCAAAGGTACCGGCTTATCCGCTTGATATATTAGTTGCGCAAACTCAAGGCATGCTAGGGTATATGATAGGTCAAAGTTTACAGCAACAACCTAATGTTACCCAAGTGGTCACGTTACTTACGCAAGTGGAGGTTGATAAATGTGATCCTTCGTTTACTCACCCGACAAAATTTATAGGGCCTGTCTATCCCCCCGAACAACAAAATCAACTCAAACAACAATATGGTTGGATATTTAAACAAGACGGTCAATACATTCGACGGGTAGTCCCCTCCCCTAAACCAAAAAAAATTTTGGAAATTGCAACCATTCAAAAATTGCTGAATGACAATACTATTGTGATCTGTAATGGGGGTGGTGGTATTCCTGTTATCAGCATTGACCATGGCTACCAAGGAGTGGAAGCGGTCATTGATAAAGATCTGTCTGCTGCGCAATTAGCCATACAGCTACAAGCTGATCACCTAATGATATTAACCGATGCTGATGCCGTTTATGAAAACTGGGGGACACCACAACAAAAAGCACTTGATCATGTTGATACTGAACGCCTAAAACCGCTTGCTATCGATGATGGTGCCATTGGTCCTAAAGTCAAATCCGTCATTGAATTTGTCGAAAAAACAGGGAATACAGCTTATATCGGTACCCTAACAGATATTGAATCCTTATTAAAAGGTCAAAAAGGTACCGTAATAAAAAACCATTCCATGGATAAATAGAATCCATTCAGAGGAGTACAAACATGAGAGTAGACCGAAAAACATTACATAATTTAATTGCGAAAAAACTACATAAAGCAGGATTAAGCAAAGAACATGCTGATATTGCTGCCGATGCACTAGCCTTTGCTGATGCAAGGGGAATACACTCACATGGAGCGGTAAGAGTTGAATACTATTCTGAGCGGATAGCCAAAGGCGGCATGACCACAAATCCCAATATGACCTATAAAGAAACCGGGCCAGCTAGTGCGATTCTCGATTTTGATAATGGATGTGGTTTGGTTGGCGCAAAAATTGGTATGGATAAAGCGATTGAACTAGCCAAAAAACATGGCGTTGCCGTTGTCGGTATTCGACGCATGTCACACAGTGGTTCATTATGTTATTTTACTGAAATGGCAGCCGCTCATAATCTTGTTGCTATCTCAATGTGTCAATCTGATCCGATGGCGGTACCTTTTGGCGGTGCCGAAGAATTTTTTGGCACTAATCCTATCGCCTTTGCCGCCCCTTCTGCTGATGGAAGAGTCGTATCATTTGATATGGCAACGACTGTACAAGCTTGGGGTAAAATATTGTATGCTCGCTCTAAAGGTGCAGCAATCCCCCCTACTTGGGCTGTTGATGAGCAAGGTGAAGCCACTACCGATCCTTATAAAGTCAATGCCTTATTACCTATTGCAGATGCAAAAGGATATGGATTAATGATGATGGTTGATGTGTTATCCGGAATTTTGCTTGGTGTACCATTCGGTAAAAACGTGTCTTCGATGTATGCCGATTTATCCAAAGGACGTGATCTAGGGCATTTACATATTGTCATTAACCCAGAATACTTTGTTGGGCTTGAAGTATTCAAAAAAAGCATGTCTGCGATGTTAGATCAATTGAAACAGGTAAAACCCGCAAAAGGCAATAGTGAAGTATTCTTCCCTGGTGAAAGAGGAAAAAAACGGGAAGCAGATTATATTAAAAATGGAATCGAAATTGTGGATGATATTTATCAATATTTGATTAGCGATGATGTTCACTTTGATCGTTACGATCACAAAAATAAATTTGCAGAATAAAAAGGGTTAATCATTAAGAGTGATTACAAGCTAAAAATAACCTTTTATAGTTGCATTATAATAGTTAAGTATAGAATTTATTGATTTTGTTGATGATGTATCCCTGTGTATACAGGGAACTCGTCTTTAGCAAAGCGTTAATATTCTTTTTTTCTTGTTCTAAATCATGTTTTTCTGATTCTTGTTCGCTTGCATCCATCTTACTAACATATGCATCACGTTTTGCTTCATCACCGTCTTTTAGATAACCCAAATAGTTTTCCGCATCATCGGTCATTTCACTGTTTAATGCTTCCCATTCCGGTCGCTTTCCTTCTGCATTCAGCTTTTCATACCATTCACTTTGATAATGAACTAACAGCCGTCCCAGTGCCGTTGTTAAGGTGGTTTTTTTGCTATATTCCCTTAAAATATTTTCAAAATGAGGAATATCATCTATAGATTTATTCCTTTTAATAAAAATATAAATGTTATTTTTTTATTCAACATAAGGCTCGTGGTGAACATATTTTAAACACTCGCCTTTAGAACAACCAAAAATTAATTGTTCTGTATTTTTTCCATAAATGAAAGCTAAGCCACCTAAATCAATATCATATTGCTTATTAACTCCATTAATCAATAAGTTACCTTTGATTTTGCAAGAGTAAACATCAAAAGAATTTATTTGAGCAGAATTAATTGATTTTTCTGCTGTAGAAAAAAAATGCACAATATCTTTTTTATTTAATTGCCACTTATCACATAGATCCTTAATGTAGCCATTATCATTTATCTCTAATGTCTTTTTTATCGTCAATACTTTAATATCATCACGGTTAATAGCATTTGTAACAATTGGGGGCAACATTCCAATGATCAGCAGGAAGATAAAGATTTTTACCTTCTCCACTTGTCTTATAAGCGATACATTGATGTTAATACAAGTCTTTATCTTCAAGATTGAACTCCTTTTGTAATTCAGATAAATATTTTTCTCTTAAGCTTTTTGAATAGTTAATTAAATGACGGCGTAGTCTAATCTTTCCTACAAAATAAGTTTTTATTATCTTTATTCATAATTTATCTAAATGCGCGCAACCCTCAAATATTTCACCTTTAAAGTCGATAAAAATTTCATATATTGAAGTAAGCTCATCAAGATTTGCTTCGCAAAAAGTTCCATTAGGAAGACTACGAATTAAACCATATATACCCTTATCAGAATGGAAAATTGTCACAAAATTATTTGTTAAAGCAGAAGATTTTATATCTATAGAAATTTTAATGTTTTCTTCTTTATTAAGCATAAATTGCAATTTATTCTTACTTATTATGGCATTCCAAAAAGGTTCATAACCACTCGCATGAAACCCTATAGAGTTTTTGTTGACTTTATCCCAAAAAATATGTGGTGTTAATAAATCTATTTGTTGCATTTGCTGTAATTCTGACAGGCTTATCCAATCTATCTTTTTATTTTTAAGATTTAAAAAATTTCGCTTACCATTTTCTGTACTTCCTAAAAATAAATATTCTTGATTAGACGAATCTTTATATATTTCCTGTGCTGATACTAAGTTAGGTAATACCAATAATAATAAAATTAATTGTTTCATACTGTATCCTTATTTACCGTGAGGATTTCCTTTTAAAATTGGGGGCCATGAATATTTATCGTCAGCAAATGGAATTTTTGATTTGTTATATCCCCCAATATCTATTATGTTCAAAATGGGAAATATTACCTATTATGAATTTTGTACATACTTATTAGGTTTTAACTAACACTTAGTAAATAATTTGCTTACTTTTAAATATTATTTATGTTATTAAAACATAAATTTTGTTTATCAATTTTATAATGCATTTTATTGACTAAATTTATGCGATAACTATAATCCTCCAGTGATAAAGTATATATATCACCCGTTAAATCAATGTAATAATAGTCAGTTTGATAATAGAAACTAAAATCAGGATTATAAGAATAACCCGCTAATGTAATGGTATCTCTGATTTCTTGCTTATACACCAGTGATAAATTAACTTCATAAACATTATAATTATTCCAATAATTCCAATGGGTAGATTTATTATTTATTGTTTTGTAATGCTTTCTTTGCATCACCAGTTCTAAATCACCATCATGGTATATAACTGTTTTTTTATCTAGCAAGTCATACAATTTGTTAAAACTAAATTTTGTTGTATATAAAGGACAACGTGTCAAATCTAATTTGCGTTGTTCATTATCGAATATTTCCCAAAATCTTTCATCTTTAGTACAACTAGCAATTAATTCTTCAGTATTAATATTTTTGACAAATGGCGCACCAGTATATTTTTCATCAATAACAAAAGAATGACCATAACAAAATAAGGTATTTATCAATAATAATACCCCTAAATAATATTTAATTTTCATTAAATCTTTCCTTATTTAATTTTCTTGATACATTTCATCAACAACCGTTTCTTTAACTTTTCTAAATACCCCTGTATCACTCATTTGATATCCCGATTTTTTGATTATATGAATGTCACCATTTTTGTATCTTTCATCATCAATCAATATTTGTTCCATTTGATTTACTATTATGTTGCCATTTGCTTCGATTTTAAAGTCGCTCCACCATAGCGCTTCACCTTCAGCACTCAGCCGTTCATCTAGCTTAATAGCATCTATAAAATTACCTTTAACATCGTAGCTATTTAATTGGAAAATAAATATCGGCGTATCATTATCGCCATATTCTATATAGATAATGCCTTTATATATAATTTTTTTATAAATAAAATAAATGGCAGGAAAATAAAAACTAGGTTTCCAATCAAATCTTGTTATCTTAGGTTTATACGCATATTCTTCCGCCGAAAATCGATAAGGTAATTTATCATCAGGTGAAATAAATAAAATGTCATCTTTCCAATAGTAATATTTAGCTGCTTGCTTGGATGTGAACGGTAGATCTATTTTTTGAAAATGTAACAAATCATGATCAATCTTATCATTAGCCATAACCAAACTAAATTGCTCAAATATCAATAAATAAATAATAAAGGGATAGATTAGATATTTCATTTTTTAATTTCCTTTATTTTATCCATATCATAATACTGGACATGTAAATGATGATCATGATCCTTTGTATCCTTTTTTATATGGTTGGGAAAATTCTTTTTCCCATCCAATGTATAACTCCAACCTAACATATCTGTCCAACCAAATTTATATAAAGCATCATTCCATTGATTTTGACGTTTATAGTCAAATAATTTTGGGTTGTTTTGAATATTCAGACTAGTTCCTGGTCCTTTAAGTAAAGTTTCGTCTAATCTTAAATATTTAAAATCTCCATGATAACCATTAATATGTGATTTACTGACTCCTGAGCTACCTGAAGAAGTACTAAAACCATTACAACTAATATCAAGAAAGTTTACTTCTAACATTGCACCAAAAAAACTTGCTAACGTATCACCATTCATGAAAAAACGTGGATCTATAAAACAGTCAACATTAAAACGATATTTTAAGCCATATTGTTCATATTCTTGCTCTACTTTTCTTAAATCAATTAAATGAATTTTTTTAGTAAGACCATATCTTTTATGAGGATAATAGTGATTATTTATTTCAATATAATCATATATACCTAATTGATGTAAATTATTATTTTTGTCGTGATAAACATATTTATATTTTTTTTCATAACCTATTAAAATTTCATGTGGTATATGCTTCTCGATTTTTCCATCGTGAAAGATATGATAGGTAATAATTCCCGCTTTAGCTTTAAAATAATCTACCATAGCCACAGGATGCATAAACCAAACTTTACCATTTTGGCTTAACGTGGCAGGTGTTGATGAAGTTTCGGTTTGATTAGTTGTGGTGTCTGCTGATTGCTCTTTTTTAGTTTCTGCGTCACTTTGTTCTGTCTGTTGACTTTGCTTAGCTAAACCTTTGGTGACATCATCCCACCAAAGCATTTTTGTCGCTTTTTCTTTGCTTTTTTCCCATAATTTATACTTCTCTTCTAACTCATTTATTTTCCCCAATAAGTTTAGTTGCTCTTGTGTTAATTTCTTGTCGGGTGCATCTTCATAACCATCTGGAAAACGTTGATAATCTCTTCTTTGTTGTTCTAAGCCTTGTTTTATTGATTCTTGTTCGCTTGCGTCCATCTTACTAACATATGCATCACGTTTTGCTTCATCACCGTCTTTTAGATAACCTAAATAGTTTTCCGCATCATCGGTCATTTCACTGTTTAATGCTTCCCATTCCGGTCGCTTTCCTTCTGCATTCAGCTCTTCATACCATTCACTTTGATAATGAACTAACAGCCGTCCCAGTGCCATTGTTAAGTGTGGTTTGTCGGATATCCCTTTAAAACATCCCTGTGTTAATGTTGCATATTTATTACTATTTTGAATATATTGCTTATCTAATATTGTTAAGGTCTCTTTGAGGGTTGGCTTATAGTTCTCCAGTGAAGCATTATCCTTATTTCGGGTTGTCGCTTTTTTTGCACTCAGGTAAAACTCTTTTAAACTGCTGGTTTCTGTAATCTGTTTAAAACTAAACCACTCCCAACCACTGACTTTCTTCACGCCCTCACTGCCAATAAATGTCCATCCTTCAATAGGAACATTTTGACTATCCACTGCATGCTCTATCCATAACCACAACGTTCCCTTTTCATCCATGGCTCGTTTATCATTTTTGATTAAATCTTTATCATTTATATTCAGTAGCAACGGTGGTGTATCGACTTCATTTTTACTGGTTGTTAACTCACTCTGTTGTAATGGAAACTTGCTCCATGCGGGTGTGGTACTGGCTAAATCTTTTAGATTACCTTTGGTTTTTATTTTTTCCTCTATCTCTTTATTATTCTCTATCCATAATGTTTTAGTTTCACTTTTCGATGTTTGAATCTCTATTTGTAACCAGTTGATATTCTGTTCTTTACTTAATATTTTTATTTCCGAGTCTTTAAGACGCTCACCGACTTTTGTATCCGATTCTGATGCTGACGCCAGTAATTTTGCACCTTTTGATATGCCAACCAATGTTTTATCTTCATCGGGTATTTTACCTGCCTCTGTCTGCGTTTGGGTGATGAACGTCGGCAAATCGTCACAAGTAAAGCATTCAACATGTAAACTTGGTTTATATTGACTTGCTGTTAAACCTGTTTTTAGCGGTAAAGTCGCTATATCGATATAATTACCGTCTTTATCTTTTTGTTTGCTAATGGCATCATTTTGATTATGACCAATATGACCGACTAAATCACCCGCATTGATGGGAAAAGGTTTCTCTAATACCACAACCTTATTATATTCTTTGCCTCGAGTGATATTTTCGAGACTATCATACCAAACCATTTTTTTCGCCTCTGGCAAAGGTATGGTCGGTTTTCCATCACGGACTATCTGAGCTAATTCAACAAACGTTTTTGATTTTTTCTTACCACTTATTTTTATTTGGGTTCCCTTTGGTAACATAGTCAGTATGTTTTTTTTACTTTCATCCCTGACTCTCAGTCCTTTTGATTTAGCAAAAGTTTTATCATTACCTTTTATATCAAATTCAGATTCCGTGAGCTGCTTTTTAGTGTCATTAAAAACCCAACCGATAATCTGCTTTCCTTCATGCTCATAAGGCGTTAATACCGGAATTGAACAATAGCCTTCCTTTAATGAGGTCACCGCATACCATTTATAATCTTCGGTATGTAACTCAAGATTCAATTCCACTTTGGTGCCCGCTTGTAAAACTGCAAGAATCTCACCTTTTTTTGAGTCAGGCTTCTTTCGAATATTTAATCCTTCAACAAAATCTAAACCTTTTTCAGTAACCCGATAAATATCTTGCTCCCAAAATGCCGGCGCAGGCTCTTTGGGGTTATCCTCATAGTATTTCGTATCCGCCAAATGCATATATAAACTATAAAAATACAGCTGATGACCGGGCTGTTTAGGTTTAGCCGTTTCAGTAGCAGGCGGTGTACTTACTGTTGATGCGTCACCGGTTGTCGTTGGCGTATTGGTATTAGTATTCGTGCCCGTTGGTGATGTCGTTACCGGTGTTGTCGTGGCTGGCGATGTATTTGACGACGGTAATGCATTCGCTGCCGGTGCCGTTGAATTTTCAGTTGAGCTATTTGTAGCTGCCTCAGGGGATGACTGACTTTCTGCCGTTGGTGGTGTTGGGGTTGTTGGGGTTGGTGTCGCTGGCGGGGTCGCTTCTTCAATTCGTTCCATTTCAAGCAGATGACGAACTAAAACAAAACTCGTTGAGAAAAAACCAACCTTATCACCATAATCAACTTTTTGATAATTGTCGTTTACCCGATAAGCAATGACTTCACCATCAGCTATACAGCACACTTTGCTGGGTTTATCATATACAATGCCTAAATTTTCAAGCGCTTTTTCATCAAAATGAATGCCGCCATGTACCTGTTTATTCGTGCTGACAGGATAGAAACCTTCTTCCACTAACATTAAGGCTTGATGATAATGGGTAGCGTTTGATTTTTTTTGGTCATTGGTAACGACCGGATATTTCCATTTTTTTATTGGTGTTAATGCCATGGTTGATTCCTTTATCCTGAAAAATTGATAACATCACTATTGATTAAACGCATAAGTGCTACATCGATATCACTGGATGTAAATTTTAATTTGTCACTATCAATACTTGCCGGTCCCATTTTTTGCATCACATTACATTTCATGTACACATTATCCGGCGTGCCAAGCTCTATGCCTTCACTGCTGATTTTGATATAAGAGCCACCACACATTAATGTCAGCGCTTCGCTTGCTGTAATGGTCAGTTCGCCGTCCACACTGTCGATTTTGATATCTTGTTTAGCCGCCATATTGAGGTTGGCATTTTGGGCTTGTATGTCAATATCCCCTTGGTTGGCAAACACCTTCATCCCCGATTTGTGAGCAAATAACCCTATCGCATCGCCCGATGCCAGCGTGATGTTTTTTAATGCCGTGATGTCAGTCTGGTTTTCAGCGGTAACACTTACGCTGTTACCGGTTGATAACTGGATGTTTTCAGGACTGGTTAACGCAATGCCTTCTTGCGCATAAGCTAATATGCCAC
>NZ_JAFNNR010000007.1:0-144683 GCF_026536645.1 Gilliamella sp. B3801
CCGAACTCAGAAGTGAAACGCCGTAGTGCCGATGGTAGTGTGGGTATTACCCATGTGAGAGTAGGGTGCCGCCAGACTTTTAAATAAGAGCAAGAGCCCAGCAGAGATGCTGGGCTTTTTTGCTATCTATGGTTTAAGAAATTAAAATCAACGTAATTGAAGAGCAGAGAGGGATATAGTCTGGAAATGAGCTCATTAATCGCTTTTAATAAACCATTTAATGTGGTGTCTCAATTTTCAGCGCATGAAAAGTATCCAACATTGAAAGATTTTATCTCATTACCCAAATTTTATCCTGCTGGACGATTAGATACTGACAGTGAAGGGTTACTTTTATTAACAAACGATGGTAAACTACAAGCTAAAATTAGTTCACCAAAATTTAAGCTACCAAAAACGTATTGGGTTCAAGTTGAAGGATCAATTACTCAACAAGCAATAGATAAATTAAAGCGTGGTGTTCAATTAAAAGAATTTTATACTGCACCTGCACTAGCAACTATTTTAGAAGAACCAACACTCCTATGGCAAAGAGTGCCTCCTATTAGAGAACGTAAAACTATTCCGACATCATGGATAAGTATCACTATAACAGAAGGTAAAAATCGACAAGTTCGAAGGATGTGTGCTGCAGTTGGTTTTCCATGTTTACGATTGATTAGAGTCCAAATAGGTCAATATAATTTATTCAGCCATAATTTACCTTTAGGTGAATGGAAAACAATAAACCTAAATAATCTTTATCTATAAAATAACTAGCAGATAATTAAGTACTATTTTGTAGAGAATTTTTGAATAAACTAGATCAATATATTCAATTCATCTATTTGTACTGAATAAATTGGGCTTTATACTAAAATAAGATAAAATGATCTTTATCATGATCATAGGATAACTATTTATGGTAGAACAAAAAAAAGAGGGATTTTTTTCTCGTCTAAAACAAAGTCTCTTTAAAACAAAACAAAATATAGGATCAGGTTTTTTAAATTTATTTAGAGGAAAAAAAATAGACGATGCTTTATTTGAAGAACTTGAAGAACAATTATTAATTGCAGATGTTGGTTTTGAAACTACGCAAAAAATTATTTCAGCTTTAACTCAACAAGCTTCTCGCAAAGCGTTAAAAGATGCTGATGCTTTACATGAACTATTAAAGCAAGAAATGAAATCTGTATTAAATGGAGTTGATAAACCGCTGGATATTTCAACTCATAAACCATTTGTGATATTAATGGTTGGTGTTAACGGTGTCGGTAAAACAACAACAATAGGTAAATTAGCTCGTCAATTTCAACAACAAGGTAAATCTGTTATGCTTGCCGCAGGTGATACATTTCGTGCTGCAGCGGTTGAACAATTACAAGTATGGGGAGAACGAAATAATATTCCGGTAATTGCACAGCATATTAATGCGGATTCGGCTTCAGTTATTTATGATGCCATTCAAGCTGCCAAAGCTAAAAATATTGATGTTCTAATAGCTGATACTGCAGGTCGTTTACAAAACAAATTACATTTGATGGATGAACTAAAAAAAATTGTTCGAGTGATAAAAAAACATGATGAAACTGCACCACATGAAATCATGTTAACAATTGATGCAGGCACTGGACAAAACGCAATTAGCCAAACTAAATTATTTAATGAAGCAGTTGGATTAACAGGCATGACCTTAACTAAATTAGATGGTACCGCAAAAGGAGGTATAATCTTTAGTATTGCTGATCAGTTTAATATCCCTATCCGTTATATCGGTGTTGGCGAAAAAATTGAAGATTTAAGACCTTTCAACGCTGATGATTTTATTAACGCACTGTTTGATGAAACAGATGAATAGAGAGAGGCTATGATCCAATTTCAACATGTGAGTAAAGTTTATTCGGGCGGAAGACCTGCATTGCAGAATATAAACTTTACATTATCAACAGGTGAAATGGCATTTTTAACAGGTCATTCGGGTGCAGGCAAAAGCACCTTAATGCGTCTCATTTGTGGTTTGGAAAAAGCGAATGATGGTAAAGTAATGCTTAATAGCATTGATGTGTCAACGTTACGAAAGCAGGATATGCCTTTTTTACGGCGAAAAATAGGTATGATCTTTCAAGATCACCAATTACTTATGGATCATACTGTTTATGACAATGTTGCTATTCCTTTAATCATTTTAGGTAAACCAGTTGAAGAAATCCGACGACGGGTTTCTGCATCGCTTGATAAAGTTGGATTAATCAATAAAGCTAAATTCTATCCAATTCAGTTATCTGGTGGAGAACAGCAAAGGGTAGGGATTGCAAGAGCGATTGTTAATCGTCCCAGTGTGTTATTAGCCGATGAGCCTACAGGTAATCTTGATGATAAACTTTCAAAAGATATCTTAAAATTGTTTGAAGAATTTAATCAAGCTGGCGTAACGGTATTAATGGCAACGCATAATATTGGGCTTATTCGTCGAAAACACCACCGAATACTTCATTTAAATCAAGGGCGTTTAGAGGGCTAATATTAATGATAAACGCTAATGTCAGATCAGCCAAAGCAACTTCTAAAAATAAAAGTCACTTTTTAGGTCGTTGGAAAAGACAAATAAGTTATGCATGGCAAAATGTTTTTAATCATTTCAAACAAAATATTTTAACATCACTACTGACAATTTTAGTTATAGCAATTTCAATAAGCTTACCAACAATCGGCTATTTGTTATGGAAAAATGCGAATCAAGCTGCACATCGGTGGTCTCCAACGCCAAATTTAACGGCATATATAAGCAAGACATTTAATGCTGAACAAACTAACGAATTAATTGAAAAAATCAAATCTCTTTCAGAGGTGGAAAAAGTTAATTATCTTTCACGCGATGATGCTAAAGAAGAATTTATTTCATGGTCTGGATTCAGTAGTGCATTAGATTTATTAGAAGAAAATCCACTGCCGGCGGTAGCAATTATTATTCCTAAACCAGAAGCAAAAAAGACAGAAATACTTCATAAATTACAATCAGAAATTTTCAAAATTGATGGTATCGATGATGTCAAACTAGACGATAGCTGGTTTACTCGTTTGACTGCTTTAACTGATATGGTTAAGGCAATAGTTTGGGTTATTGCAATATTTATGATTTTTGCAGTATCACTGGTTATTGGAAATAGTATTCGTTTAAGTATTTTTGCCCGAAAACAAACAATTATTGTCATGCAATTAATAGGCGCTACCGAAGGTTTTATTTTACGCCCTTTTCTGTATAGTGGAATGTTTATTGGATTTATAAGTGCTTTATTTTCTGTCGTTTTATCGGAAATATTTATTTTTCAGATAGAATCTATTATATTAAATGTTTCAAATGAATTTGGAACAGTATTTTCACTAGAAGGGTTATTGTGGGATGAAGTCTTGCTAATTGTATTAATTACAATTGTGATAGGATGGTTATCATCACTTATTACAACAAAAAGATATTTAAAAATTAGTTAATTAAGATAGTTCTTCTTAATAGTATTAAGTAGAAAAGATGATTAATATTTTTATAAATATTTTTTTATTTTAAACCCAATTGTGAACTAAATTACATTTTAACTGTCTAATATTAAAAGTTATAAAACTGTATAAAGTTTTATATTGTTGTAATCAAAAATAAATACAACAAAAAAAGTTTAAATAAAGGGGGAATTAAATGAGTACTGATTTAAAAATGCAAGTAGGTGCTTTAATCCCACAAGGCAATATTGAATCTTACCTTCGCATGATTAATACCTATCCTATGCTAACTGCTGAGGAAGAAAAATCTTTAGGCGAAAGACTTTACTATCATGATGATGTTGATGCAGCAAGACAATTAATTTTATCGCATTTACGTTTTGTTGCGCACATCGCCCGTGGTTATTCTGGTTACGGTTTACCACAAGCAGATTTGATACAAGAAGGTAATATTGGTCTAATGAAAGCAGTACGTCGCTTTAATCCTGAAATGGGCGTTCGTTTAGTGTCATTTGCAGTACATTGGATTAAAGCTGAAATTCATGAGTATGTGTTAAAAAACTGGCGTATTGTTAAAGTTGCAACGACTAAAGCACAAAGAAAATTATTCTTTAATTTAAGAAAAAATAAACAACGTTTGGGTTGGTTTAATAGTGCTGAAGTTGATATGGTTGCTGATGAATTAGGTGTTAGCCGTAAAGATGTGCTTGAAATGGAATCGCGTATGTCTGCACAAGATATGTCCTTTGATGTTGATAGCGATGATGATGATAACGCAGTTGTTGCGCCGGCATTATATTTAGAAGATAGTAATTCAGATTTCTCTAAATCAATTGAAAATGATAATTGGGAAAATGATGCAACCGACAAGTTACATGATGCTTTATCACAATTAGATGAACGTAGCCAAGATATCATTAAAGCTCGATGGTTAGATGCTGATGATAGTAAATCAACGTTGCAAGTTTTGGCTGATAAATATAGTGTTTCGGCTGAACGAATCCGCCAACTTGAAAAAAATGCTATGAAAAAACTACGTGTTGCGATAGAAGCATAAGCTTTTTGTTAACTGCTACTTTTATAAGCCTTGCTGGAAAAGCAGTAAGGCTTTTTTTATGAGTAAAATTTTTAAATTACAGTTAATAGGGGTTTAAAATACTGTTATCAAAATTCATCCAAAAAACATATAAATATGTTATAAATAAAAAACCATCTTTATTTATGACCGTATTGCATAAATATATTTATGTAAATGACTTACTAATTTAGGAATAAGAAATGTTGAAAAAAATTACTAAAAGTATTTTATTAAGTTTTCTGTTTGCAAATCTTGTTGCTTGTAATGAAAAAAATAAACATGACCTAGGAACTATCAAAATAGATACTGGTGCAGTTGAATGTGATCGCTATATTGCATTGATTTTGGATTTACAAAATACATCACAACTGCCTGCCGAATCTGAAGAGTCAGTTAAAAAAAGTATTGAGGAGTTTAGACAGATGGTTGAAAAAAATCCAGATGCGATTAAAGGTGAATGTAATGCGGCCTATTCTGCGATGCGAGGCGCTATAGAGGAACGCTAATTTCAATGAAACATTAAACAAGGATTCTTTAGCGTATCCATTCAAAAGAATTTTTATGTGCTTATAATAACTGATTTCAAAGCGCACAATAAAAAGTTAATTAGTTTTTGTTGAAAATGCATATTATTCACATCAGTTAAAATCAAGAATTTTTTCGTAGCGATTTTATATTAAAGGCAATCGGTAAGTATTTAGATTGCCATCTGCTATAGGATTAAAAACAACCTTTATTTATTGCGCTTAATGCTGCTTCTTGAGCATGTAACAGAGCTGTATCAAAAAAAGGGATCTTGTGATCTGCTTGAGAAATTAATAAACCAATCTCCGTACAACCAAGTATCACTCCTTGGGCTCCTTTTATAACTAGCTTATCAATGATATTAAGATAGGTTTGTTTCGATGTAGGGTTAATGATACCATGGCAAAGTTCATCATAAATAATTTGATTGATGATCATTCTACCTTGCTCATCGGGAATCAGCACTTTTAAACCTCTATTAATCAGTTTTGATTTATAAAAGTCTTGTTCCATCGTATATTTTGTTCCAAGCAAAGCAACGGTTTGAATATTTTCTTTAATTAAGTGCTGTGCCGTAACATCAGCAATATGAAGAATGGGAATATCAATGGCTGCTTGAATCTGATCTGCGACTTTGTGCATAGTATTGGTACAAATCACGATAAAATCTGCACCAGCTTGCACTAACCTTTTCGCTGCATCAATTAAAATAAGCGCACTTTTATCCCACTCACCATTGGCTTGGCAATGTTCAATTTCTTGAAAATCGACACTGTATAAAAGTGTTTTCGCTGAATGTAATCCTCCTAATGATTGTCCTACCTTTTGATTGATAACTTGATAATAAGTCACGGTACTTTCCCAGCTCATCCCGCCGATTAAACCTATTGTTTTCATTTTATTCATCCTTAACGTACTAAATCATAATATAACTTCTTTAAGATATCTTTTAGTTTATTATTAAAAGTTTATGTATCTCTTCTCTCAAAAAATAGTACTAATGTTATAATTTATCTTATTGGAATTTAAGATAAAAAACAATTAATGTCTAAACCGTTATCAAGTTATCATCCCTTACTTTATTGGTTAAGGGTAAATCAGCGTCGTTTGTTTCGTCATTTGTTCTGGTATTGTTCTTCGCGTCAATATAGCTTAGAACGTAGTCATGATTTACGTTTACCATATCGATATAAAAAACATACATCCAAATTAATACGTCGATTGGGTAACAGCGATATTCAGCTTCAATACAATAAAGTCACAAATCTAAAAATTGCAGTGGATTCGTTAAATGGAATCTTAATTAAACCAGGTGAATATTTTTCGTTTTGCCGATTAGTCGGAAAACCAACTAAAAAGCGAGGATTTTTGAATGGAATGGAACTTTCATTTGGTGTAGCTCGTTCTGGTATTGGCGGTGGTATATGTCAGATTAGTAATCTAATTCATTGGTTAGCTCTCCATTCAGAACTCCAAATAGTCGAACGAGCAAATCATAGCTTTGATCCTTTTCCTGATGATGGTCGAGTGTTGCCTTTTGGTTCGGGTGCCGCTATTTTTTATAATTATATTGATCTTATTATTTATAATCCTACCGATAAAACGTTTCAAATTATGCTTCATGTTGGAGAGCACCAACTAGAAGGTGAGCTATTATGTGATGAAGAAAGACAATACAGCTATCATGTTTATGAAAAGCAGCATGCCTTTATTAAAAGGCAAGGTGTTATCTATAGAAAAAATGAAATCTGGAGAGACACCATGACCAAAAACAATGTCGGTGGCGCCCCGGCATGTATTCGTTCAGAAATGATGTATAAAAATAATGTAATTGTAAAATACGAAGTGAATGGAGAATTGATAACAAATGAAGAAAACGAGTAAATATCTATTATTAATGCCATTAATGTGTTTAGTTTTATCTTTTTCATGTTTTGCTGATCCCAAAGTGATTCATGTCGTTGTTGCATTATGTGATAATAAGTATCAAGGCATTGCACCAGTTCCGGCTGCAATCGGTAATGGTCAAGATCCAAAAAATAATCTTTATTGGGGGGCGGCCTATGGTTTTAAAACCTACTTTGGTAAACAAAAAGAGTGGCAAGTAGTACAAATCAATAAACCTGATGATGATAAAATATTAGAAGAGATTATATATAAGCATCGAAGCAAAGATGTTTATCTGATTGCTCAGGCATATAATGGCAAATACATAGATGATACTATTGATGATTTTATAGAATATTCAGCAGGCAAAAAACAATCATCATTTACGATAGATAACAAGAAAATAACGGCTGGAGGTAAAGCTGATTTAGTCGTTTATATTGGTCATAATGCTTTAATGGAATGGTCTTGGCATAAATTTTTGCCTGATAGCTGGCGTTGGGAAACACTTTCAAATGACGCACAAGAACAACAAAAATCGAGATATGCGGCCGTTTTTGCTTGTAAAAGTCAGAAATATTTTTCGAAGCCGTTATCTCGTTTGGGGATTTCGCCCTTGATTTTAACTATGCATCTTATGGCTCCGGAAGCATATAGTGTGCACGCTATGATTGACGCTTGGTTAAAAGGCGAAAGTAAAGCTAATATTCGATTGAAAGTGGCTACTGCCTATAGCAAGTATCAGAAATTAAACAAACCCGCTTTGAATATGTTTACTACTGAATATAGTCAATAGCATCGTAGTTAAATCGGCATAATTTTGAATACTAGAGTCTAAAATATGATCAAAACACCTAAAATTGTTATTTTAACTGGTGCCGGTATTTCGGCTGAGTCTGGGCTATCGACATTCCGTGCGCAAAATGGATTGTGGGAAGGGTATGATGTTAACGATGTTGCAACCTATGAAGGTTATAGTCGTAATCCCATTGCGGTTCATTCCTTCTATAATATGCTACGAAGAAAATTACAACGTCCTGATGTAAAACCGAATTTAGCTCACTTTACTTTAGCTGAACTGGAACACAAATTGGGCAGTGAAAATGTATTAGTGGTCACACAAAATGTAGATAATCTACATGAAATAGCAGGTTCTAAAAATATTATTCATATGCACGGGGAATTACTTAAAGTGCGCAATGAACAAACAGGGCAGATTATCGATTGTCTGGAAGATGTCGATTATCAACAAAATAAATTTATTCGCCCCCATATAGTATGGTTTGGAGAAATCCCATTACAAATGGATAAAATCTACGATGCACTTTCACAGGCTGACTATTTCATTTCTATTGGGACATCTGGTAATGTTTATCCTGCCGCAGGATTTGTAAAAGTTGCCAATCAATCGGGGGCTAAAACTGTTGAGCTTAATTTAGAGCCAAGTTTAAGTGAAAGTTTATTTCAAACCAAAATTTACGGCCTAGCAAGTCAAGTTGTGCCTGAATTTATTGAAAAATTTATTGTTTAATTTCTGTTTTAAAATCATGTTTCTCAGATATTTTTGGGGATTTGGCATAAGGAGGGAGAAAGGGATTAAATTGATAAGCTAAATTGTTTTGTTATTGAGTTTTTTTATGTGCTAAAAAGTTTTAAAGTTTTATCATTTCAAATATAAATGAATTTTCTGATTTTTTAAGGCAATATGGTAATTATAATAATTTAAAGCTGGTTAAAATATGTATAGTAACTTTGATTAATTATCGATAGCATATTTTAATATACGTTAAATTTAAACGTAACAATTTATTTAAGTATACAAATGACGTAATATACTGCTATAATTTTTTCTCTAAGATTTATCATGAATAATAATCCTGATTCAAATTATTGTTACTCTTTTCCGGCTATACGAGGTATTCAAGCAGGTAGACCTTTCTATATAGCTACATGCCCGTTACGTATTATCCCTAAAATATTTAGTTTCGACGATAAAGAAGCAAAACCTGAACTAAGAGCGCAAAGAACATTAAATAAATCAAGAATACCAGAAATGGTAAGATATTTAATAGATAATCCTAAAGATTATGTATTTTCCGCTTTAACTGCTTCAATAGCTGTTAATGTTGAGTTTAAAGAATATTCAGAAGCACAAAATTTAGGTATGTTGCTTGTGCCTATGGACTCTCAAATTTTAATAAATGATGGTCAACATCGAAGAAAAGCAATTGAAGAAGCAATTAAGAAAAAACCAGAACTAGGTCAAGACAATATCCCTGTGCTATTTTTTATCGATCAAGGATTGGTCAAAAGCCAACAAATATTTGCTGATCTGAATAAATATGCTGTAAAACCGAGTCCATCTTTAGCAACGCTTTATGATCATCGAGATCATGCATCAGAGCTTGCTCGTAATTTAGCTTCTCAAATAGAACCGTTTATTGGTTTAACTGAAATGGAAAGATCTACTATATCAACACAATCAGACAAATTATTTACTTTAAGTAGTATTAGACAAGCTACTCGAGCTCTTTTATCGAAAGGTTTAAAGGATAGTTATTCTGAGGATGAAAAAAAATTAGCTACTGAATATTGGTATCAAGTATTTCTTAATATGCCCGATTGGAAGATGGCAATAAACAAAGAAGTATCAGCTTTAAAACTTCGCCAAGAATTTATTCATTCTCATGGAGTTGGACTTCATGCTTTAGGAATACTTGGACAAAGTTTACTACAAAATAGTCCTTTAAACTGGAAAAAAGAATTATCAAAGTTAAGATTAATCAATTGGCGTAAAACAAATCCTGAATGGATCCGCAGAACGATGTCACATGGAAAATTGAGTAAATCTATATCTTCAATAAAGTTAACAACAAATTTTTTAAAAATTACTTTTGATTTACCTCTTACAGAAGAGGAAAAAATACTAGAGCAAAAAGTGAATTAGCAATGGTAAAATTAAAGCAAGTTTATGATTTATATGACTATGAGAATTTTATTAATAAAGAAATTTTTTCTGGTCGAGTTTTAGCTGAGTATGTAGCAGAAGTTCAAAGAGTTTATTGCTCAGATAAGCGTCCTTGGGTTATTGGTTATAGTGGAGGGAAAGATTCTTCTGCAGTAATTACTCTAATTTATTTAGCATTATTAGGTCTAGAGCCTAAGTTTAGGACAAAATCTGTCTTTATCGTTTCATCTGATACTTTAGTCGAAACCCCAGTGGTTGTTGATTTAATTAGTCGTACTTTAGGGCAAATAGAAAAAGGCGCTAAAAGAGATAATTTACCAATAACTTGTCATGCTGTTGTCCCGAAAACAGAAGAAACATTTTGGGTTAATCTATTAGGTAAAGGCTATCCAGCTCCTACAAGAAGTTTTCGGTGGTGTACCGAACGAATGAAAATAAATCCAGTTAGTGATTTTATAAAAGATAAAATTAGTCGATTTGATGAAGTTATTGTTATTCTTGGTTCGCGTAGTAGTGAAAGTGCTTCACGTGCTCAAGTTATAGCCAAACATAAGATTGATGGTTCTCATTTAGCAAGGCATACTACTTTGGCTAATGCTTTTATTTATACTCCTATTGATACATGGGAAGTAGAGGATGTTTGGAAACTGTTACGTGGTGCATACAAATATGCCCTTGATGATATTGAGGAATGGGAATCTCCATGGGGAGGAAATAACCGTCCTCTTTGGACTCTATATATGGATTCTTCAGATCAAGGAGAATGCCCTCTAGTTATTGATGAAAGCACCCCTTCTTGCGGAAATTCTCGTTTTGGATGCTGGACATGTACTGTGGTGAAAAAAGATAGAGCTATGGAAAGTTTAATTAAAAATGGTGAGGAATGGATGTTACCATTGTTAAATTTTCGTGACCTTTTATCATTGACTACAGAACCAGAAAAAAAAGATATTTATCGTAATTATAAACGACGAACCGGTAAAGTAAGCTATCAATATGCTAAGGAAGGAGAAAATATTGCAACTACTCGAAAAATTGTTCCTGGACCTTATTGGATGAAGTATAGAAAACAATGGTTAAAACAACTTTTAGAAATAGAATTGAATTTCAATAAAAAAGGTCATACTATTCAATTAATAACAGAGCCAGAATTGCATGCAATTCGGCATGAGTGGTTGAGAGATCCTAATGAGCCAGACTGGAGTGACTCTTTACCTAAAATTTATAAAGAAGTATATGGAAAGAATTTAAATTGGGTTATTGATGATCAATCCCATTTTGATGAATCTGATGCTCAACTTTTAAAACAGCTTGCTCCTGAATATGATGTTGAAGCTGAGATGGTTATGAAATTAATTGAGCTTGAAATAAGTCTAGAAGGCTTTAGTCGTCGACAAGGTATTTTTAATAAAATTGAAAATATATTGAAACAAGATTGGGGTAAAAGCTTACAAGACATTGAAAAAAAACAATCTGAATTGCAAAAGCGTCATGAAAAAGACTTACATCAAAAAGAACTTACCAAAATTGAAAATGAACTTAAGAATTTACAAAGTGAATTTATAAAAATAGATAATTCAATTTCATTATTGGTAGAAGGTCATTAATATGATTATTAAAAAATTAGTTTTACAAAATTTTCGGGTTTTTCAAGGAACACATGAGATTGAATTATCGCCAACTAATACTAAAAAACCAATTATATTGTTGGGGGGATTAAATGGTTCAGGTAAAACATCAATTTTAACTGCCATTCGTTTAGCACTTTATGGAAAAATGGCTTTTGATTCTGTATTAACGAATCAAGATTACCTTGATCAACTTTCTAAACTCATTTATAAAAATGCAGAAACTAAAAAAATAGAAAAAAGTGCCTCAATTGAATTAACTTTTGCTTATAATCAAGGGGGAGAAACATCTGACTTTACAATAAGCCGTAGTTGGGCCTTAGGGCAAAAAGACAAATTATTTTTATCAAAAAACAGTAAACCATTACAAGAATTAAATTATGAACAATGTCAGGGCTTTCTTAATGAATTAATTCCTAATGGCGTTGCAGATTTATTCTTTTTTGACGGTGAAAAAATTGCAGCCTTAGCTGAAGACGAATCTGGGAAAATTTTACAAACAGCTGTACGACGTTTATTTGGGTTAGATCTCATTGAAAAATTACGTAATGATCTGACTATTTTTCTAAAAAGACATACAACCAATACATTAGATGTAAAAAACCAAGAAATATTAAATCAATTAGAAAACGAAAAAAATACCTATCTTAAAAAGGCTGAGCAATTTAGGCATTCAGCACATCTTATTTATGTACAAATAACTAGTATTGCCGAAAATATTCAGAAAAAAGAAAGATTATTTTCAGCTCAAGGAGGGGCTTTTGCTTTAACCAAATCAAAAGAAAAAGAAAAGGTTGATACACTTGTTAAAGAAAAAGAAACACTTGAGAAATCAATTCGCCAAGAATTTGATGGTGTTTTCCCGTTATCATTGGCGCCTAAAACATTAAATAGTTTATTTGAACAATTACAACAAGAAGTAGAATTGAAGCAGGCTAAACATTTTGTTACTGAGCTAAACCATTTTTTAAATAAACTACAAGCTGATATGGCCTTTCGTTCAACCACTACCGCTAAAATTGCTAGCGAAGCAATTAAAGACCAATTAGATGATTATTTATCCAATAAGCCTTTTGGTGAGGTTTTACTTGATATATCTGAGCGTGAATTAGGTTTTTACCAAAAGATGATTCAAATTGATGTTAATAAAACAAAAATACATTTTCAACAATTACTAAACAGATTAACTATTGTTGAAAACGAATTAGAGCAAGCCTCGCTAAATATTGATCGAGCGCCGGAAGATGAACAATGGTTTGAACTTTTTTCACAAATTAGGCAACTCGATTGTGAAAGAATCACTAAAATCAATGATCATAATGAATTTCTTGAAGATGCTAGAAAAATGTTAGTATTAGCGTTGGAAAGAACAAAACAAATTCAAAAATTTCATGATGAAATACGTTTACAATATAACGATAATAATGCTATTGTCCATGCTAAAAATAGCTTAGCTCTTTTAGAGGAATATACTGTTTCACTCACTGAGTCAAGAATCAAAGCTCTAGAGACTAAATTTTTATCAGCATATAAACGGTTGAATCGTAAGGAGCATGAAAAATTATCAGCTAAAGTGAATACAAAAACCTTTGATGTTGAACTTGTTGATAACGATGGTCAATTTATTAATCGACAATCTTTATCAGCGGGTGAAAAACAGATTTATGCTATTGCTATTCTCGAAGCATTAGGTAAAACGTCTGGTCGTCAATTACCTGTTATTATTGATACACCTCTTGGACGGTTAGATTCACAACATCGAGATAAATTAATTAAATATTATTTTCCTATCGCCAGTGAACAAGTCATTATTTTATCAACTGACACTGAGATTGATAAAAATTATTATGAAAATTATTTAAAAGATAATATTTCTCATTGTTACCAAATAAATTTCAACAACAAAACTAACTCTTCAGAAATAAATAGTGGTTATTTTTGGTCAAAGTCACAACTCAGTAAAAATCAAGAGGTACTCAATGTTACCTAATAGGATGCAACTTACTCGTCAAACCGAAGAACAATTAAAACGTCTTAAAATTGCAACAGGAATAACTCCAAATATATCTTCTCGCCTAGCATTTTATCGTTCAATCGAATCGGGATTTAGGTACCAAATAAATGATAAAAAACTAGATGGTTTATTAGTTTTAGAAAAATCAATTTGGTTAGGAGAATTAGAAGGGATTACTGAGTTATTGCTACGATTCATATATCCTGATCTTGATAGTAAAGCGCTCATGAAAGCTTGGGCTGCGCATGTAGAAGATGGTATAGCGGCTTTAAGAAATCATAAAAATTTATTAAATTTAGTTATTGCCATAAAGTAATTAACCTTTATATTTGTCTAATAATGCTTTAAAAAATATTTTTATTACATTAAAAAAAGTTAATGCTTATCTTTTCAACCTTTTTATTGAAATAGATATATCAAGTGATTAAATTATTATCTGATTTATTTCTTATTACATAGAAATAAATGTATAAAGACCTTTTTAATTTATTATACCCAAATATTAAATAGTAAAATAGAAAATATATATAGCTTAATTTTTTTATTTGGGTTGTTTATCAACTCTTTATCAACATATAACTTTTTAAAAAGAAAAAACTTTACAACTATAATTTATATATAGTTCTGTTAATTCATCGATTTCTTCTTTAGTCCAATCTTTTTTAGTTAATAAGTGTTTATGAATCCCTATACCTGTATTTTTAAAGTTTTCCTTTTTTCCAGAAAAAGATTTATTATCATTTTTCGCATTTCTATTTATATCCAATAATGCAATATTTCCTATATGATTTTTCATGGTTTCTAAAACATTATTTCGATCTCCCTCTTTAGCATTATATGGATAAAGATGTTCTAAAGTAGTTTGACTAAACTCAAAAATTCGGCTTCTATCTTCTTTTTTTATTCTATTTTTTCTCGAACCAATACCTCCACTATTAACCCATTGCCAATTTTCTTCTAATGTAATTAATAAATATTTAAGGGGTTTATTATCTCCTTTTCTGTTATATCTCAGTGCTCTAATTCCATTAGAAAAATGTATATTTTCAGAATCCTTTAACTCAATAATGTTTTTATATTGGTTTAGTAAATAGTCGATAGTATAATTTTCTTTATTGGTATAAATATGAAAAGCAATTTTCGAATATAATGATGAAAAGACCGCTGCATGCAAGCCACTGATAACCTTATAGCGTATAAAAAATTTGCATGTTTCACTTACTAAAAGTTTAAATTCATTTTCTTTTGAAAAACTAGCAGCAAGCAAAACAGGCATAATATGTGTATGTTGTAATTTTTTTATTAACCACTCTAACTTACTTTTATACCAAGATTGATCATTTGAGCTAGAGTCATCGTAAGTCCACTCTGCATTAGATAATAAATTCAATTTTTCAGTACATTCTCTAAGAAAGGAAACACGATTGGCCATTTCAGTAATATCTAAATCTTGAGTAAAATATTTTTCCTTAAATTGTTGTAAAACAGTTGAGGTAGTTATATGTTCACCTGTAAACATAATAATAGACCACCTTAAATAATTACTCACTGTTTTAGAATCGTAACCTAAAATGGAATCCCAATCGTTAGACATTTGCTGAACTAGTGCTTTTCCCTCATCATAATTACCCAAGGTGTGTGCTTTTAATAATTCTCCTTCAGTTAAATTAATTCCACGATCATTAAGAACCATAAATAATTTATAAGCATCATCAATATTTGTTGTAATAATATGAATCAATAAAAAAGACTCATCAAAAATTTTGATAATTTCATCGATAATGTCAAATTGCTTCTCAATACTTTTGTCAGAAAACAGGTCGACGGTGATAAACCTTTTGAATTCTTTTTTTGCTTCTAATATTAATTTATGTGAATCTCTTTCTGGAGTTGGGTTATTAGCTCCTTTAATAGTCATAAGAAAAAAGTTTTTATCTGCATTGCCTATTTCTATTCTGTCATATATTTTGGTTTCTCTATGGTTTCGTTCCTGATAGAAAAAGTATTTATTAATATCTGATAATAAACTATCTTTGAAGTTAGTATCTTCTCCTTGATAATCTAAAGATTCTAAATACTCTTTTATAACAGAAAAAAATAAAACAATTGTAGACAAGCGCTGTTGACCATCGACTAATAAATTTTTAATTTTCCTTTTCCCTACTCCTTCTTTTTGGGCACAAACAATGCTACCAAAAAAATGTTCACATGATTGTCCATTTTCTTTACAATATATAGCCTCTTCAATATCTTTACAGAATTGAGAAATTTGTTCAGATTCCCAAGAGTAATCTCTTTGATATTTTGGTGTATAAAAAACGTTATCTTCTTTAAATAACTCGCCAAATGATTTGTATTGAGGGGTTACTTTCATATAACTTATCCTTATAATTCATATAATTTTTTTATTCATATTCTTCTATATCATCATGACAATCAGCAACTAAGTTTAATGCGTCTTCGAAATAAATATTAAAATTTTTACATTTGGGTACAAACTCTTTATATGATTCGGGAA
The DNA here is from genome assembly GCF_026536645.1 of Gilliamella sp. B3801. Classification (NCBI taxonomy): domain Bacteria; kingdom Pseudomonadati; phylum Pseudomonadota; class Gammaproteobacteria; order Orbales; family Orbaceae; genus Gilliamella; species Gilliamella sp. B3801. Next base: position 16,093 of record NZ_JAFNNR010000007.1, read on the forward strand.
TATTAATTATTCCGTTATCATTTTTTAGAGGGATAGACCAGCGTTCAATAGAAAATTTTATCATGTCTAATTCCCTTTTTAGGATTTCACTTTCTTTCCATGTAGAACCATCTGTATATTTTTTTATTTCTTTCTCGGAATTAGTCGCATTTTTATAATTGTAAGAATAAGAACCATTAGGATCATCTAATTTTAATTTAATTGATTTTCTTCCTAATTCCTGGTTGCCTTTTGTGATAACCAAGTTTCCCAAGCGATGAACATATTGTTCTGCTTTTAACTCATTAGGCCAATGGCTTTCCCACCAATCAGCATCTCTATGAGATTGTGGTAAGATATGTTCTATTGATTCTTTTTTATCCTCATCAGCCCTTGCCCAAGGAATAGGTTTAACAGATCGAGACGATAGACCAATTTCTAATTCATATAAAAAATAATATAATAAGTTAATGCTGGATTTATAATTTATTTCACCTGATAATAATTTAGAAACAGAATCTGAAAGGTTTGCACTTTGATTTAATAGATAGCCGATTTGAGATATAATATAGATAGTAGTTTTATTTTTTTTCAGAATTTTATTGGCTAACTCTAAAATTGCTTTTGAATTTTTATCTACCCTATATCGAAGTAATCCATGCATTCTGAATGTATATATTTCACAAGCTCGACAGATATTTTCAAAATCGTTTTTGCTCAAATTATTAGCATATAACAAATATGCTGATGTAATAATTTTTCTTGTAATGCCTTGCAATCCCAAATTATCTAATCTGTCTAGCCAAACGCCTGATTCTTTTGAACATAGTTGACCGTAAAATTTTTCTTTATATTTTGAGTTAATAAAACCAAAAGCTTCAGAATAATTAATCCAATGTTCTATAAACCCTTTGAAACTTATTTCCTTTTGTGTGTTCTCTCCTTCTAGAAGAATTCGATATTCATTGACAAAATTATTATGAACTTCATTTGTCCCAATACTATAACCATGATAAATAGAAAATAACTCCGATATGAAAGAATTTTCATTATTTCTAGAGCTAACCCCAAATTTTTCCAAATTAGAAATGGCTCGAAACCAGTTTTCGTCGGGAGATATTTTTATACTTCGTTTTTCGCAAATCAAAATACAAAAATTTTTTATTTTATCAAATTCAGATAAAGGTAATCCTCTTGAATTTATAGCATCAAATGTTAGATATCTATCAATACTAGCATCAGCAAGATCGACACTAATTATCTGAATTTGATGACATACTTTATTTCTTAACTTTATTAATTCTTCTCTTGTTTGAATTAAGTTTACTATTTCAGCGATCTGAATTTTTGCATTTTCTAAACATCGCATAGGAGAAATTTTTTCTGCTGGAAGTGAAGGATATCCTAGTAAATAATGACTTAAAGATTCATTTAAAACTCTATTTTCATTTTCGATTCTAAGTTTTTCTGACCCATCACTGTAAACAATTAAACTTTTCAACTTTTCAGACTCAACCGTTTCTCTTTGATCTAATTCAAGAAATCGTCTTCTTAACTCATTAATAATTAATAAAAAAGTAGTTAATCTTTGTTGACCATCTTCTAAAATAAAACGAAATGTAGGCATGTGGGTTATTTCATCTGAGAAAGCGCCATCTTTTGTATTTATTTTTGTATAAATTATAGTACCTAAATAATGAGCTTTATTTCCCATTAATTCTAGATCACTAAAAAGATCTAGAATTTCTTTTTTCGTCCAACTATAACCTCTTTGGTTTTTGGGAATTTTATATACTCTTCCACTAAACATTGTTTCTAAACTATTCATTTATAGTCCTTTTACTTATCAACTTTTATACCGTCCAGTAATTAAAATATGGTAAAATTATTTTTAAGTTCAATTTTTTTATAATAGTTTTTTTAACAAAAAAAATACAGTTTAAATACAAAAAATTAATGAAAATATTATAAAATTTTCATAATATGAATTAAAATAAAGTTTTCAGATGACATAACTTAAAAAATTGTACATAATTTTTTACATTACTAATTAATCATTCAAAATATTTGTAACGACATACAATACTCTTCAGCTATCATTTTTCCATCATTACTAAAATAAAATTCATTTCATTGGATGAAACGCCACTCTTACTTATATTTTTCATAATATAAGTTATTAACCGATTTACCTGATTTTTTAGATCAAATTAATATTAGCAGTAGTCAATTAAAGTTTATAATTAATGGCATCATATAAATCTTGTATGTAATCTAAGTTATCTGTAGGTAAATAAAATTAGCTGCAGAATTTAATAAATTTACTTCAAGATATTAAAAGGTTTGTTATAAATTTCGATTTCTAAACAAATCTATTTTTTAAGCTTACATGCAAAATTGTTTAAATTATAAAATTAATATATTCAGTAATATAATTGGATATCAGTAAATACTAATGAGTTAATACTACTAAAATAACTTTTCATAATTTACTTTGAGTTTTGCTGATTAGTATAAAATATTGTTCTAATGGTTTAGGAACAGTCTTTAGTTCAATTCATATCTTGTGGCTAAAGAATCGATTTAACTTATAATTAGATATCATTTTTTAACGTAAAGGTGACAAAGTTAATTTTTGATCACATACCTATCAATCCCACTATTATTATCTCCTAAATAATAGGAGTTTAAATGATTAGTTTTAATATTTTAATTGATTAAGCTATTAGAGGAATCAAGATGAAAAATATTTTTGAACATTGATATAAAAGTGGTACCTATTAAGCTTTTTAGCTATTGCCTGATAAAAATTTAGTAATTAGTTTATACTTTAGCTTCGTTTATTACGTCATTACAAGGTTTAGTGAGACGAAGAAATTTTAATTAATTTATAAGAGTACAAAACTATTTATCAATTATTACTGTGATTTTATTGATGTATTTTTATTCAAAATGATTTTTGTTTTTCCATTTACAAAAATTAAACATTCAAACAAGTGGAAATGCTTATGAAAAGACTTTAAACACAAAAAAACCAGCTTTCGCTGGTGTTCTTTTAGGATTGGTGCCCGGACGCGGAATCGAACCACGGACACGGGGATTTTCAATCCCCTGCTCTACCGACTGAGCTATCCGGGCAACAATGGAGGTGTATTAAACACGATCTGTGATAATTCGTCAATTCTTTTTGTGATATATTTTTAAAAAAATAGTTTGTTTGGTTGAAAAATAACTTATTAGCTTTATATTATTACTAATATATAACAATATCACGTTATTTTAAGGGAATTGTTACATGCGATATTTCTTGTGTATTCTTTTTTTCATTTATGCTTATTTCGAAATTAGTTTTTTCATAAAGGTTGCTGATTCAATTGGAGTATTCCTTGCGCTAATTTGTATTATTGCTACTTCCTTTATTGGGTTTTCTTTAGTTAAAACACAAGGTTTAAAGAATTTTAGTATTATGCGACAAAAAATGGCTAATCATCAAAGTTTGAAAAACGAAGTAATTAAAAATGTCGCTTTGCTATTTGCTGGTTTTTTCCTGCTGATTCCGGGATTTTTGACTGATATATTAGGAGTGATTTTATTAATTCCTTACGTACAAAATTATTTAGTAAAATTAATTTTAAAAAAAATGCCTATTCAATCTAGCGTTGATTCATCAAGATCCTTTAATCAATCTGATGAGATTATTGAAGGAGAATTTATTCGGAAAGATGATGAATAAATAATCAATTGGTCATTTTTTTGAAATTCCTCACTTGAAGAATATAAAAAAGACCCCCATGTAAACTTCACTACATTTTAAAATCATAATTTTATGATTTATTTTTAATTATCATCTATTTAAATATTAGTGCTAGGAGATAACTAATGAAAATTCGTCCATTGCATGATCGTGTGATCATTAAACGTAAAGAAGTGGAATCAAAATCAGCTGGCGGTATTGTTTTAACAGGTTCAGCTGCAGGTAAATCAACACGTGGTGAAGTTTTAGCTGTTGGTAATGGTCGCATTTTAGAAAATGGTCAAGTACAACCGCTAGATGTTAAAGTTGGTGATATCGTAATTTTCAATGAAGGATATGGCGTTAAAACAGAAAAAATCGATAATGAAGAAGTGCTTATCCTGTCTGAAAGCGATATTTTAGCTATTGTACAAGCATAACTGGCAACTAATTTAAATTATATACAGAATTTAGGAGAAATACGAAGATGGCCGCTAAAGATGTAAAATTTGGTAATGACGCTCGCGTTAAAATGCTTCAAGGCGTGAATGTATTAGCTGATGCAGTAAAAGTGACTTTGGGTCCTAAAGGGCGTAACGTCGTTTTAGATAAATCATTTGGTGCTCCAACTATCACTAAAGATGGTGTTTCAGTTGCTCGTGAAATCGAATTAGAAGATAAATTCGAAAATATGGGTGCACAAATGGTTAAAGAAGTGGCATCGAAAGCAAATGATGCTGCTGGTGACGGTACAACAACGGCAACTGTGCTTGCTCAAGCTATTGTTAACGAAGGCTTAAAAGCAGTGGCTGCAGGAATGAATCCAATGGATTTAAAACGTGGTATCGATAAAGCAGTCGTTGCAGCCGTTGAAGAACTTAAAAAATTATCAGCTCCATGTGCAGATTCTAAAGCAATTGCACAAGTTGGTACTATTTCTGCTAACTCAGATGAAACTGTGGGTACTTTAATTGCGCAAGCAATGGAAAAAGTAGGTAAAGAAGGTGTTATTACTGTTGAAGACGGCACAGGTTTACAAGACGAACTTGATGTGGTTGAAGGTATGCAGTTTGATCGTGGTTATTTATCACCTTATTTCATCAATAAACCAGAAACAGCAACGGTTGAATTAGATAGTCCATATATCTTATTAGTTGATAAAAAAATCTCTAATATCCGTGAATTATTACCGGTATTAGAAGCGGTTGCAAAAGCGGGTAAATCACTATTAATTATTGCTGAAGATGTTGAAGGTGAAGCATTAGCAACATTAGTTGTGAATACTATGCGTGGTATTGTTAAAGTTGCAGCCGTAAAAGCACCAGGTTTTGGTGACCGTCGTAAAGCAATGTTACAAGATATCGCTATTTTAACAGCTGGTACTGTCATTTCAGAAGAAATCGGTTTAGAGCTTGAAAAAGCAACGTTAGAAGATTTAGGTCAAGCTAAACGTGTTGTTATCAATAAAGACAATACTACTATCATCGATGGTGTGGGTGAAGAGTCTTTAATTAATGCTCGTGTTGAACAAATTCGTAAACAAATTGAAGAATCAACTTCTGATTACGATAAAGAAAAACTTCAAGAACGTGTGGCTAAATTAGCTGGCGGTGTTGCAGTAATTAAAGTTGGTGCAGCAACTGAAGTTGAAATGAAAGAGAAAAAAGCACGTGTAGAAGATGCATTACATGCAACTCGTGCTGCTGTTGAAGAAGGTGTTGTTGCCGGTGGTGGTGTAGCGTTAGTTCGTGCTGCTTCAGCGATTGCTGAGCTAAAAGGTGCGAATGAAGATCAAAACGTAGGTATCAAAGTTGCACTTCGTGCAATGGAAGCACCATTACGTCAAATCGTCACTAACTGTGGTGAAGAAGCATCTGTTGTTGTTAACGCAGTTAAAGGCGGTAAAGGTAACTATGGTTACAATGCTTCAACTGAAGAGTATGGTGATATGATTGCTATGGGTATTTTAGATCCAACTAAAGTAACTCGTAGTGCATTACAATATGCTGCATCTGTTGCTGGTCTTATGATCACAACTGAATGTATGGTTACTGATTTACCTAAAGATGATAAAGCTGATTTAGGTGCTGCTGGTATGGGCGGCATGGGTGGTATGGGCGGAATGATGTAATTCTTTCCTTACACACAAACTAAATATTTGAAAAAACTATCCGTTTACGCGGGTAGTTTTTTTATATTCACAAATCAATTTTTTCCCTTTATCATTTTTTATCAAAAAAACTTTTTTCTTTGACAAGTTTGAATAAATTAACAAATTAAAATTAAATGTATGTTGGAATATGAAAAAGAGTATTGAATTTTGCGAATTTAATTTGAAAGGTGCTGATAAAGTGTTATTACGCCAATCGCAATTAACACCAATCCGCCTAAAATCTCGGCTTGTTTTCCGATAAAACAACCAATTTTTTTTCCTAGTAATAAACCTATAGTTACCATGACACAGGTTGCTAATCCAATCATGCTTGCTGCGATATAAATATTGACGCTAGCTAATGCTAAACTAATTCCAACAGCAAATGCATCCAGACTAGTCGAAATAGCGGTAAAAATTAGGATAAGGAAAGATTTTTTTGAAGAAGCTATTTCTTTTTCAGAAAAATCTTCGTCGCTTTCTTTAAAACTATTATAAATCATGCTAATGCCTAAAAATAACATGACAGCAAATACTACCCAGTGATCCCAACGCTCTATATAGTGCAGTGTCAAAATGCCTATGAGCCAACCTAGCAATGGTGTGATTGCCTCAACGACACCAAATAAAATACCAACTTTTAAGGCGCCAATAAAGGGAGTCGATTTAAATGAAATTCCACGACAAACAGCAACCGCAAAAGCATCTGTAGACATTGCCATTGCTAATAAAAATATCGTCAAAAAACTCATGACATATGCTCTTGTTTATAATTATTGGGATACACGATTATTTAATATAGGGTTGTACTTTATTGTTCAACAACTGATAATAAATAACTCGCTATTCTTTTATCACCTTTATTTTGATAAAGATCAGCTGTTTTTAAAACCGTTTCACGACGTTTTGCATCATATTGGAAAAGTTGTTTAAACATTAAGTCAGCTGTTTTTTTATCATCATTTTGGATTGCACAATATCCATACTGTTCATAGGTATCGGCTTTCCAATTATGGCGATCATATTCAAGGCTTTTTTCAAACTCCTTTTGTGCTTCCTGATAACGTCCAAGACCACATAAAAAAGATCCATAATGTACATGATATAAGCCATTACCTGGTTGCATAAGGGTAATGCGTTTATAAATCATTTCTGCTTCATTGTATTCACCAACGTGCTGATCAAACATTGCCATAGCTAGCATAATTTGTGGGTTATTGGGTGAATATTGATTTGCTAATTTGAGATTATAGTGTGCAGCTTTAATGTTATCTTCCGATTCATTTGCTTTGCTTAGATATCCTAATCCTAATTGCATTCTTGCAAAAGCTGCCGCTTCGGGATCGAACTCTTCGTTACCATTTATTTGGCAGCCTGATAGTGTTAATAATGCTAAACAGCTTAGTAATATGAGTATTTTTTTCATCAACTATACCTTTATTAATTTACCATGATCGTTATGCTGTTTGTTTAATAAGATTTTGCTTTTTATATAAAGTCCGTTTAGTACGATCAACGACGTCACCGGCCAACTGACCGCAAGCCGCATCAATATCATCGCCACGTGTTTTACGAACAATCACTGTAAATCCATATCCCATTAACGTTTTCATAAAACGATCGATACGTGTGTTTGAGCATTTTGAAAAAGGAGCACCAGGGAATGGGTTCCAAGGTATTAAATTGATTTTACTTGGAACGTTTTTTAAAAATTTAGCAAGTTCATGAGCATGTTCAACACTATCATTGATTTGATTAAGTAATACATATTCAATCGTTACTTTTCCATGATTAGCGTTTGATGTCGACAGATAACGTAAAATTGAGTCGCGTAACATTGCCATATTATATTTTTGATTAATTGGCATAATTTCGCTACGTATATTATCATTTGGCGCATGCAATGAAATAGCTAAGGCGACATCAATCATACCTGCTAATTTATCTAAAGCAGGAACAACACCAGAAGTCGATAGGGTTACTCGTCTTTTTGATAAGCCATAACCAAAATCATCTAACATGATTTCCATTGCTGGTACGACATTCGATAAATTGAGTAAAGGCTCTCCCATACCCATCATGACCACATTAGTAATAGGTCTATCTGCTAATTTACCGGTTACACCAATGACTTTCGATGCTCGCCATACTTGACCTATAATTTCAGATACCGTTAAGTTACGATTAAAGCCTTGTTGTGCGGTTGAACAGAATTTGCACGCTAAAGCACAGCCAACTTGTGATGAAACACAGAGGGTTGCACGATCTCTTTCTGGAATATAAACAGATTCAATCATCTGGTTATCACCAACATCTAACGCCCATTTTATTGTACCATCGGATGAGCGCTGTTCCATTGCAATTACTGGTGCTTTAATTTCAGCGATTAATTTTAGATGTTCACGTAACTTTTTGTTGATATCGGTCATCTGATCAAAATCATCTATCCCAAAATGGTAGATCCATTTCATGACTTGATCGGCTCTAAATGGTTTTTCGCCCAATGAAATAAAAAACTCTCTCAATTGTTGACGAGTTAAATCAAGTAAATTTATTTTTTCACTTTTAGGATTAGTTGTATTAAGATTGGATGCATCTGCACAATTAACAGACGTATTTGGTGTAGCAGGTGTTAACATATGGCCTCGTTTTTACACATTATGGCTATTTAAAAATTTAAGGAAAGGATTATACTGTTTTTCCCTTTATATGGCTAATAGAATATTAATAATGAAAACAAATTCAGCAAAATATATCCATATTTTCTGTTTAACATTAACCCTATTTTTATATTCAACGTTTACTATGGCACAACCTATACCTTTTAACAAACTAATTGGACAGTTTGATGAAAAGATTGACAATAATTTTGTCGCATTAGATTCTACCATGTTACCTGTCAATAAAAAGGGCATGTATCTTCAAAAGGAACCCACTCAGCAGCTTATAAAAGCTTATCAAGCTTTTAAAAAAGCACATCCTGATATTCCGTTTATTATCGTAAGTGCTACACGTAATTACACCTATCAAAACTCAATTTGGCAGCGTAAATGGGATAAATTGTCCAATCAGTTTAATGATCCAGAACAAATTGCTGAAGAAATACTAAAATATTCATCAATGCCTGGTACATCTCGTCATCATTGGGGAACGGATATCGATATTACCAGTGTTTCATCAGATTATTTCAAAAATGATAAAAAGGGTAGAATTTTATATCAATGGCTTCAGGACAATTTACCTAAGTATGGCTTTTGCCAAGCGTTTAACGAAGGAAGAAATGGAGGCTATCAGCCAGAAGAGTGGCATTGGTCCTATAAGCCTATCGCTAGCCAATATATAGCACAATATAAAACACTATTAGAAAATGAACCAAGCACCATCACACAAGTCTTGAATTTCATCGGTCACGATAAAATTGATTTAGAAAGATTAGTGAAAGAATTTGTCTTAACGGTTAATACTGATTGCTATTAATCCGTAAATGAATATGCATGGTTGATTAATGCTTTCGCCAATAAGGTAAGCGAATTGTCACCGTAAGTCCACCATGGTCACGGTTTGTTGCTTGAATAGTGCCATTATGCATGGTGAACGTCTTTCTGGCTATTGCAAGACCAAGACCGTAACCCTTACCTAATTGAGGCGATTGAATGCGAACAAACGGTTCAAAAATACTCGATAGTTTATTTGGATCGACACCAGGACCACGATCTTTAACTTCAATTTGTAGGTATTTACCGACTTCTTTTAAAGATACATTAACTTCTTGTCCCGGCTTTGAAAAACGAATTGCATTACGAATAATATTTTCAACTGCACGGCGAATTTGTTCCGAGTTACCTTTAACAATAGAATGAATAATCGCTGATGAAATGAAGTGAACATTTATCGATTGGTGATTCGCTTCATAATTTGCATCATTAATGACCACACGCAATAAATCTTTTAGGTCAAAATATTCATCTGTGCGATTATTCATTTCAGCACGTGAATAATTTAATATTTCACCAATAAGTTGATCTAATCGTTCAGATTCTAATTCTATTCTTGCTAATGCGGTATCAATATTTTGCTTATTTTGTTGAGCTAATCCGATGGCTAATTGTAAGCGAGCAAGTGGCGTTCTAAGCTCATGTGATACATCATGCAAAAGAGCTTGGCGGTCTGAGATTAAAATATTGAGTTGTTCAACCATCATATCAAAATCTTTGCCTAATTCGCTAAGCTCATCATGGCGTGGTTTAAGTTTATTGAATAATCTAACCGAGAGATCACCTTGAGAAACTCTGAAAAAGCCCTGCCTTAATAGTTTCATTGGTCTGGTTAAGTTCCAAGCCAAAAAGAGACTAAATACTAATCCCACACAAATTCCCATTAACACAATTGGCATTGGCATATTAAACAGGGCTTTTTTGACTTGATCGTCTTTGTCTTTATCTTCCCTAAATGAAACCGCATAAAGCGTTCCATCAGGGGCAACTGCTGTACGTTGATAAATATAATTTGGTGGTTCTAATTCATCCGTAATGATATTGATTTGATCGTTTTGAGGAGAAATCAATTTTATTGATAATAAAACTCGCTCGCGTTCAGGCAGATGAGCAACAAAATTTAACGTTTCATTTTCACCTGCTACATGTAATAATTGAGCGATCATATCGACTTTTGTCGGCATATGATTGAGAAATCGTTGGTTTTTATTTTCTATATAATAAGAAAATGCAATCCAGGTTAACTGAAAAGTAAGATAGAAAATCACCCAAAATATAATGAGTATTTTCCAAAATAATCGACGATTCATCTCAAGCCTATTATCACATTAACGGATTCGGTAACCAACAGCTCGAATAGTTTCAATAGTTACTACATTTTGAGCAACTTGATGAAGTTTTTGGCGAATATTACTGATATGCACATCGACGCTACGATCATAAAGTTCACGAGCTCGACCAAGACCTATTTCAGATAACTCTTCTTTAGTGACCACGCGCTCACTGTGTTTTACCAATAATACTAATAAATTAAACTCGGTTGATGTCAAATCTATCACTTGGCCATTCCAAGTGCATAAACGTTGCGGTAAATCTAATACTAAGCCATTAAAATGGTATTTTTTATCATCGACCAACTCAACAGAACGTTCATCAAAACGACGTAAAACAGCACGCAGTCTTGCTAATAATTCGCGTGGATAACAAGGTTTTGGAATATAATCATCTGCGCCCAATTCTAACCCTAAAACACGATCAATATTATCGCCTTTAGCGGTTAACATAATAACAGGCATATTACATTGCTGACGAATACTTTTAAGAACATCAATTCCATTAATATCGGGTAACATTACATCCAAGATTGCAGCTCGATATTTGCCTGATAAGGCTTCTTCAATACCATCTTTACCTAAATAAACACTTTTGATATTAAAGCCTTCATTAGTCAGATACTCACTTAGCATCTGTGATAATTCAATATCATCATCAATTAATAAAATATTTATCATAATCGCCATTATTATATAATTATAGGTAGTTATATTATTGCAATAATAAAAAAAATGTCAGGTAATTTTACTAAAATATTACATATTTTGAACGATTGCTGTTTATTTAATTTACTACCTAATTGTTTAAAAAATGTTAGTTTAGCTATAGCTTTAATCAAAATTTAAATGAAATTGAATAACACTTTATTTTGATTAATCTAATTTGCTATAAAATTGCACTATTATATAGAGATTGTGTCATATCATCATTCAAATATAGCTTAAGATATAATAAAATATTGATAAATAAATTGTTAAATTTTCAACTAATAACATTAAGATTGATGAATGGAAGAATCTAAACAGCAAACACAATGGCAAGCATTAATTCAATTAATAAAACATGAAGTTTTACCAGCACTTGGTTGCACTGAACCTATTTCTTTGGCATTTGCTTCAGCGGTTGCTTGTCAATATCTTGACAAAAATAACATAAAAAAAATTGAAGCTTATGTTTCGCCAAATTTAATGAAAAACGGAATGGGTGTCACTGTTCCTGGTACCGGTATGGTTGGCTTACCTATTGCCGCTGCGATTGGTGCAATAGGCGGTGATGCAGATGCTGGGCTTGAAGTGTTAAAAAACATCACTTCAACGCAAATTATACAAGCAAAAGAAATGCTCACTAATGGTAAGGTACGTGTTCAAATTGCAGATAATCATAAAGCAATTTATGCAGAGGCTAATGTTTACACTGAAACAGATCATGTCAAAGTCTGTATTGAAAACACGCATACTCATTTGATATTAATTGAAAAAAATGGTGATCTTCTTTACCAAACCGATTCAGTTAATCAAGCGTTATCTCACGATGATCTTATCATAAAGCAAATGACGGTTAGATTAATCTATGAATTTGCCAGCTATGCTAATTTTGACGATATAAAATTTATTTTAGAGGCAGCAAAATTAAACGATGCTTTATCTGAAGAAGGATTAAAACAGGCTTATGGTCTAAGTATTGCGACCACTTTACGTGAGCATACTAAAAATGGATTAATGGCAGATGATTTATTATCTAAAGTAATTATTCGTACAACTGCAGCATCTGATGCTCGAATGGGCGGTGCAACATTGCCTGCGATGAGCAATTCAGGTTCAGGCAATCAAGGTATTACAGCGACCATGCCAGTAGTTGTGGTGGCTGAACATTTAAATGTCACGCAAGAGCAATTAGCCAGAGCGCTTATTCTATCGCATACCATTGCAATTTATATACATAGTAAATATCCGCCGTTATCTGCGCTTTGTGCCGCTTCAACCGCAGCTATGGGGGCAGCGGCAGGAATGGCATGGTTACTAGGCAAAGGTGAGTATGAACCGGTAGATATGGCAATTTGTAGTATGATAGGTGATTTATCTGGTATTATTTGTGATGGTGCATCTAATAGTTGTGCTATGAAAGTTTCGACATCCGTATCCTCTGCCTATAAAGCGGTATTAATGGCTTTGAGTCGTATTCGGGTAACGGGTAAGGAAGGGATTGTGTGTGATAGTGTTGAAACATCAATTAATAATTTAGGGGCAATTGTCAGTAACAGCATGAAAGCTACCGACACACAAATTATTCATATTATGTCTCACAAAGCATAAATTTTTCAAATATTCTAGTGAGTTAAACACTGTTGCGGTTTTTATATAACCAATTGGTCAATTTTTTTAAAAATATACTGGACAATATTATTTTTTATGCGTAATATTTCGTCCTACTTCAGCGGTGGCTATAGCTCAGTTGGTAGAGCCCTGGATTGTGATTCCAGTTGTCGTGGGTTCGAGTCCCATTAGCCACCCCATTTATGCCATGCATAAGTAAATCTAACGGCGAGTAGCGCAGCTTGGTAGCGCAACTGGTTTGGGACCAGTGGGTCGGAGGTTCGAATCCTCTCTCGCCGACCAATTTAGATATAAAAACCGACTTATTTAAGTGGGTTTTTTTATTATCTGCGTTTTAGTAAAATAAGGACTAATATGCGGTTTTCGTCCAATAATAGATTAATTACTCGATTCTGTTTTAAACGGTTTAATCCATAATTTTTTATTTTTGAAATCTATTTTAATTAAATGACTTTGTAGTACATCAATACCTAAAAGCCCATCTGATTGGAATTCAGGTGGAAGAGAATCGAGAATAATCGCTTCCACTTTATCCGATGAAACGTAGCTCACACCAAGTTCAACAAATTGATAATCACTATTTTCATCCTTAATTTTAATTGATTCAGGTGAAAGGGATTGAGCTTTAATCATAGATAAGCTTGCTCCGGTATCTAATATCATTTGGTAATTTTTATAATCATCTGACATTTCAATAACTAAACCTTCATCCATTAAACGGAAAGGTAATTCAACCCATGTGTTATCTAAACTTAAATTTATATCGTCTGAAATAATAATTTCACTTTTAGGAAAATTTAAGGTTAAAACATATTGATCAAATAAACCTAATCCAATAGCAGGGAAATCATCACTTTCTTCTTTTTCATTGTTACTTGATATGGCTAAACCCCATGGTTTATATTCAATAACATTAACTTTTTTAAATATTAGCGAATTGATGACTAAATTATTCGCAATAAAAGATCTTGTTATATTTATATTACCTGATAAATCAATACTTTTTTTGTTTTCAGAAAGTTCAATTTTATCAACGATATTATTAATAAAATCTAATGGTAAATATAATCCTTCTTTACCACCTGTGTCTAAGGTAACCTCAATATCTTTACCATCAATGTTTAAGTTCAGATGAGGAATATTAAACTTTCCATCAAAATTTATTTTCCAAACAAACTCATCACTTTTGGCTAATGCACTAAATAAACATAGAATTAAGAAAATTATTTTTTTAATCATCCTTTTCCCCTTATTAAAGCAATGATAAAACAGATTATCCTATCGGCATATTTTATAATGTTAAAAAATAGTCATTTCTGCACAAAATTCTTCATTATACTTATGTTTATATAATAAATTCATGAACTTTATAACACAATCATTTCTATTTATTATTTAAAGTATCACCTATCTCATCTTAATTATCCGTAGTTTTTCAATTTTAATGATTCAACATATTCGTTAATGCATATTACGAGTTATTATTTTGATTTTATGTTGATAATAAAAAATATTGTGATCATGACAACACTTTTGGTACTTAAAATTGACGGCATGTATTTTTTTAGATAATTTTTAATCAGTAATTGGTTGTTAAAGATATATCTATTGGATAAAAAAGCCCAAATATGGAGCGTGATCTTTGGAATACCGTGATATTGCAGTCAAAACTGAAGTCGAAGAACAAATTAGAGCAAATCCTAAAATAATCAGTCAAATAATGACAGAAAGAGGGCTTGCCGAATATTTTGGGGTAAGTCGAACGACAGTTAGAAGAGCATTAAGTGATTTAATGATGGAAGGTGATGTTTTTCAGGAAGATCACCATCTCCCTAATCATACTGTCTTTGAAATGAATATGCTAAAAATGTCTTCGTTTACTGAAGAGTGCCAAAAAGAAGATGATGTTCACATCAAAATTAAAGTACTCTCTAATGATATCATTCCAATGCCTACCGAATTAAACACCTTTTTTAAATCAAATCAGCGATTAATCAGAATAGCAAGACAACGTTTATTGAATAAAACTCCGTTATCTTATGAAATAAGTTATCTTCCTTCTAAAAAATTTAAAGATTTAGTTAAACAAGATTTAAATGATGTTTCGCTTTATGAATATTTAAAAACACATTTTCATGTTATACCCAGTCATGGTCGAGAAGAGATCGCATACGAAGTCGCTCTCAACGATAAAGCCAAATATTTAGCAATTACTGAAGGCACACCTATCTATAAAGTATCAAGTTACAGTTATGATCATGACTTTGAACCGTTTGAACACACCGACCAGTACTTAATTGGTAATCGATTTAAATATCACTTATCTGCAAAAAATATCTTTAATTATCAGGAAGAATACAAATGAAGTTATTTGAAAAATTAGCACTCCAATTAATGGAGCAGATAAGTACAGGACAATATAGTGTGGGTGCAGAGTTACCGCCAGAAGGTCAGTTGCAAAAAGATTATGAAGTCAGTCGAACCACAGTCCGTAAAGCGATTGATCGTTTAGTTGAAAAAAATATGGTGGTCAGAAAGAAAGGGGTTGGATTATTTGTCGCTCCTACACTTTCAACCCAAACGATTTTAGAAATGACAGGCATAATTAAACCTCAAGCTTATTCAAATCATAAAAAGCAGATCAAAGAAGCCTATCTCAGGCAAGCAGGTTGTTATTACAGCCAATTATTAAAAATAAAATCAACGGAACTTATCTACTTTATTGGTTTTTTGGAGATAGCAACAAATAGCGTAACGAAAACCATTTTTTTGCTACCGTTAACTAATTTTCCAGACTTTCAGCTTTCCATTATCAAGGTACTATCAGCACTTGAAATCATTAATTCGGGAAAGAAAAAAGTCGATAAATTAGAGCAAGATTTGCAATTGATGGTAGCCAATGCTGAACTTTCCAAACAATTACGTATCAATATTAACGCCCCATTTTTTAAAATTACTAATCACTATTTTGATATTAATAACGAACCGATTGCGCTTGAGTACAAGTTTGCTAGTAATACTAAATATGTGGTCGATTTCACCTAGGAGGTATATCAATGATTAAATTATTACGTGTAGATCACCGTTTATTACATGGCCAGGTAGTTGTTTCATGGTTCGAAAATGTTGGTGCAAACACTATTTTAGTGGCTAATGATGTCGTGGCTAATGACGAATTACGTAAATCTGCTATTCGTTTAGCTAAACCAGAAAACGCAAAATTAGTGATGAAGTCAATTGATGACAGTATTGAGGCGATCAATTCAGGCGTAACAGATAAATATCAAATGTTAATTGTCGTTGAATCCGTTGCAGATGCTGAAAAACTCATTCGAGCCACGCAAGGAAAAGTTTGTAGCCTAAATTTAGGTGGTACTAAACCTCGAGAAGTGACAAAAAATTACTCTAAAACAATTAATTTAACTGATACTGAGGCGGATTTATTAACAGGATTACAACAAGACGGCATTGAGATCTATATTCAACAAGTCCCAAGCGAATCAAAGCAAAAATTTGAAAAATAGTTAAGAGGGACAAAAATATGAGTATCGAATTAACAGCTGTTGTTCTAGCTTTGATTGCGATGTTAGCCAATGGTGAATACTTATTAGGTTCATCAATGTTATCCAGACCACTTGTTACTTGTACTTTAGCTGGTTTAGTCATGGGCGACATCACACAAGGTATTGTTATTGGTGCTACATTAGAACTCGCATTTGTAGGTTCGTTTTCTATTGGCGCTTCTATTCCACCCGAAATTATATCAGGCAGTATATTGGGTACCGCTTTCGCCATTGGGGCTGGTAAAAGCACCGAAATTGCTTTGGCGTTAGGTATTCCTATTGCGTCATTAGTTTTATTGGTTAAAAACTTATGTTTTCTTTTTATTCTTCCTTATTTTGTTCATAAAGCAGATAAATACGCCAGTGAAGGCAATGGTAAAGGTATGGATCGAATGAATTTATTAGGTGGATTCTTTTCAATCAATCTGCCAATCGGTTTAGTCGTAGGACTTTCTTATCTATTTGGCAGTTCTGCGGTGAATGGTCTATTGGAAATGATACCTAAATTTATTATTGATGGATTAGGTATTGCAACTGGCTTACTACCGGCATTTGGATTTGCGATGTTAATGAAAATCATGATTAAAAAGAGCAATGTAACATTCTTTATTTTTGGTTTTGCACTTGCCGTTTATATGAAAGTACCCGTCACCGGTGTGGCTATCTTTGGGGGATGTCTTGCGCTCATTTTGACGGGGTATTCGGCATTTAATGGCAAAAAGATGATAACAGAAGAAAGCGGGCAAAAACTCAGCACCAATACAGGCAATACGGTAGCTGCACAGGAGATAGATTATGAAAATGAAGAGTTCTAAACTAATAACCAATAAGGAGTTATCCAGAACGTTTTGGCGTTCATTTACCGCTGAATGGTCATGGAATTATGAACGACAAATGAACTTAGGCTATTCCTATGCGATGCGACCAGCTTTAGATAAGATTTACAGTCATAATAAAATCGAACTCACTGATGCCTATCAACGACATTTAGAATTTTATAACGTCACACCATGGTTAATCACTTTTCCACTAGGTATTTGTATTGCCATGGAAGAACAAAATGCCACCGATAATGATTTTGATAAAAGTGCCATCAACGATGTCAAAATTGCACTAATGGGACCTTTAAGTGGTCTGGGGGATTCGTTCTTTTGGGGAACATTACGCGTTATTGCAACAGGTATTGGTACCTCTTTAGCACTGGAAGGTAATATTCTAGGTCCACTTCTTTTTTTACTTATCTTTAATGTACCTGCCATTTTAGCCCGTTATTTTGGTTTACTTATAGGCTATAACATTGGCGCATCTTTTATTGAAAAGGTTCAAAAGACAGGTTTAATGGATAAGTTATCTTATGGAGCATCAGTGTTAGGGCTATGTGTGGTTGGCGCCATGGTTGCTACTATGGTGACATTAAATATGCCGTTAAAAATTGGGTCTGGCGATGATTCAGCCTCACTACAAGATATCTTCAACGGAATTGTACCGCAAATTTTGCCTTTGATGTTTACGTTATTCATCTTCATGTTAGTCAAAAAAGGGATTAAAGCGCATTGGATACTTCTACTTATTGCCGCAATCGGGATTTTAGGGGCATGGAGTGGATTATTGGGATAATTAGGAAATAAAAATGAAAAGTATCGCAGACTATGTCGCCTTAGAGCCAGAATTTTATCAAAGCATATTAGATCATTATCAATCGTTATTTGCTGATCAGATTGATTTAAATACTGAAAAGTCACTTCAATCGATTGTCATTTTTGCCACAGGATCAAGTGCCAACGCCGCTTATGGTGCCAGACCATTGATGAGTAAAATATTAAAAATCCCTATTTATATTGAAGATCCTTCAATGGCAGCGAATTACTTACACTATAATGACGCTCATACGCTCTATTTTGCCATATCACAAGGTGGGGAAAGCTATTCTACCATTCATTTGGTTGAACAATTTATTAAAGAAAATCGAACTATTTATACCCTCACTAGCAATTCTAACAGTCCGATATATAACATCAGCAATCATGTTTTATCAATGGGGATGCCTGTTGAAGAAATGCCCTATGTCAGTGCTGGCTATAGTGTCATTATTCTTGATTTAATGTTGATAGCGTTAATTATTGGTCAAAAAACAGGGTATTTGGATAAGCAACAATTTGAAAGTTATCTTAAACAAATACAGGATATTACGACATCATTGCCACAAGTTATCCTACAATCACAATCATGGGTAAATCATCATCTCAGACAATTTAATCACGCTAAACGAGTGATTTTTATTGGCTATGGGGCAACTTATGGTGTCGCCCGTGAAGGAGAAACTAAATTCACCGAAACGGTTCGTAACACGGCGTTCGGAAAAGAGTTGGATGAGTACATGCATGGCCCTTATCTTGGCTTACATCCTGATGATTACATCATATTTATTGAACCAAAAGGATTATTAGAAGCAAGAGCCGTAGCATTAAAAACCTTTTTGAATCACTATGTAAAACAGGTAATAACCCTGTATGCACAGCACTCGCATTCTATTACTGAGCACGATCTAAACTTTGATATCCATTGTGATGAATTATTAACATCATTATTTATGACTATTCCTATTCATCTACTCAGTTACCAACTATCCCAGTTAAAGGGTCATAATCTAGAAAAATCAACATATCCAGAATTTGATAAAATCACTAAATCCAAAATTAAGAGGGGCACCGTATGAGAAAATTTGACGAACAAAAAGAGCTTAACAGTATGAATGGCGCATTAAAATTACGTCCGTTTATTAATCAGTTTATTGATCAGATTCATGAACGAGGTTATCGTAATATCTGTTGGTTAGGTATTGGTGGCACTTATGCTTCATCAATG
The DNA here is from genome assembly GCF_026536645.1 of Gilliamella sp. B3801. Taxonomy (NCBI): domain Bacteria; kingdom Pseudomonadati; phylum Pseudomonadota; class Gammaproteobacteria; order Orbales; family Orbaceae; genus Gilliamella; species Gilliamella sp. B3801. The sequence goes on from NZ_JAFNNR010000007.1 coordinate 35,547, forward strand.
CAAGCCGTCGTTCATATGAAAGAAAAATCTGAACTAGAAACTTTTGTGCAACATGCTGCGGAATATTTGGTAACTGGCAATAAGCGAATAACCAAAGATTCTTTAATAATCATCTCCTCCGTGACTGGCTCAACACAAGAAGTCGTTGAGGCTATCGATAAAATTCAAAAAGAAGTCGGCTCAACGGTATTAGCCTTTTTAGATAATGCTGATTCACCATTAGGCAAAATGGTAGATCACGTTATTTCTTATCCGATGAATGAACAGTTAAAATTCTTTATGACCGCAGACAGACTGATGTATTTAGCCGGTGAATTTCCAGACTATGATGAATTTTATCAACAAATGGATCAGCACTTTGCTAAAAACATTGTTGCTGTTGCCAAAAAAGCCGATGCCTTTGGACAAGACGTTGCGCAAAAACATCACGATGATGCCATGCATTACTTTGTTGGAGCCGGTAATCAATGGGGAGCAACCTATTCACACGCTATGTGTTATTGGGAAGAACAGCATTGGTTACGTTCAAAATCAATCGAATCTGCTGAATTTTTTCATGGAACATTAGAAATTATAGACAGGGATACGGCTGTTACTGTCTACGTTGGTGAAGATAGTCAGCGCTCACTTAGTGAAAGAGTAGCTAAATTTTTACCGCAAATCTGCGCTAATTACACCATAATTGATACTAAAGATTATGAATTGCCAGGTATTTCGGAAAAATATCGGGGGCACTTATCTCCATTTGTTTTTCGTGCTATTAATAACCGAATTGATGCTTATGTCGAACACCTCAATCGTCATCCAATGTCAATCCGTCGTTATTATCGTTGCTTAGATTACTAAAAGGAGTCGTGCATGATTGCAGTATTAGTAAGTACTCACGGCACAACGGCTAACAGTTTAATTGAAACGGCTGAAATGATATGCGGTAAGCAAACTCAATGTGAAGCCGTTCCTTTTTTAATGGGACAATCGCTAGATGATTTTCAAGAGCAAATTGAACAAAAGTTAGCAATGTTAACTAAATCGGGATCAGCCATTTTATGCTTAGTTGATTTAAAAGGCGGTACGCCTTTTAATACTCTTGTTAAACTGATCCCAAATTATCCGATGATGGAAATTATCACTGGCGTTAATATTCCAATGCTATTAACCACATTTATGCTTAGAACGGATAAAAATGATCTAATTGATTTATTGCCAGAAGTCATCGAATCATCAGTACAATGTATTGAGCGATATAATTTAATTTCAATTAGTAACAATAATATTCAAGATGAGGAATTTTAATTATATGATTAAAAAATAATAATTGAGGCAAATCTATTTTAGTATGCTAAAAATATATTTGCCTTAACTCATTGCTACCTTTTCAAGTTGGTTATAATTAAAATATCTTTATTCTTCATATAAATGTATTCATCTCAAAACGAGTTTAATATAACACTGTGTTATTATTTTAAAACCTACAAAAATAATTCTTATCTTGCTTGTTTTATGATGATATTTTGCTTTAATAGTAAAAAAGTCTCTTGGTATAACATCTACTTTTGGAAATAAAATATGAAAAATGTTGGTTTTGTTGGATGGCGTGGAATGGTGGGGTCGGTTCTGATGCAACGTATGGTTGAAGAACACGATTTTGATTATATTAATCCTATTTTCTTTTCGACTTCACAAGCAGGGCAAGCTGCACCTAGTTTTGGCGGTAAAACAGGAACATTGCAAAGTGCCGATAATATTGAAGCATTAAAGGCGTTAGATATTATCGTGACTTGTCAAGGTGGAGATTATACTTCCGAAATTTATCCAAAACTACGTGCTTCGGGGTGGCAAGGATATTGGATTGATGCAGCATCTACATTGCGTATGGAAGATGACGCCATTATCGTATTAGATCCTGTCAATAAAGCGAATATTCAAACTGCATTGGACAAAGGTATTAAAACGTTTGTCGGCGGGAATTGCACAGTCAGTTTAATGTTAATGTCACTGGGTGGCTTATTTGCTGAAAATTTGATTGATTGGGTGTCCGTATCAACTTATCAAGCGGCTTCTGGTGGTGGTGCTCGCCATATGCGTGAACTTTTAACGCAAATGGGGATGTTAAATGCCGAAGTTGCCAAAGAACTACAAGATCCTCACTCTTCAATTTTAGAGATTGAACGTAAAGTAACCCAAAAAATGCGTGATGGAAGTTTGCCAACCGATAATTTTGGTGTACCACTTGCTGGGAGTTTAATTCCTTGGATCGATAAAGCATTGGATAATGGACAAAGTAAAGAAGAGTGGAAAGGGCAAGCTGAAACCAACAAAATATTAGGTACCAATCAAATTATTCCTGTAGATGGACTATGTATTCGTATTGGTGCTTTGCGTTGTCATAGTCAGGCATTTACCATCAAGCTGAAAAAAGACATTAGCGTGCCGGAAATTGAAAAAATACTTGCTGCACATAATGATTGGGTAAAAGTGATACCCAATGATCGAGAATTATCCATGAGAGAGTTAACCCCAGCAGCCGTTACTGGTACATTAACCACTCCTGTTGGTCGTTTGCGTAAACTAAATATGGGTAAAGACTATTTATCAGCATTTACCGTTGGGGATCAGTTGTTGTGGGGGGCCGCAGAACCGTTACGGAGGATGTTACGCATCTTAGCATAATGGTTAACCGATGGCATGATAAAACAGCTCGATTTTTTCGGGCTGTTTTTGAACTTAAAAAGTTATTTATGCTACATCATGTTCGAGCAAAATCATCAAAAGTGATCCATTAAATAACGCTTGTTGTACTAAAGCAAATGCACCAATTGCCGAGCGGTCATTGAGTGAAGAGCAGTTGATTGAAAGATTCTTTCTTAAATCTTCTAAACTCAGTGAGTTTAAAGCGCTAGTTACTGTATCTAAAAGTATTTCTGTCGCTTTGGTGAGTTCACCTGCTAATACAATTCGTTGTGGGTTAAAAATATTGACCATAATAGCTACTGCTCGACCTAGATTTTCGCCTGCATCTTTGACTAACTTAATGGCAAGCTCATCCCCTTGATTGGCTAATTGGCAAATGTTGACGATATCACAACAATCTTTTGTTAATTTAGTCGTATAACCTTGATCAATCATCTGTTTTGCTCGTCGTTCAATGGCATCATTAACAACTCGGTTTTCCAAACAACCAAAATTACCACAATGACAGCGTTCACCTAACGCATCGACTTGAATATGTCCCACTTCGCAAGCACTTTGATTATGGTTAGTCAGTAATTGTTGATTGACAATAACACCTGATCCGACACCACGATGAACACGAATCAAAATTGAATCATCGACATCTTGCGTAGAGCCAAAATAATTTTCGGCTAATGCTAGACTTTGGATATCATTACCTAAAAAAATAGAAACATTAAATTGTTTCTGCAATATATCGGCTAAAGGCCATGCGTTAACTTGAATATGAGGTGTATATCGAACAATTCCTCTTACAGAATCAATCAATCCAGGTAGAACCACCGATATAGCAATAAGATGCTTAATCTTTTTACTATTTTTTTGAATAAATTGTTCAATTAATGTAATTAAATATTCTTGTGCTTGTTGCTGTATAAAAACGGTAAGAGGATACACTTCAGAAACTAAGCTGTTTGCTCCAAGATCATAGAGTTCAATGGTGACATGTGAACGACTTAATTGAATAGCAATGGCTTGATAATAGTCAAACTTGGCTTGAATGGAAACCGCTGGTCTTCCACCAGTTGATTGCTGGGCATCAACTTCTTTTATTAGTTTATTCTTAAGTAGCTGTCGGGTAATTTTGGTAATGCTGGCTGGAGCTAAATGACTGATTTCGGCTAACTGGATACGAGAAATGGGAGCTTGCTGAACAATTAAACGATAAATCATAGCATAATTTAATTGTTTAATTAGTTCAGCATTTCCAACTAAATTCAGATAATTAAATGTCATATCTTTTCTCAATACTATCATTAATTATCTGATATTCTAACGGGTGATTTCTCCATTAACAACCGTTTTAGTTATCGTAAAGTCTCGATTAAAAACAACTAAGTTAGCAATTTTACCTTCACTAATACTACCAAGTTGTTTATCCACACCGATTGCTTTTGCTGGGTAAAGTGTCGCCATTCTTAAGGCTTCATCTAAAGCAATACCCACATATTCAACAGCATTTTTAACTGCATCAATCATGGTTAATGCAGAACCGCCAAGCGTGCCTTTATCGTCAACGCATAGCCCATCTTTATAATAAATGGTTTTACCTGCAAAAACAGCAGAAGACAAATTAGAACCGGCTAACAACATTGCATCCGTAATTAAAATTAAGTGATCTTTCTTAATTTTATGGCTATTGCGAATGTTTGCCCAACTTACATGATGTCCATCGGCAATAATACCAACATATACTTCTGGTTCATCATATATTGCACCAACTACGCCTGGTTCACGTCCTGAAATATAAGGCATAGCATTAAATAGGTGAGTGCCTAATCGAATTCCATCATTGAAGCCACGACGACAGTCATCGTAATGACCATTGGAATGACCGACAGAAACATGAATTCCTGCATTAACTAATTGTTTAATAAAATGGCTTTCAACTCTTTCTGGCGCAAGAGTAATGATTTTAATTACATCAGCATTTTCACATAGAAAATCAATCATTTTTTGCGAAGGTGAACGAATAATGTTTTCGTCATGAATCCCTTTCTTTTCAGGACTAATATAAGGACCTTCAAGATGTAAGCCTAATGCTTGATTAGGATGTCGAGCTAAGTATTCACGCATTACCGCGACCGCTTTTATCATAAATTCATCTGTTGATGTGATTAAAGTCGGTAAATAGCTAGTACAACCATAAATAAGATTGGTCGCTTGCATCGCTTCTAATGTTTCAACACTTAATGCGTCGAGTGTCTCATTAAATTGCACACCGCCACATCCATTGACTTGAATATCAATAAATCCAGGCGCAACGATCGCTCCTTGTAGATCTTCAATTTTGATATTGTCGGGTAAATTATCTTGTTTACAAATTTTGTCAATTTTATCACCGTCGATAATAACAGCATGATTTTCAAGAATCTCATAACCGGTATAAATACGACAATTTGTTAATGCATACATTGAGTTATCCTTTATAAAATGGTCACGTTAAGATTGTCTGCTTCCATTTGTTTGAAATATTTTAATGTTTTTACTTTAAGGTCATCAGTGCTTGGTTCATCACAAACAATAATAGATGCTGGGTGCATTTGTAATGCTGATACTGTCCATAAATGATTAATTGAACCTTCAACGCCGGCTTGTAATGCTAAACTTTTGTTATGACCACAGACTAATAAAATCACTTCTTGCGCATCCATTAAAGTAGCGACACCAATAGTTAATGCATGCTTTGGAACTTGATTCACATCATTATCAAAGAAACGTGAATTGGCAATACGTGTATCTTCAGTTAGCGTTTTAATACGTGTGCGTGAACAAAGCGACGAACCCGGTTCATTAAAAGCAATATGTCCATCTTGACCAACACCACCAACAAAAATATTGATTTTGCCATAAGATTTGATTTTTTCTTCATATTGGCGACACTCTTGAGCAATATCAGTTGCATTGCCATTTAATATATGGATATTGTTTTTATCGATATCAATATGATTAAAAAAGTTTTCATGCATAAAAGTGTGATAACTTTGTGGATGATCTTCAGGAATACCAACGTATTCATCCATATTAAACGTTACCACATGTTTAAAGCTAACATCACCTGCTTGGTAGTGTTTGATCAGTTGTTGATACATCACTAATGGCGAGCTACCGGTTGGTAAGCCTAACAAAAACGGACGATCCGCTGTCGGTTTAAATTGGTTAATTTTATTCACAATACGTTGTGCAACCCAAGCGCCCACTTCTTGAGCATTTTCTAAAGGAATAAGCCTCATTCGATACCACCTTTTCTGATATAATTAGAACCACTTCTTTTTTTTTGAAGTAAAATATGTTGACTGTATTTTACTATATTAGAGCAATTAATCAAAAAAAAGCGTGATAAAAATCACATATATTGAATAATTAATTTGCGAAGTAAAATAATATAATATGAAATAGAATGGATCGTTTACTGATATCTGAAGATGCATAACAAATCATCATGTTTAGATATAGTTTAAATAAATATAAGAGGTTAAACTTATGGGAATTTTAGCTTATATGCAACGTATTGGGCGCTCATTAATGGTGCCAGTTGCAGTTCTACCTGCTGCAGCAATACTTCTAGGGATAGGATATTGGATCAATAGCGTTGAATGGGGTGCAAATAGTATTGCGGCAACATTTTTAATAAAATCTGGTGGCGCTATCATTGATAACATGCCAATTTTATTTGCTATTGGTGTTGCATATGGTATGTCCAAAGACAAAGACGGTGCAGCTGCACTTTCTGGGTTGGTCGGATTTTTGATTATTACAACATTATTATCGCCAAATTCAATTGCACTTTTTGAAGGTGTTGATACCAGTGTTGATGGTTGGCAAACGCAAATATCTCCTGCATTTGCGAAAATCAATAACCAATTTATTGGTATTTTAGTGGGTATTATCTCAGCTGAACTCTATAACAAATTTAGTACGGTTGAGTTACATAAAGCGTTAGCTTTTTTTAGTGGCAAACGACTTGTTCCGATTATTGTTTCTATCGTGATGCTACTTATCTCTGTCATCTTTTATTTTATCTGGCCAATTATTTTTGAAGCATTAGTAAAATTTGGTGAATCGATTAAGAATTTAGGTGCAGCAGGTGCAGGGGTGTATGGCTTCTTTAACCGTATATTAATTCCAGTTGGTTTACATCATGCTCTTAACTCGGTATTTTGGTTTGATGTTGCTAACATTAACGATATTCCAAATTTCTTGGCTGGTCAAAGTGCGATAGATTCTGGTAAAGCTGTTGTAGGTATTACCGGACGTTATCAAGCAGGATTCTTCCCAATTATGATGTTTGGTTTACCAGGTGCTGCTTTAGCCATGTATCACACAGCGAAAAAAGGCAATAAAGATAAAACCGCATCAATTATGTTAGCGGCTTCTTTTGCAGCATTCTTTACGGGAATTACAGAACCGCTTGAATTTGCGTTCATGTTTGTTGCACCAGTACTTTATGTTATACATGCAATTTTAACGGGCATTTCACTCTTTATTGCTGCAACGATGCAATGGATATGTGGATTTGGTTTCAGTGCCGGTTTAATCGATATGTTACTGCAATCTGGAAATCCTCTTGCAGTGCAGTGGTATATGCTCATTCTTCAAGGTTTAGTGTTCTTTGTGGTTTACTATGTTGCGTTCCGCTTTATCATTGTTAAATTTAACCTTAAAACCCCAGGTCGTGAAGATGAAGACAGTGCGGCACAATCATCGACAACTGATACCGCTAAACCAGCGCAAACGACAGCTGATACCACAGCGCTTGCTGAACAATATTTAGCTATTGTTGGCGGTAAAGAAAACCTGACTAATATTGATTCTTGTATCACTCGATTACGTTTGAGTGTGAAAGATTCTGATTTAGTTGATGAAGCAGCCGCTAAAGCATTAGGTGCAATGGCTGTGATTAAATTAGGTAAAACAGGTGTGCAAATTGTTGTTGGTCAACAAGCTGAAAAGATTGCAGATCAAATGAAAAAATTAGTTTAAACGATAACTACTTAAACTATAACTATTAATTAATCCGCCTTATTCGTCATACTTAACGACAAAATAAGGCGGTTTTTTATTTTTCTTGATTACTTATTACCCTTCGATATTCTTATTTCTTTCCGTTGTGTTTGATTTGATAATCAGTTATTGCGTTTCTAAATATGGCTTAGTCTAATGTTAATCAGACTAGATTAATCTTAATTGAAAGGATGATGTGGGCGAAACAATTTTTAATAATGAAGCAGATTAAAAATTTAATATTAAATTAGAATGTTAAAATGACATCTTGCTCATCAAGCAATTGATTTAAATCGTAATGGTTAATCACTTTAGTGGTAATATTAAAGGTGAAATCAGAAAGATTATGCGATTTTAATGCTGACTCACTCACATAAACATCTTCAATATCATAAAGTTCAAGCATATTGAATGTGGCGATATAGTCACGCATCAAAATGAGATCGGGTTGCTGTTCAGGTAATAAATGAAAAATGCCTTTATCGGTAAAAATGACCGTAATATGATTTAAAGCAGATAATGCTAAAGCCAAATCAAGTGCTTCTCGACCTTTGGCACTACCATGAGGGGAAGAATGAATAATAATGGCAATTTTCTTCATATCATTAACCGTCATATTTAAAATTGAATAACACGATCTGATAAAGTGATTGATTCAGTTAGCTCACCTAAACCGGTTAATTGAAAATAATCGGCAATATTTTCTTCGGTTATTCCACGTCTTAGCGAAGCTGCAACACAAATTGTTAAGGGTAGATCATATTTTTTTGCTAATTCTTGCCAAGCGCTGACTAAATCAAATTCATCATTGGCAGGGTCGGTATATCGATTACCATTATAAACACCATCAGCGTAAAAAAAGATATTTTTTATGGTGTGAGATGTATTTAACAATAAGGCTTGTGCAAATTGATACGCACAATAAGCAGATTGGGTCCCATAAGCAGGACCCAAAACAACGAGTGTATATTTCAATGAAGTAATCAATTTATTTATCTTATTTGCTTAAATGAAGATTGTTGATTGTTCCCATTGTTATCTCCATCAATGCCCAATAGCGAAATTTCAAAAACTAAAGTTGATTCTGGTAAAATCGCTGCTTTGTCTCCTTGAGCTGGATAATATTGACTACCATATGCTAATTCTGGTGGAATGACTAATTTGATTTTACCACCTACTCCAATTAATTGAATTCCTTCAGCCCAACCTTTAATTACTTCATCAAGTTTAAAGCTAACGGTTTCACCACGATCATATGAACTATCAAATTTACGTCCGTCAACGAGTTTACCTTCATAATGAACAATAACGTTACTATCTTTTGTTGGATGATGAGAAGAACCTTGATTAATTATTTGATAAAGTAAGCCCGACTTAGTTTGTTTTACACCACTTTGTTTAGCAAATTCTGAACGGAATTTCGAACCTGCTTCAATATTTTCTGCTTTTTCTTTTTCAAAACGCGCTTTGGCTTTTTCCATCACACGTTGACGAATAGCACTTAAAATAGCGTCAGTTTCATCATTTGATAATTGTGATTTACTGTTAAATGTTTCAGTGAGTCCGCTGATAATATAGTCAGGATCGATATCAATTTCGCTTTCTTTTAAAGAAGACGCAAATGAAGAACCTAATGCATAAGAATCTTTTTGTGTTTGAGTAGTTAATGTCACTTTATTCGGATTGGCTGATTGTTCTGCCGACGTGATAGTTTGTTCAGCATGGGTAGTTGTTTGCTTATCCGTCGGATTACTTTGGGTATCACATCCAGTTAAAGCTAACACAATTGCGCTACTGATAAGCGTCATTCTTAAAAATAACTTCATTTTAATTCTCCATATTGAAATTTTTTTATTATTATTAATATTATAACTTATTTGATATTAGATAATACAGTATTTACAAACCATTATTAGTAAAAAATTTGCCTTAACAAATCATTAACATTGTCATTAATCCTTTCTTGATGATTAAATCATTCTTGAGTGCAAGTGGCATCCTCAGTTATAATGTAAAAAGTTTATATTAATATATAAGGATAGCTATTTTGACTACCGAACTTAATACCCTTGATATCGAAGAAATTATTAGTTTATTACCACATCGATATCCTTTTTTAATGGTTGATCGTGTGATTAGTTATGAAAAAGGGAAAACACTAAAAGCAATCAAAAATGTAACGGTCAATGAGCCTTTTTTTCAGGGACATTTTCCTAATAAACCCATTTTCCCCGGTGTTTTAATTTTAGAAGCGATGGCCCAAGCAACGGGTATTTTAGCTTTTAAAAGTATTGAAGAATTATCACCCGGACAATTGTACTATTTTGCATCTATTGATAAAGCTCGTTTTAAACGACCTGTTGTGCCTGGTGATCAGATTGTACTGGATGTGGAATATATTAAAGAGCGTCGTGGAATTGCATTATTCCATGGTATAGCAACTGTTGATGGAAAGTTAGTTTGCGAAGCCGAGATGATGTGTGCTCGTAAATAGTATTGATTTGTCTAAATATCCCAAAAACAGTATGAAGGAAATGCTATGGCAACGGAAATACATCCAAGTTCAGTGATAGAAAAAGGCGCCAAAATTGGTAACAATGTTAAAATTGGTCCTTTTTGCTTTATTGGTGAAAATGTTGAAATTGGTGAAGGGACTTTTTTAAAATCACATGTAGTCATCAATGGCCACACTAAAATTGGTAAAGATAACCAGATATTTCAATTTGTATCGATTGGTGAAGTTAACCAAGATTTAAAATATCGAGGCGAACCAACTCGCACTGAAATTGGTGATCGCAATATGATTCGCGAAAGCGCGACTATTCATCGCGGTACTGTTCAAGGTGGCGGAATTACTAAAATTGGCAGTGATAATCTATTAATGATCAATGCGCATGTTGCGCATGATTGTCGAATTGGGAATCATTGTATTTTGGCAAATAATGCAACACTTGGCGGACATGTTCAGTTAGATGATCATGTTATCATTGGTGGTATGACTGCGGTACATCAATTTTGTGTCATTGGATCACATGTTATGGTTGGTGGTTGTTCAGGCGTTGCGCAAGATGTCCCACCTTATGTGATAGCACAAGGAAATCATGCCACACCACATGGCGTGAATTACGAAGGTCTAAAACGTCGTGGATTCAGTAAAGAAGCTTTGCAAGCTATCCGCAATAGTTACAAAATTCTTTATCGAAATGGGCTATCGTTAGACGAAGCGAAAGCAGAAATTGAGGCTATTGCAAATCAATATCCTGAAGTCAAATTATTCAATGATTTTTTTGCACGTTCAACACGTGGCATCATTCGTTAATGACTAGTCAACCAATCACAAGCCAGACAGATACGAATAAATCATTAACCATTGCTTTAGTCGCCGGTGAAACATCTGGCGACATTCTGGGCGCTGGATTGATTCGTTCTCTCAAAAAGTATCATCCTAATATTCGATTTGTTGGTATTGCAGGGCCTTTAATGCAAGCTGAAGGGTGTCAAGCTTGGTATGAAATGGATGAGCTTTCTGTTATGGGGATTGTAGAAGTGTTGGGAAAATTACGTCGTATTTTAGCAATACGTCGTGATATTACTAAGCGTTTAATTGAATTAAAACCCGACATTTTTATAGGAATTGATGCACCTGATTTTAATCTTTCCTTAGAAGGTAAGTTAAAGCGAGCAGGGATTAAAACAATTCATTATGTGAGTCCTTCGGTATGGGCTTGGAAGCAAAAACGTGTTTTCAAAATTAAACGTAATACTAATCTCATATTAGCTTTTTTACCTTTTGAAAAAGCGTTTTATGATAAGTTTAATGTCCCTTGTCGTTTTATTGGTCACAAAATGGCAGATGATGTGCCATTAATGCCTGACCAAGTCGCAATGCGTCAACAATTAGGCATTCCGCTCAATGGTCGGTGTTTAGCAATATTGCCGGGTAGTCGTCATGCGGAAGTCACCTTATTGTCTGCCCCTTTTTTACAAGCAGCTCAGATTTTACGTGATCGTTACCCTGATTTGCATATAGTCGTACCTTTAGTCAATGAAAAAAGACGACAAGAATTTGAGCAGATTAAAACGCAAATAGCACCAGAACTGAAAGTTCAACTATTAGATGGTCATGCCCGTGAAGCAATGATTGCCAGTGATGCTGCGATTTTGGCATCCGGAACAGTAGCACTAGAATGCATGCTAGCCAAATGTCCAATGGTGGTGGGTTACAAAATGAAGCCATTCACTTTTTGGTTAGCCAAAAAATTAGTTAAAACCCCTTATGTTTCATTACCCAATATTTTAGCTGGTAAAGAAATTGTACCCGAGTTATTACAGCAAGACTGTACCCCTGAAAATATCGCTAATCATATTATTCCTTTTTTAGAAGGGGATAATCGTGAACTTAAAAAAACATTTTTATCATTACATCAGCAAATTCGTTGTCACGCTGATGAACAAGCAGCTCAAGCTGTACTTGATGTATTAGAGGATTCACCTTGTTGTTAGAATTTAGTTATCCTGATGCCACCTTAATTGCTGGAGTTGATGAAGTTGGGCGGGGACCACTTTGTGGTGATGTTGTGACGGCAGCTGTTATTTTAGATCCTAATAAACCAATCAAAGGATTAACGGATTCTAAAAAACTTTCTGAAAAAAAACGAGATCAATTATTTGACGTTATTAAAGAAAATGCACTAGCTTGGTGTATTGCAAGAGCTTCGGTTGAGGAAATTGATAAATTAAATATTTTGCATGCTACCATGTTAGCTATGCAACGAGCGGTAACAGGACTTGCGATCCAACCAGATTTTGTTTTAGTTGACGGTAATCGTTGTCCGGAATTTGGTATTCAAACACAAGCCGTTGTCAAAGGCGATTTGCTGGTGGCAGAGATTAGTGCTGCGTCGATTTTAGCGAAAGTAACGCGTGATCGTGAAATGGTAGAATTAGACAAATTGTATCCCCAATATGGACTGGCAAAACATAAAGGATATCCCACCAAAGATCATTTAATGGCAATTGAGCTGTATGGTATCAATCATTTATATCGTAAAAGTTTTGCTCCAGTTAAAAAGTTATTACTTGTTTAATGCGACCATTTTTTGTCTACTGTTATATTAATAACGGTGAATTAAACATAGCGACAGGCGAAATAACGGTTTCTTGAAAGGGGATTTTATCGCCATAACGCGCTTTTAATTTTTGTTTTACGAGTGCTGATGAAAGATTGAAATCTTTGATGTTCTGTAATTGACCAATTTCTAATTTAAGTGCTCTATTATAAATTTTCCAAACTAATTCAGAACAATAGATATAATTGTCATTCCAATCAAACCAGATATCATAAGGTTTATTTTCAAAAGTTTTTGCAACTAGCTTTAATTTATTGGTTTCCTTAACAGATAAATTATGATCTTTGAGACGTTTGATTACATAATATCTATTTTTTCCTCTTTCAATAAAGCTTGTTAAAAGTGTATAAGCGACTTTACTCCCAGCTTCAAATACATAAGGTTTACCATTTTTTATGAAAATGATTCCCATATGGCTATAGGGCGAATTTGTTGCTTGTTCAACGGCTTTACTTTGACTGGATTGAGACGATTGAAAAATAATATCGCCATCTTTTGGCTGATAATTTGCTTCACAGATAAAAGAGGAAAATAACAATATAAAAATTAAAATAAATTGCATATTTTTCTATTATTCATATAGTTATATTTTGAATGAGTTGAAAAGTACTGTCTAAATATCTTATATAAAAAAACAGCTACTGAAGATTATTTATTATCAAGTAGCTGTTGTTTATTTTTCGGTTAATAATTAATCTTGCTGACTAAAAATAGACGCAAATTTACTTTTATATTTAGCTTTACAATCACGAGCAAAATGGATGGTTTTAAAGATACCCAATAAACTAGCTTGATGCATACGATATAATAATCGATGGATCATTAACGCAAACCAACCTTTCACACTCATTTCTTTATTGCCAATCAACTTAACCACGCCTTGGGCGGTGTCATGTAAAGAAATAATGGTTCCTTTATCGGTATAGACAAATGACTTCATGGCTTGATTGTTAATCAGACTAACGATATTTCGAGCGCAAATTTTTGCCATTTGATTAGCTGCTTGTGCTGTGGGTGGAGAGGCTCGTCCGCTATCTTGCATCGCATAAGCACTATCACCAATAACAAAGATATTATCGTCTCGTGTAGTTTGTAATGTCGGTTTAACGACTAATTGATTTGAACGACTTGATTCTAAACCAGCTATGTCTTTCAGATAATCAGGTGCTTTAACGCCAGCAGTCCAAATCATAATATCGGCTTTAATGGTTTCCCCTTCTTTAGGATAGAATCCATCACTTTCGGCCTTAGTAATCATGGTATTTGTTAAGACATGAATACCGCGTTTTTCAAGGGTTTTAGTAATGCTTAATGCCGTTTTTTCGGGTAATGCTGGTAAGATACGATTGGTTGCTTCAATAACGGATACATCTAAGAAATCAGCACACATTTTGTTTTTTCGACAAACGCCAAACGTTTCAACCATATGAGGTAGTTCAGAGGCTAACTCGACACCTGTTGCGCCACCACCAACAATAGCAATGTGAAGTTTTTCCCCTTTAGTGTCAGCGTCTTTATCGAGCGTTGAACAGAAATTTGTGAATTTTGATAGCAGTATTTCACGTAGGCGAATAGCGGCATTTTGATCATCTAAAAATATACAATGTTCTTTAACACCAGGCGTACCAAAATCATTCGAAGTACTACCTACTGCTATAACCAAAATATCATACGATAGGGAAATATGATTATCATTTGTATCATTGATCAGAACTTGCTTATTCTCACGATCAATATTGGTAAAAGTACCTTGAGTAAACTCAAAATGATGTTGCTTTGCTTGTTCAGAAAAGAAGATGTTATCAACTTGTTCATACATAGCACCTGTTGCAACTTCATGCAGTAGTGGTTTCCAAATGTGGTAACTATTTTTATCGATCAGCGTTATTTCAGCTTGTTTATTTTTACCTAGCTTATCACCAAGATTAGTTGCCAACTCTAATCCACCTGCACCACCACCAACAATAATTATTTTTTTCATATTTAATACCTTACAATCCTAATTTAAAATATCATACTAAATAAGTAGGTTTTTATCTATATTCTTTTGACTAATATCAATTATAAATAAAATCTATTAATATATTGATTTACAATGATTGAAAATAATTTATTTTATTAAAAATAAAATGTTTAATATTTATTGAATAGAAGACAATTAATGCCTTTATTTGGAATAAAGTGAAGGTGAACTTGTACGAATAAAGCACTTTTCGTATAATGAGTAAATAAGTTTTTACGTATGTTATCCTATTAATATTTATCTAAACATCTTGATATCTTATCCATTTAACATCACACTTTAAAAAAAATTATATGAATAAAAAAATATTTATTAGTATTGCGTTAATCGTTATTTTAATTTCAATGACGATCCTAATACGCTCACACAATAGCCAGTTAATTCTTCAAGGTGAGGTTGATGCGCCGAATGTCAGTGTGGCTTCAAAAGCCAAAGGGCGTGTTCAGCTTATTCACGTTAATCGAGGTGATGATGTAAAGCCTAATGATATTCTAATTACGCTTGATAGTCCTGAATTATTAGCGCAAGTGAAAGCGGCTGAAGCCGCACGAGATCAAGCTAAAGCTCAGGTGGCACTTTCCGAACATGGTACGCGTGAAGAAAGCATACGTTATTACGAAGCATTACTTGAACAAGCAAAAGTCGCTTATGATAATGCATCAAAAGAATATGACCGTAATAAAGCAATATCTGCAAAAGGGTTTGTATCACAGTCAATATTGGATAATGCATTAAAAACACGTGATGCTGCTTTTCAACAGGTACAATCTGCACAGGCTAATTTAGATCAAGCTAAAAATGGTGATCGTATAGAACAGCGTGAAATTTATGCAGCCAAATTAAAAGAAGCAGAAGAGCAACTCAAGCAATTACAAATTCAATATGATGATCTTCAAGTTAAAGCCCCTGTTGGCGGTGAAATTGGTTCAATACCGGCTGAGGTAGGGGAATTATTTAATGCGAATAGTCCGTTATTAACAGTGATTCGATTACCGGATGCCTACTTTGTGTTTAATCTTCGAGAAAATATTATGCCGAACGTTCACAAAGGGGATCGTATTAAGTTAGAAGTGCCGGCACTAGGAAATAAAGAAATCGAAGCAGAAGTTCGTTACATTGCCCCAATGGGAGATTATGCAACCAAGCGTGCAACTCGTGCAACGGGCGATTTTGATTTGAAAACGTTTGAAGTCAGATTATATCCAATTCATCATGTAGAAGGTTTACGTGCGGGTATGAGTACTTTATGGAAATTGGACAATTAATGTTGGACTTTTGGACACGTTTTAAAGATGCATTTAATGACGAAGTGCCGCAAATATTCAAGCGGTTCACTTTTCATTGGTTAATGTGGATCTTACCACTGATTATTTTTGTCTTAATCAGTAGTATCTTTTATCGCGGTGTTTTGTTCGATTTACCCGTTGGCTATATCGATCAGGATAAAAGTGTTTTATCACGTGAAATTGTGCGTAATCTTAATGCGGGTGCGCATGCCAACCTGATTAATTACGATAGCCAACTTTCCGAGGCTGAACGGGATTTACAAGAAGCAAAAATTTATGCCATATTGTATATTCCACCCAATTTTGAAGCGGATGTTTTATCTGGTCGTCAACCTACCCCGATGCTTTATTATAATGCGTTATATTACAGTGCAGGGTTATACTCCATTATGGATTATTCGGGGTTAATTGCGGCGTTAAATACTGAATATCGAACAACGTTAGCGACCAGTGTCGGGTTACCAGTTCCCCCACTTGCCAAAGTGAATTTCAATTATGATGGGCTATTTAATGCTAGCGGTAACTCAATGTACTTCCAACAGTTTTCGGCGGTTGTACATTTATTACAATTATTTGTTGTTACTACAACAATCTATATCCTGTCGCAATTACCTAAGCGAACCCGCCCTAATTATCCCTTTGTGCTTGGAAAATTAGCGCCGTATACCATTTGGTATACCATGTTACTCATTTTCGAAATTGCGATGTTAGTTTTGTTTTCACATGCCAGGGTATCAGGATCCCCGTTTGCGATGATGACGGTGGTGTTTTTTTATGTCATAGCGGCACAAAGTATTGGTATTTTACTGTATACCTTTACGAAAACGGCTATTGATGCATATACCTATATCGGTGTGCTAGTCGGATTGGCATTAACCTATTCAGGTATTGTTGTACCCGAACTTTCAATGCCGTGGATAGCCAGATTTATCTCATCCCTTGAGCCACTAACTTATGCGCTAAATAAGTTATTTGACCTTTTTTTACGGCATTCAAGTTATCTTTCAGTATTAAAAACCTGCGGTATTTTAATGATCTATCCAATAATTATTACCGTGTTAGTCAGAAAACGTTTAGTGAAACGTTTGCATTCACAGTAAGAGGATAAGTAAGATGATTAAAATATTTTGGTCTTCGTTTATAAAAATATTCTTTTACATGTTAATGCGACCGATGTGGTTATTATTACTTTTATCGGTTTCTTTGATGAGTTTAGTTTATATTAATGGCACTATTACAAATTTGCCGGTAGCAATTGTTGATCAAGATCATACGGCGACTAGTCGAAGCCTAATACGTTCTTTAAACACCAGTTCAAAGATTGAAGCCATTACTTATGAAAATTCATTACAAGCGTATGATGATATCAATAATCGTAAACTGTTTGCGGTATTTACTATTCCAAGAAATTTTGAAAAAAAGATCTTAAATGGTGAAGAAGTCACAATACCAGCCTATGGTGATGCTTCAAGTCGTTTAGCTAATGGTTTGATACAGGTGGATATTCGAGGAATCTATCAGCAAATATTAACTCAATATAATACACGGATTATGCGAAATGCTGGATTTGCCGATAAACAGATCGACATCATACTATCGCCAATTAAAGGTCAAACAGAACCGCTATACAATGCTGGCATAAGCTTTGCAGCCATCACTTTTCCTGGCTTATTAGTGATGTTATTGCAGCACTCATTTTTAATCGCTGCAACACGCACTAACATTACGTTAAACTCCTTGCCACAAGGAAAACCGCCAAAAATTGTAATTTTTGGTAGCTTATTTGGTTTATTACCAATCTGGCTTTTTTTATCCATCGTGCTTTTTGGATTATGGCCTTGGGTACTTGGTTATCGTCAGTTAGCTAGCCTTACTGAAATACTAATCATGACATTTCAACTATTACTCGGTGCTTTGGGTTTAAGTAAATTGTTGACTGAGTGTTTGCGCAAAACTGAAATGATATATCTGACATTGGCATTTTTGACGACGCCTGTGTTTTATCTATCCGGTACCATTTGGCCAATCGATGCTATGCCTCATTGGGTTCAATTTGTCTCATATTTATTGCCGTCAACATGGGCGACTAACATGATTGCAGGTGTGAATCAAATGGGACTTGGGCTAGCAGATAATTGGCACAATATATTGATGATACTCTTATTAGGTGCGATATACAGCATAATGGGCATTCTTATTGCTGCATTAAGAGAAGGTCGAATACGTAAATTTTTCAGAAAGAGAAAAGCGAAAATACAATCTAAACGGCAGTTGATTTAATCTTATTGAACTTTTTATTTATCAAACCGCTTCCAATAATTCGTTAATTGTCTTAGTAGTTATGATGACAATTAACGAATGTTAAGTTGCGTAATGTATTACTAAAAAAGATTTTCATTATCAAAGTCGAATTATTCGTTTTTCCTGTTATGATATTTTGCTAATGTTTTAGATAGATATCTTGTGTTGTAGTGAATGAAATATTATCCATGGATTATTAGCCTACGCTTAAAAACGTTACCCCTTTCTTTATGTGCGATATTAGTCGGTAATGCGCTGGCTTATTGGCAACAACAATTTGATTATCGGATCATGTTATTATCTATTAGTACTGCCTCATTGTTACAAATTCTGTCAAATTTAGCTAACGATTACGGTGATGCAGTTAAAGGAAGTGATAAATGTAATATAACCGCTCATACTCGTGGTATTCAATTGGGGTTAATCACATTAAAACAGTTAAAAATAGCGTTAATCATCAATATAATTTGTTGTATTTTATCCGGGCTATGTCTATTACATGTTGCTTGCAACAACCGATATGAATTATTCAGTTTTATATTATTAGGCTTGCTATCTATTATTGCTGCTATTACCTATACTATTGGCAACAAGCCTTATGGCTATAGTGGCTTTGGCGATTTATCCGTTTTAATATTTTTTGGGCTAGTTGGTGTAATAGGAAGTTACTACCTGCAAACAAAATCATTATCAAATTTAATTATTCTACCTGCTTTAGGTTGTGGATTGTTGTCAGTGGCCGTACTCAATATTAACAATTTACGTGATATTGATAGCGATCGAAATTGCCATAAGCGTACGTTAGTGGTGTTAATGGGACAAACCAAAGCTCGCTTTTATCATCTATTTCTAATTGTGACTGCATTTATTTTATTGGCACTTTTTGCTAGTCATCAGTTACATACCATTTGGCGGTGGTTATTTTTGATAACGCTACCGCTATTTATTTACCATATTTATGCTGTTTTTCGATTTAAGGTAGCTAAGGATGCTATCCCTTTATTATTACAGATGGTCAAACTTGCATTATTCACTAATTTACTTTATTGTTTGGGAATTATTTTGAACTAGCTCACGTTTATTTAAATTCGGTATCTTGTAACGCTATGTAAGCGTTATACTAGATAAACTAAAATATAAAGGCTAAAGGAGGCTTGGCAATGGAGTTTGATACTTCAATTCTTTGTGATTATTATCCGGAAGATGTTAACGTAGTAGAACCAATTTTCACTAATTTTGGTGGGGTTGCATCATTTTCAGGTCAAGCCGTAACAGTTAAATGTTTTGAAGATAACGGATTATTATACGAAATCTTGCAATCTAATGGTGCAGGTAAAATTCTAGTTATTGATGGCGGTGGATCGGTTCGTCGAGCATTGATTGATGCAGAACTGATTGATATTGCTGTTCAAAATCAGTGGGAAGGCATCATTGTTTATGGCGCGGTTCGACAAGTAGATTATCTGGCAGAAGCAGATATTGGTATTCAAGCGTTAGCGGCGATACCCGTAGGTGCAGAAGATCAAGGTATTGGCGAAGTAGACATTAGAGTCAATTTTGGGGGGGTGACCTTCTTTTCTGGTGATTTTGTTTATGCCGATAACACCGGAATTATTTTGTCGGAAATTGCCTTAGAAATCGACGAAGAATAGCTTATAACTTGTGTTCATCCGCTGATCTTAATTGGCGGATGTTTGATGTTAAAAATAGTATGGCTGTAAAATATAACTAAATTAAACCGTAACGTTACGAATATACCCACCTGTTACCGTCTTAATTAAACCGGCAAGTTCCATATCTAACAATTTAGTTGCCAAATCAGGAATCGATAAATTTAACTGTTGAGCAATAATATCAACCGGAATAGGTTGATGACGAATTAAAGCAAAAATTTCAGGATATAACATAGTTTCAACGAATTTTACAGATTGCGACGTTAATGGCTTGATAGTTGATAAATAATGAGAATAATGCTCTAAGATATCAGTTGGTTTTGTGACTAAATAGGCTCCTTGCTGAATTAAAGCATGCGTACCACGACTGTTTTCGTTATTAATTTCACCGGGTAAAGCAAATACATCACGGTTTTGCTCAAGTGCATAACGGGCGGTAATCAATGAACCACTTTTTTCTGAGGCTTCAACCACAAAAGTACCCAGACTTAATCCGCTTATTATCCGGTTTCGTCTTGGAAAATATTCTGATCTTGCTGCTTCAAAGGGCAAAAATTCAGAAACTAAAGCGCCATTTTGTGCCAAAATATCATGGGCAAGTTTTAAGTTTGATCGCGGTGCTATTTTAGCAAGCCCACTTCCTAAAACGGCTATAGTATCGCCCGATACCTCTAATGCGCCTCGATGACAAATTGCATCTAGTCCCAACGCTAAACCGCTAGTTACTGTTAAACCATTTATTGCCAATTCCCCCGCAAAATAGCGTCCCCATTGTGCACCATATTCACTAAATTGACGGCTACCGACCATGGCAATTTGAGGTGTTTGCAGTAACTGTTTATTCCCCATAACAAAAAGTAATAAAGGCGATGCGCTAATTTGTTTGAGTAGTGGTGGATAATCTGGATCACAATAGGTAATAAGCGTTTTAGACAAACCATCACTATTGAGCCAATCAAGCACAGGTTCAAAATGAAGGTATGAAGTAGTGAAAAAGCGTTCTTGTTGCATTTCATTCAATCCAAGCTTTTCGAGAAAAAATGCAACATTATTGATTGTATTTGGCAATCCATTTTTAAAAAACTGACTCATTTTTTTAAAAATGGCACGTTTTTCTTGTCCCAGCATTGAAATTCGTAATAAGAACTCATATTTACTCATCATTGTTTTATCATTTTATAAAAGTGTGGTTTCGTGAATTGGTGAGATATATTTTATCAATAGCTAACAAATGCTATTCACCAGCATCATAAATGTTTACAATGTATTTAAATCTGAAAAACCTGACAATTGAGGAGTAGATCGAAGAAATTATGGCTATTTTACCGGTATTACGTTTTCCTGATGAGCGATTACGCAAAGTTGCAAAACCAGTGACAGCATTTACACCCGAACTACAAACCATTATAGATAATATGATTGAGACCATGTATGAGCATAATGGTATTGGACTTGCCGCCACTCAAGTTAATGTGCATGAACAAATTATTGTCATTGATGTAACAGAAGATCGTAGCAATGTTTATGTAATCATTAACCCAGAAGTGATTAGCCAGGAAGGGGAGACAGGCATAGAAGAGGGTTGTTTATCCATTCCAGATTGTCGAGGATTTGTACCAAGAGCTGAAAAAATTAAGATTAAAGCGCTCGATCGCAATGGAAACCCTTACCAAATTGATGCCGATGAACTTCTTGCGATATGCATTCAACATGAAATGGATCATTTAAAAGGTAAGCTATTTGTTGACTATCTTTCTCCTTTAAAACGTCAACGAATCGAACAAAAAATGAAAAAAATGGCTCGAGAAGAGCTTAAAAGTAGATAAAAATAATGATAATTTATGTGGTAATTTAACTGAAGATACCGATTCAATTTGTTAAACTACCGCATAAATATTTTTTATTTTAACCAACCGTCAAAAGGTTTCTCTCCGAGAGTTTTATTACTTAGAACGATCTTTCATCTATATAAATTACAATATGCAATAACTGTTTTATCGCCCCTTTTAGGATACTTTGCTTAAATTATTTAACCGACTAATGCTATTAGCATTGTTGATATATATTCAAATATCTGTTCAAACACAAACTCGGCAAAAGCGGGTAACATCGACATTAAATATGTGAGCATGATTAACCCTAATAATAAGGTTAGGGGATAACCAATAACAAAAATGGATAGTTGAGGAGTCATTCTATTTAATAGCCCTAACGCCATATTGATAATTAACAACAAAGCCATTAAGGGTAATGCTAACATTATCCCATTAATAAATAGTAATCGGCTGATATCAATCAAAGTAAGAACGCCATTTGCTTTTAACGGTAAAGTTGTTATTGGAATGATATCAAAACTATTGGCTAGTCCATACAATAACCATAAATGACAATCTAAACTAAGAAAAATTAACAAAGCGATGATATTGGTGAAACGTGATAATACCGATGTAGATGGCCCACCAATAGGATCAAAAAAAGTAGCCATGCCAAGCCCCATTTGCATACCAATTAATTCACCAGCTACTCTCATGGTCATAAAGGCAAGTTGCATAGCAAGACCCATTAATACACCGATGATAACTTGCTGCGCAATCATCCAAATACCCATTAATGAATAGAGTGTTACAGGCTCATCGGTCGGGGGTAATGGTAACAAAAGTGCAATGAGTAAAGCTAAACCAATTTTGACGCGGTTAGGTACTTCTTTTTCGCCAGTAATGGGAGCGACCATTATTAGTGCTAAAATACGTACAAACGGTAAAAACGAGTTTTTGACCCAAGAAAAAAAATCAATATCAAATAGATAATTAATATCAAATTCCATTAAATTTAGCTGGTTAGATTTGGAATATTGGTAATAACAATTTTAATATAGTCAGTCATTGTTGATAGCATTGACGGCCCTAAAACAATTAAGACGACAATTACCGCTAAAATTTTAGGAATGAAAGATAAGGTCATTTCGTTAATTTGTGTTGCAGCTTGTAATAAACTAATAATCAAGCCGGTCACCAATGCAGCTAAAAGTAAAGGGCCAGCAAGTGAGGCTGCGACTTTGATAGCTTGAATAGCAAGCGTACTAATCGAATCAGGTGACATAATTTTCCTTAATTTAAGAATCTTGAATTTATGTTTTTCAACTAAAAAAGCTCTGTGCCAGTGAACCTAGTAACAAATGCCAACCATCCGCTAAAACAAACAACATTAATTTGAATGGTAGAGATACGGTTGCAGGTGGTACCATCATCATGCCTAATGCCATTAACGTACTTGCAACAACTAAATCAATGACTAAAAAGGGAATAAAAATCGTAAAACCAATTTGAAACGCTGTTTTTAATTCACTGACGACAAAGGCAGGTACTAGTACATTCAATGGCACTTGTTCTCGTGTTTCAACTTCGTTGACATGAGACATATTCATAAATAAGGCGAGATCATTTTCCCGTGTTTGGCTTAGCATAAATTCGCGTAATGGTTTTGCAGCTGTTGTTAAGCCTTCTTGCATCGTGATTTGATTTTGTGAATAAGGAATATAAGCATCTTGATAAATTTTATCGATCACCGGTGACATAATAAAAAATGTCATAAATAGTGCAATGCCCAAAATAACTTGGTTGGGTGGGGCTGATTGCGTGCCAAGCGCATTGCGTAATAATCCCAATACAATGATGATTCGGGTAAAACTGGTCATCAAAAGTAAAATAGCAGGTATAAACGTGAGTAACGTTAAAAATACCAATGTTTCAACAGGTAATGACCAACTATGTTCACCATTTTGTATTGTTTCAGTCATAAACGGGAGTGATGAAGGATCGGCAAAACAAAATCGGCTAAAAAACAATAAGCTTAATAATGTCGTTAGCAATATAAAAATTTTTAACCGCACAAGGCATCACTCCTTTTTCGTTTTTAACGCTGATTGCAAGATTTGCTTGAACACATTGTTATCAGCTGATTTAGCAACGGGTGTTGATAGTGATAATAATTTTTCGGCACGGTGTTCATCAATGGTATGTAGCAACGTCATATGATGCGAAGTGATACCGACAACCAATAATTGCTTATCCACCTCAACTAACATGATTCGTTCTTTTGGACTAATGCAATGCGTTGCTTTAACATCAATAAATGCATTACGTTTCTTATTATGACCTAGACGTTTAACTATCCAACCTAACAATAGAATCATAAAAATGACACCAATTAGCGCCGTGCCAATTGATGCGCCCATTTGACTGTAAAGATTTAATTCAGATGATGACGATACAGTATTGCTCGTGATAGTTTGGGTACTTGAGGTTGAGATCTTAGTCATATTTTTTAGGTTTATCGCCATTAACGGCTCAGTCTGCGCACACGCTCGGAAGGAGTAATAATATCGGTAATACGGACACCGTAATTATCACCAACAACGACAATTTCGCCTTGAGCAATCAAATAACCATTGATCAAAATATCTAAAGGTTCGCCAGCAAGTCCGTCGAGCGCAATCACTGATCCTTGAGTAAGATTGAGTAAATCTTTGATTGTCATTTTAGTTCGACCAAGTTCGACACTTAAATGAACAGGAATATCTAAAATAAGATTGATATCTTGTTTTTTATCTTCTGTATGATTAGGTGAAAGTGTTTCAAAAATGGCTTCTTTGGCAATGAGTTCATCATTGATCGTATCATTCGCTTGGTTTTCGTCATTATTTTGTTTGTTATCAGTCATTGAATTCCCCTTCATTCAATTGTTCTAATACAGGATTAATTACTTGTTCTACTTGAATAGCATATTGTTTATGGGTTTTTCCATAGTGACCTTTTAATATAGGTACACCCCCGACAGTAACATCAAGAAGAGTTGGTTTTTCGATTACTAAAATATTATCTACTTTGAGCGCGAGTAGTTTGTCTACTGTTGTTTGAATTGTCGTAAAGTTAGCAACTAACTCGACGGTAGATTGTTTGATGCCACTGGTTAAAGAACTCATCCAAATGTTATCATCTTGATGCGTTTGTTGCTCAATCGGTGGTTTTATCAGTAACTCTTTAATGGGTTCAACCATTGAATAAGGAATACAGATACTAAATGTTGTTTTAGAATTACCAATTTCAACTTTAAAGTTTGATGTTAAAACGACATCATCCGGTGAACTTGTGATATTGGTGAATTTGCTCTGTATTTCTGAACGAATGTATTCAGTTTCAATTGAATATATATCTGTCCAGGCATTTTGGTAAAACGTTAACGCTAGTTCGAGTACGCGTTTAATAATTTGCTGTTCGGTATGGGTAAATTCCCTTTCTTCTGTATCGAGTTGCGAAGCATGGCCATCACCACCAAATAAAGTATCAACAACGGTATAAACAATCTCAGGCGAAAACGCAAATAAGCTTGAACCTCGCAATGGATTAAGGTGCACAAGATTTAAATGGTTAGCCGCTGAAATCTGTGAAAACTCTTTAAAAGTTTGAGGTTCAATCGGTGAGGCAATGACATCCGTATTTCGTCTTAATAAGTTAAATAAACCTATTCTAAATTGACGAGCAAAGCGCTCATTTACAATTTCTAACGCAGTTAAACGTTCAGGAATAAAACTATGTTTGACAGATAAATCATAAGGTTTAACTTCAATTTTTTTTGATGATATATGATTGTCAGGATCTTTCTTATTTGTTGTCATTGGTTTGTCTTCAGACGGTGGTAAGCTATCAGAAGACTTATTCATATTGGGCGTAGGCGCTTGCTTATCCGGCATGGTAATCACCGTATGATAAAATCGGTAAACAATACTTCATCCACCTTCACTGAATGTTTAGGATCGTATTGTCTGGATAGAGCGACTTTGATTTGCTCTTGTAAATCAAGTTTACCTGTTTCAAGCTTTAAATTATTGACATATTGTTTAGACGTTAACAGTAATACATCGCTTCTGACTTCCGGTAAATACTCTAATAGTACTGATTTTTGTTCTTCGTCAGCAACACGTAATACCATACCAACATAGAGAACTTTGTTAATTTCTGTACTATCTTCTGAAGTTGGTAATGAAATTGTAAACGGTTTTAGTGTTAAAAATACCGGTGATAAAACAGGTGGCTCTTCTTTAGCTTTAATTGTATTTTTAGACTGATTTTGGAACCATAAATAGGCAGTTGTTGCTAATGCTAACATTGTAATGATAATAAGTATTAGGTTTAAAATACTCACTTTTTTCTTGGAAGTTGGCATGTTTATTCTTATCTCAGTTAAAATTTAGAAAAATAATAACCAATTGAATGGTTAAAAATACAAGAATAATAGATCAAGCTGACAGAATTGATTTGAAGAATAGGCGATAAAAATATCACCTATTCAGCCTTTTTATTCTCTCATCATTTAAAAAAATAAATGCAATGCCTTACTCAGCTTTACGCAAATATACTCAACCCCGATTTTGCCAAATGGTGACTAACCTGACTAGGTTGATGAATTTCCTCAATGACATTTGAATGTTCGATTATTGGTGTTTGACGATTCTTTGATTGTTGATATTGCGCCGACTGATCAGCATCGTTCATCATTGAAAAGTCACTAATATCGGCTTGCTCTAGTGTGATACCTTGCTCTTCAAGCGAACTTTTCAAATAGGGTAAGGCAGATTCTAAAACGCTTTTGACTACGGCGTGAGCAGCCATCATATGCAAGTTCATTTTATCCTCTATCATATCCAGTTTTATATGTAATGAACCTAGCTCTTGAGGATTAAGTTTAATATTCGCCGTTTGAATTCCTTGCCGGTTAAACATGATGATCTGCTCAGTAAGTGATGACGGCCATTGTTGATTTGTGACTGCGAGAGGCAAGTTTATCGACGTGGTGATTTTTGCAGGCGTCAACATTACCCCTGTTGGATCTTGTCCATGCGGCGATGTGGTTATTGCTGTCTCTTGATGGATAGTCATATCGCTTGTGAACTGCTGTATCGAAACATGACGTTGATGGTTTTGTAATTCTGCTCTAGCATTATTCAACGGAAAACAATTATTTGCGACGGCTGATAATTGACGATTTGAACTCTTTTTCAAAGTGGCTATTTCAGTGTTATTTAAGTTCGCACTAAAATGATGTGGGTTACTTCCCTTTATTGCCATATTGTTTTGCAATGAAAGTTCATCAATTATTGCTTCACGCTCATCAAGGCTATTAACGGGTAATCGTTGCTCGTCATCAGTGATGTCTGATGCGAAAGAATTTAATCTATTGATTGCACTATTAAGATGATATGAAAGATGACTTGCCGGTAATTTGTCACGCATTTCCGATTGAATCATACTGGTATCATAAGGGAAAACAGGGAAGATTAATCCATCAAGACTATTGTTTTGATCATCAAATTCACATCCCTCATAGTCAATTTGATTTAGGTTATTTGGCTGTTCTGGATGCGATAACGGCTTTTCATTGTCAGCCAATAACTGCTGAAAAAGATTCGCATCATTCACATTAGCTTCCTCATCAAGTTGTTTAGATAGATTCGTTGATATTAATTGCATATCACTATTTAAATTAATATTCATGTAATACTCTCCTTGATAACTGTTGCTGGGCAAATTCATCCGTCATTTTTTGCTGTATTCGATTTTGAAGTTGTAATTGCTTTTTGTGCTGTTTTTCTAATAACGTGGTATAGGTATTCAAACTTTTATTGGATTGATTAAGTTCGTTGGTTATCTGTTGTTGTTTAATCGCTAATGTGAGTAGCAATTTTTTTTGTTGTTCGATACCTTGCTCAATATTGGCTATAAATGCGGTAAAATTAGTTAATTCGCATCCTTTAATACCATTCGATAAAGCGCTATTTAATTGCTGTTGATATTCAGCGTAATAATCATTGAGCACCTTAAGTTGTGATTGTGCTTGTTGATGACTTTCGTTTGCTTTTTTTAATCGAATTAAACTATCATCAATCGATTTTTGTGCTAACTGTTTTAAGGTTAAAAAAGCATGTTGTGTCGAATTTTTATTGTTCATGATACTTCCTTACGATCCCATGGCGTTAGGATCAACAATTGCAACTAGCTGTTGATAGGCTTCTTGATAACTACAATGTTCATTAATCCCTTGCTGTAAAAAGGTTTGCATAGCCGGAAATAGCGTAATTGCTTTATCTAATAAAGGATCAGTACCGGCGACATAAGCACCAACATTGATTAAATCACGATTACGTTGAAAGCTCGAAAACAGTTGTTTGAACAGACGTGATTTTTTCTCATCTTCAGGCGCGGTGAGATCCGTCATAACACGGCTAATGGAGGCTTCTATATCAATAGCTGGATAATGACCCGATTCAGCAAGTGAGCGTGAAAGTACGATGTGCCCGTCTAAAATAGCCCGGGCTGAATCAGCAATCGGATCTTGTTGATCATCTCCTTCGGTTAAAACGGTATAAAATGCGGTAATCGCGCCTTTACCATGATTATCATTACCGGCTCTTTCAACCAGAGCGGGTAATTTAGCAAATACCGAAGGGGGATAACCTTTCGTCGCTGGTGGCTCACCGATAGCTAAGGCAATTTCACGCTGTGCCATTGCATAGCGAGTGAGCGAATCCATAATTAAAAGGACATTTAATCCTTGTTCACGAAAAGATTCCGCAATTTTGGTGGCGTAAGTCGCCCCTTGTAAACGTAATAATGGTGATACATCCGCAGGCGCTGCTACCACGACAGCGCGTGACAGTCCTTCTTCGCCTAAAATATTTTCGATAAAGTCTTTAACTTCTCGTCCCCGTTCGCCGATTAAACCAACGACAATAACATCTGCTTGGGTGTAGCGTGCCATCATACCGAGTAACACACTTTTACCGACGCCCGAACCGGCAAATAACCCCATTCGCTGTCCTTGCCCAACGGTGAGTAGAGCATTGATTGCTCTAACCCCTACATCGAGCACTTGATGAATGGGCGTGCGTTGTAATGGATTGAGTGTTTTACTCGATAAGCCTTGATACTCGACATTTTCCGGTAAGGGTTTTCCGTCTAATGGTTTTCCCATTGCGTCAACAACTCGCCCCAATAACGTCATACCAACCGGTAATAATTTGTGACTAAAATGGGCTAAATCGTATTGTGCGGTGTACACTCTTGCGCCCAGTAAAATACCGTCAGTGGATTCGAATGGCATTAGGTAAAGTGTATGTGCATTAAACCCTACCACTTCGCATTCAACGGCATCGATATGACCTTGGCACTGTCTTTCAATATAACAGTTGGAGCCTAATGGTAATTTTAATCCGACTGCTTCAAGGACTAGCCCAGACGCTTTTACTAATCGACCATAATGACGAATCAATGATAAATCTTTAAGCTGCTTTGTTGCTTGAAGGAGTTTGGTTGACCATTGACTTGAGTATCGCACGTTAATGGTTCTCGCCTTGTAAGTGATCAGACATCATTTGCCAATGTTGATTAATATTGCTATTCACTTCGTTGGTATCTGTCAATAATTTACATCCGCCTTCTTCAACATTTGCATCAGCAACAAATTGCCATTGGTGTGGATTAATATCATCATTTAACATCGGTTCTAACCAGCGTAAATCAGCAGGGTTAAGGTGTAATACGATTGGATCAGATAACATAGAACATTGTTCAACTAATTGATTAATCGTGTGCATTAATTGCTTTTGTTTAACTTTAGATAGGCTACCAACCGTTTTTTGTGCTGCAACTAATGCTAAATCAAATAATTGAGGCACAATTAATTCGTCAATCTCTTTAATGGATTGCTCAAAATTGTTGATTAAGTTTGTGATAGCTTGAACAGCTTGTTTTTTTTCATCATCAAGTTGTTGTTCAATCTGTTCACGACCTTGCTGTTGACCAACTAAATATCCTTGGTCATACCCAGATTGCTTGCCATTCTCAAAGCCCTCTTTATGACCTTGTTCGAATCCTTCTTGATAGGCTTGTGATTTTGCTTCTTGCTTTAACAGTTCTAACTCTTCTTCACTGATAGAGGGAGCCGGTACAACATCTATGTGTTCTGGCTCAGGCTCACTTTCTACTTCGTCAACCTGAGTAGCCATAGATTGTTGTGTTAATGGTGAAAAGTCTGATGACGATAAATCCTGAAAACAGAGCGGTTCCCAGCTTAATTTATCTGAACTATTACACATATTCGTCGTCACCGCTACTTAAGATAACTTCACCGGTTTCAGCTAAGCGACGCGCAATAACCAAGATTTTCTTCTGCTCCGTTTCCACTTGTGATAAGCGCACCGGCGGTCTGTTTTCAAGATCTTCACGTAAAATAGAGGCTGCGCGTTGTGACATGTTGCTAAGTAATTTGTCACGTAATGCAATTGATGCACCTTTTAATGCAATAATGAGCGTCTCGTTATCGACATCTTTAAGTAGACGTTGGATGCTTCTATCATCCACTTCAACCAGATTTTCAAACAAGAACATTTCATCAATAATTTTCTGTGCAAGTTCATTGTCGTAATCGCGTAATGCGTTGATAACCAACTCTTCTTGTTGGCTCTTCATTAAGTTAATGATTTCGGCTGCGGTTCTGATTCCGCCTAAGTTATTAAGTTTAATATTTTGTCCGTGTAATAATGTTGATAAT
Source organism: Gilliamella sp. B3801 (assembly GCF_026536645.1). Taxonomy (NCBI): domain Bacteria; kingdom Pseudomonadati; phylum Pseudomonadota; class Gammaproteobacteria; order Orbales; family Orbaceae; genus Gilliamella; species Gilliamella sp. B3801. Next base: position 66,298 of record NZ_JAFNNR010000007.1, read on the forward strand.
GACGTAGATAATAATCGGAGTGCTGAAGGTTCAACACCACCAAAGGTGGCAATACGTAACATTACATCATTACGTAAATCGTCATCAAATAGATTAAGAATTTCCGCCGCTAAATCTCGGTGTAAATGGACTAAAATAGTGGCAATAATTTGTGGATGTTCTTTTTTAACCAAATCAACAGCTCGAGCAGCATCAACAAAATTAAGCATTTCAAGACCGTCGGTGGCTTCTTCAATATCTTTTCCTAACAGCTCATCGAGTAAACGACCAGCTTTTTCACTACCAATAGATTTTTCTAATACTGAACGTAAGTAGCCATTGGTATCTGTATTAAGTACCGCACACTCTTCTAGTGTTTTTTGGCATTCATTAAGAATACCTTTTAACTGTTCTTGTGAAAGCTGTGGCAAAGACATCATCGCACTACTGATTTGTTGCACCTCTTTAGGATTGAGATATTGCATCACTTGTGCAGCGATTTCTTCACCTAACACCATTAAAACTGTTGCGGCTTTTTGTGATTCATTTAAATTCATTCGTTGCTGTCCTCTTTACTGATCCAGCTGCGAATAATTAACGCCATAACACGTGGATCCTTCTCAACAATTTTACGGATGTACTGCTGTTGTTGCATATTATCTTCAAATATCTTCTGCTGTTGTTTACTGTGCGCTTTGTAATCTAATTTTTCATCAATACTTGTTTGGGTATCTGATGTATTATCTGGCGTACTGAAGTATTGTCGTTGTAACTTCATCCAAACATTACGTAATACTTTGCGCCAAATTATCCACGCAATGAAAATATAGATCAGATATTTAATGCCTGTTTTAGTGTTTTCATAAAATTGGTGAGTTTCCCAAAATGCCAATCCGTCATTTTCATCATCAAGTTGATCACTAAATTTTAAATTAGCTACAGTTAAGGTATCGCCGCGTAAATCTGAATATCCCATTGCTTGACGAGCTAACGCCTCAATATTTTTTAGCTCTTCATTATCCAGTTTGACCCATTGTGGCGTATTGTTGTTGGCTTCATTTGTTTTTTCGTCTGTTTCAGATGTTGCAGACACATTATTCACATCGGAATCTGAATGATTAGCATCTGGATCGACATATTTATAATTGACTAACACGGCAACCGATAAACGTTTGATTCTGCCTTCGGGTATCTTACTGTGAACTACTTGCCGGTTAACTTCGTAATTTAAAGTGTTATTTGACTGTAAATTATAGATTTTTTGTTTATCATCTTGTTCTTTTGATTCAGGTTGTTCATCAATTGATGCACTTGCGGTTGGCGTAGGTTGATTAGATAGTGCACCGGGCACGCCGCCTATGCCCGCATTATTACCCACTTGCCGATTTTCGATTCGCTGTTTACTTCGAATAGTTTGGTTAGCGATATCACTATTTGGATCAAAGGTTTCCGATGTCGTTTCTTGTCGACTAAAGTCAATATCAGCATTGACTTGTACCATGACATTTTTTTTACCTAAAATCGGAATAATAATTTTTTCCACACGCTCACGAACGCTATTTTCAATGCGTTCATTAAATTCTAAATGAGCAACATTAAATGTTTTATCACGATAATTTTCACCCGTAAGTAAATTACCATGCTGATCGATAATGGTAACTTTATCGGCTTGTAATTCAGGTACACTACTTGAAATAAGGTGAATAATGGCATCAATTTGACGTTGTGATAGACTACGACCAGGTAATAAGGTTAATGCGACAGAAGCTGAAGGAAATTTTCGTTCTCTGACAAATAATGAGGGTTTAGGCATAGCTAAATGCACTCTGGCATCATCAATACTACTAATGATTGAAATTGTTCGGGATAGTTCACCTTCTAAAGCACGTTGATAATTGATCTGCTCGTTAAATTGGCTCATCCCAAAACTTTCTTTATCAAGCAATTCAAAGCCAACGGCGCCCCCTTTTGGTAATCCAAGTTGAGCAATGCGTAAACGCGTATCGTAAACTTTTTCTTCAGGAATTAAGATGGTTGAACCAGATGATGTGAATTTATAAGGAATATTCATCTTATCCAATTGACTAATGATTTCACCACCATCTTTGTCGCTTACATTACTGAACAAAACCCCATAATCGTCATTTTTCATCCATAAGTAAGTCATACTTAAGATGGCTAATATCACCACGCCGGCAATAAGTAGCAGCATTTTTGGATTTTGTTTTAATTGATTGATAAAAGGTAACTTATTTAATATTGATTCGCCTTTTTTACCGACAGTTTGGCTAGTCATAAATATCCTAATTCTAAACTAATTAGATGAATTCTAGAGTTTATTATCTGTGTATTTAGAAAAATCAATAGCTAAAAAAGAAAAGGATTTTCCCCTTACTTGTGGCATTTAAATTTTTGGTTGTATGGTAAATTGAGGATTAGTTGAGCAATTTAAATAAGATTAATATTTTAACCATATGAATACTTTAAATAATTTTGACAATAGCGTTCTCTCATCGTTAAAAGCCCCCAATCTGCTTGAAAAGAAACAATCAATTTCCAATCAATCCGGTTTTGCCACTGAACTAAAAATGGCGTTGGATTCTATTAGCCAAACGCAAATACAGGCTCAAAATCAAGCAAAAGCGTTTGAACTGGGTGAACCCAATATTGCCTTAAATGAAGTTATGGTGAATATGCAAAAATCGACGGTTTCACTTCAATTTGGTATTCAAGTTCGTAACAAACTTGTTGCGGCTTATCAAGAAATCATGAATATGAATGTTTAATATGCATTAAACATTGATATAAGTGCAAGATCGTTAATGTCTAGTCAATATTTTCAATCTTGCACTTAGCAAATATTTAATAAAATTTATCTGTTAAATTAAGTTAGCGACGTGTTGGTAATTTTCAATTTTACTCTGTTGACGGACTTTTTCTCCGATTAATTCCCCTAATTCAGCATGCCGTGTGGTAACTAATTGGCTGATTTGCTGTTGATAACTTAAGATATTTTGAATATACATTCGTACTCTATCTTTACATTGCGTGGGGACGTGTTCGGTAGTTAAGGTACCGTCAAGTTCTATAATATTTTCAGATAATTGTGAGTATTGATTTTGCCAACTCAGTAACGTATTCCAATCTTCCTTATGTGCGCTGATTAACATTTGTTCTGTCACATAATCAAGTTGTTCATAGTGTTTTAATAATGTTGTTCCTTTCATAACCATCTCTTTTTTTATTTTGCAATTTCACGCCAAGATTCAGCAATATTGTTGAGTAGGTCAAAACAGTTTTGTAGCTTATCTTGATCGTTATATAAATTAGCCAGTACTAATTGTTGGCTGATATAGTGATACAAGCGCTCTAAATTTTCGGCAATTTCGCCTCCTTTTTCTAAATCTAAACAGCTTTTTAGTCCGTTATCAACGATATTGATTGCTTTTGATATCGCCATTCCTTTACCTGCTATGTTTCCTTTTTGAATGTATAATTTGGCAAGTTTGATCGCATTTAGTGCGCCATCATAGAGCAATACGATCAATTGATGTGGTGAGGCTTGGCTCACACATGTTTCTAAATTAACTTGCTCATAAGCTTGAGATCCTAATTTATACATTATTGTTAATCCTTATTTTTTCATGTTTGCCATCATTTCGAATTGGGTTGTTAAATAATTACTCATACTGTCTAATGAACTAATTAAAACATCTAATTTAGTAAATTGGACTCGATAGCGTTCGACGGTTTGCTCAATTGAATTGTTCACTTGTTCATATCGTTTATCTAACGATTTCAATGTTGAATTTAATCCTGTGGTGGCTGAATCAATCATGCCTTCACTATCTATAAATCCACTGACTTTATTAAATACTTCATTAGCAATACCGGTGGTCTCACCGTCACCGGTAAATAACGTAGCAACAGCATCACTATTTTCACTTAGCGCTTTTTTTAATTGATTTTCATTGATAGTAAGCGAACCTTTGTTATCCATGTTAACGCCAATTTGGGCAAGAACAGAAAATTCACCTGATTGACCCTTAGCAAAGATTGAGCGAATACTTTGATCGATATTACGTAGCGTAGAATCACCAATTAGTGGACCATTATTGTTGTTTAACTCGTCAGAATTGGTCTCTTTAGCGGTAAATTGAGTCAGGCTTGAAATGGTTGATTGTAATTGATTAAATGCCTCAACCCATTCTTTTATTGCCGTTTCTGCTTTTTCATTATCAGCAGTAATAGCTAAATTTTGACTGGTCGTGGTGGTTGCTTTTAAGGTGATATCAACACCTTCAATCACTTCTTTAATGGTATTTGAGGCACTTGTTATGGCAACACCATTAAATGTTAATTTAGCATCTTGCGCTTTAGCAACTTCTACCATATTACTTGTGTCGGGTTGCTGATGATTAAATCCAATAATCTTATTGAGTTTTTCATCGTCTGACGAAATTGACGTAATGGCTTGTTGTTCACCGGTTTCTTTCGATGTGATAACTAATTGATAACTATCTGAACCACTGCGAACAATCGCTGCACTCATGGTTGAATGACTAGTTGTCCCATCTTCATTAACCACTTTGGCATTATTAATGGCGTTGGCAATGGATTCTAATGATGTTTCGTCCTTAGACAGGTTAACTTCAAGTTTTTGACCATTAGCTTGTTCAATGGTAATGGTTCTTGTTTCATTGTCATTACCTAAATTAGTATTCTTATCATTAATGGCTGATGTTGCAATACTGTGTGAAGTTGCCAGCTGATCAACAGTCACCGCATAATTACCCAATGCCGCTTTATTATTGACTGTTGTGGTAAAATAATTGTCATTACCTGTTGATGCTCGACTATAAAAAAGTTCTTTTTTTTGGAGTTTTTTAGTCGCAGAATTAAACGAGCTCAACGCATTTTTTAACTTACCGAAGCCACTAATTTTGGCATTAATCGCTTTTTGTTGAGCGGTGATCGGGGTTAAACGTGTTTTTTCAACGGATTCTAATTGACTTAATACTTCATTAAGATCGATACCAGAACCAATCCCTAAAATGCTCATTGCCATAATTTTTTGCCCTTATTTAATCACTATTTATCAACCATAACTTATCTAGTTGTTATATCGGCTTTTGGCATAAAAAGTTTAGAAGAAATTTGTGATTGATTGCTGGTTTTAAAAAAATTAAAAAATAAAATATCTTTCTTATTGATTTAATAAACTGAATTATCAAAAGATATTTTAACTATGGGGTTTACTTTTAGTTTGATAACACAACAAAAAATAAAAATTATTAAAGTTTCCTATTTTGCTACCGATAAGTTAATTATCAGCAAATATATTGGACATCTTGCTTCAATATGCCGTTGATTTGACTAATCATATTAAGGAGATAAAAAAATGGCACAAGTAATTAATACTAATACTATGTCTTTAATGGCAAAAAATAACCTGAATAATTCACAAAGCGTTCTAGGTACAGCAATTGAACGTTTATCATCTGGTATGCGTATTAACAGCGCAAAAGATGATGCGGCAGGTCAAGCTATTGCTAACCGTTTTTCATCAAATATTCGTGGTTTAACTCAAGCTGCTCGTAATGCTAATGATGGTATTTCACTTGCACAAACTACTGAAGGTGCATTAAACGAAATCAATAACAACGTACAACGTATTCGTGAGTTAACTGTTCAAGCTGCAAATGGTACTAACTCTCAAAGCGATTTAGTATCAATCCAAAACGAAATCGATCAACGTTTACAAGAGATCGACCGTGTTTCTAAACAAACTGATTTCAATGGTTCAAAAGTATTATCAGAAGATAAAACCCTTAAAATTCAAGTAGGTGCAAACGATGGTGAAACCATTGAAATCAATTTGAAAAAAATCGACAGTACTGAGCTTGGTTTAGCGGGTTTCAATGTTTCTGATAAACCAACTGCCGATCCATTAAAAACCCTTGATGCAGCGCTATCTAACATTGATGCATTACGAGGTCAATTAGGTGCGGTGCAAAACCGTTTTGAATCAACTGTAACTAACATCAACAACACAGTAAACAATTTAAGTTCTGCACGTAGCCGAATTGAAGATGCGGATTATGCAACTGAAGTTTCAAACATGACTCGTGGTCAAATCTTACAACAAGCAGGTACTTCAGTTTTAGCACAAGCAAATCAGGTGCCACAATCTGTACTTTCTTTATTACAGTAAGAGTTAAATCTATCTGATATTCTACTCAATTGAATTGTACAACATAGTAATAACGGTATTTTTGATATCGTTATTACTAATAATCATAATTACCTCTTTTTTATATCTTTATTCATCACATTAAATCCATTTGTTAAGGACATAATAGTATTAAGCATATTTTTAACCTTGGCTCCTAAAAATGGATGATAGCTTATATAACTCGCAAGGCATAATTAATCAAGTCGACTGGCAACAGTATATCCATTTAGTTCGTAATGAAGCATTAAAATTAGCCGTTCGTCTGCCTACCACAATTGAACTCGATGATTTACTGCAAGTTGGTTACATCGGCCTGTTAGATACGATAAAGCGTTATGATGTATCTCAAGGCTATACGTTTGCCACTTTTGCTATACCGAGAATAAAAGGGGCAATGTTAGATGAACTCCGTAGTCGGGATTGGCTACCAAGACAAACTCGGAAAAAGATTAAAGATATTACTCAAGCCATTAATCAACTGGAACAGAAACTCGGTACCACGCCCAATGATCACCAAATTGCAGAATATTTGCAATTATCGATTTCTGAATATCGTAAAGCGTTGTTGGATTCAAATTGTAGTCAAATCTGTTCTTATGACGAAATGCAGAAAAAATTAGGGGATAACATCGATGCTATTGTCGATCATGGTGAAGATAGTGATCCTTTTTCGACTATTATCAATGACGAAATTCGTGACCAAATCGCTCGACAAATTGATAAGTTACCCGAAAAAGAAAAGATGATTTTAGCCCTGTATTACCAAGAGGAACTGAATTTAAAAGAGATTGGAAAAGTCATGGATATTAGTGAGTCACGAGTCAGTCAACTACATAGTCAAGCGATAAAAAGAATACAAAGTAAAGTGAAACCATAGAAAAATAAAAATAAACTGCGTAAAACAAAGCGTAATTAAACGAAAATAAATTGAAATTATTTTTTTATTGACCTTTCTCGTTTAAAAATGTAATTTTATGTGTAAAAAAACAGTTAATAATAAATTTTGATTGTTTTTTGTTTTTTTACTGCGAAATAAAATAAATAGGATTGGTGATTAAATTGGGTAATATACTAGAAGACGATATTCTTAAATGTATACATCATTTAAATCTTTCAACATTATTGTTATGCCAACGAATGCTTGAAAAAGACAAAGCGATGGCGATGTTTAGATTAGGTATTGATGAAGAAACTGCTGACGCAATAAGTAATTTAACTACATCACAAATGTTAGTGTTATCTGAAACAAATCAATTAACATTTCAATTACGATTTGAAAATTCAGAAATGATTAAAAAACTAACTGAAGATTCTCGGATTAGCGATATTAAACAGATGCATACAGGGATTCTTTTATCTAGTTTACTGTTAGATTCAATCAATAAGTAGGTAGGTAATTAAGATGAGATGTACAAGTATCGTTCAATCATATAAAGAAGTCCAACTCGCTATTCGTTTAATTTCACTCGGCGCCAGAATTCAAATGCTTGAAAGTGAAACAAATCTTAGTCGTGGTAAGTTGATAAAACTGTATAAAGAAATTCAAGGTTGCCCGCCACCGAAAGGATTGTTACCGTTTTCAACAACATGGTTTATGACATGGGAACCGAATATCCACTCAAGTATTTTTTATAATGCTTATCATTTTTTAGTGAAACATGGCACCAAACCCGGAATACAATCGATTTTAAAAGCTTATCAGCTTTATCTTGAACAATGTCCAGCTTACAACGAAGAACCAGTATTAGGATTAACTCGAGCTTGGATATTAGTTAAATTTGTTGAAAGTAAAGTGATGCAACAATCATGCTGTAAAGAGTGTAAAGGGCGTTTTATCACGCATGCATACCAACCACACAACAGTTTTGTTTGTAGCTTATGTCAACCACCATCACGGGCAGAAAAAAATCATAAGACACATCAAGAAAATCAGGCTAAATGTTTGCAAGTGCTATCTGTCGCTCATGGTTTTAATTCAGAGGTTGCAAAGCAGTTAGCAAGTTAAATAAATATTAGGAATATCAGTCCTATTTACTGTTATTTTATGGAGAAAGAAGAAAGCCAATGCTAATCATTATAGGATATATTGTTGTTATTGCCTCTGCTTTATTAGGTTATGTACTTAGTGGTGGTTATTTAGCAGTACTTTTTCAGCCATTAGAATTTTTGATTATTGGTGGTACGGCTATCGGCGCTTTTATTGTCAGTAATGAAAAAAAAGTGATCAAAAAAACGCTCAAAGCATTAGGGCAGTTATTTAAATCATCCAAATACAATAAAGCATTATATTTAACGCTAATTAATTTAATGTACACCATTTTAACTAAAATCCGTCAAAGTGGCGCACTATCGATAGAAGGAGATATTGATAATCCACATGAAAGTGAATTGTTTAAGCAATATCCGCTTATTTTAGCCAATCCTCGAATTTTAGATTTTATCACTGATTACTTGCGTCTGATGATTAGTGGCAATATGGATGTTTATGAAATCGAAGCCCTAATGAGTGAAGAAATTGAAACTTATGAACATGAACTCGAAAAACCGGTTAGTGCGATTTCAAGTATTGGTGATGGCTTACCAGCTTTCGGTATTGTTGCTGCCGTTATGGGGGTCATTAACACTCTAGCTCAAGCCGATAGACCAGCAAGCGAACTGGGTGAACTTATAGCACATGCGATGGTAGGAACGTTTTTAGGTATTTTATTGGCTTATGGTTTTGTTTCGCCTTTAGCTGCATTGTTAAAGCAACGAAATTCAGACACGGTCAAAACTCTTGAATGTACCAAAGTGATATTGATCGCCAGTATGCATGATTATGCGCCACAAATTTGCATTGAATTTGGTCGCAAAATGATATTTTCTGATGAACGACCATCTTTCTTTGAATTGGAAAAATATATTCAAGACGTGAAAGATAAAAATGCCAACTCAACCGAAAATAATTAACAATGAAAGATAACTCAATAAGAATTATTACTCGCAAAAAGTCAGGGCATGGAGAAGGGCATCATGGTGGTTCGTGGAAAATCGCTTATGCTGACTTTATGACCGCTATGATGGCGCTGTTTTTAGTTATGTGGTTAATCGCAAAATCAACACCGCAGGAACTACAAGGAATTGCTGAATATTTTAGAACACCGTTACTTATGGGGCAAAATGGCGGTCAAAATATCAGTGATAGTGAAAGCCCGATTCCTGGCGGTGGTGATGATGTTACTCAGCAACTGGGTGAAGAAAAAAACGATATTGCCAATCAACAGCAACAAAGCGAATTTGAAAAAAAACAACTTGAAAAAATTCAGTTGATTGAAACAGCACGCAAAATTTTTGAAATGTTTGAACTCGATCCTCGTCTAAAAAAATTAGCACCTAATTTAATTATTGAACTTACTGAAATGGGGTTACGTATTCAAATTCTGGCATCAGATGATAAACCGATGTTCAATATAGGCAGTGCGGTTATACATCCTGATATGCAAAGCATTTTGCATGCCTTAGCACCTATTTTAAATTCATTACCTAATAAAATAACCTTATCGGGTCATACCGATGAACGTCAATATGTCACCGGTGATAGAGGTTATAGTAATTGGGAGTTATCAGCTGACCGAGCCAATTCATCAAGACGAGAACTTATCGCAGGTGGATTAGATAAAAATAAAATTATTCGTATTGTTGCGCTTGCTGATACCGTGGGATTAAACAATCCACATTATAGTAAAGATGCCAATCGACGAATCAGTATTTTAATTTTAAATAAATCGGCACAACAATATATTGAGGATGAAAACAATATGACTGGCATTGATTTTTTAAAACAGGCTAAGCCAGTTAAACAAAATTAATCCTATCGTTATATTATGAAAGGCATGAATCAAAAAAAATCTGCTGAATTGAAAATAAAAAAATAAAAATTCAAAAAAAATAGCAAAAATGATTAAAGCTTTAATGAATTGTGCCGATATAAAAATTAAGTTTACAAATAATCATGATGTTATTAACTAAGTTATATTAAGGAGTTTTTTAATGGCAAATTCATTGATGAATACTGGAATTAGTGGATTAAATGCAGCGCAAAATATGCTTAATGTAATTAGCAATAATATCAGTAATGCCCACACCGCAGGCTATAATCGCCAACAACAGATATTAACGCAGGCAAATGGTACTCATCATCATTTTGGTTTTGTCGGTAATGGGGTTTCAGTGACAGCGGTAAATCGTGCATTTAACCAATTTGTTGTTGGGCAATTGCGACAATCGCAATCACAAAATGGATCGATTAAATCATATTATAATGAATTATCAAAAGTTGATAATCTTTTAGCTGAAAATGAAAACAGCATTTCATCGCAAATAAATAATCTTTTTTCTAGTTTAAATAAGCTTACGTCAAATGCGGGTGATGCCTCGACAAAACAATCGGTTATCAGTAATTTGACGTCGTTGGTTGGACAATTTAATAAAACCGAAAATAATCTTAAAAATCAAATTGCCAATATCAATACTGAATTAACGAATAATGTCGATCAGGTTAATACTTATTTAGAGCAAATTGCCGAATTAAATCAAAAAATTTCAAAATTACAAGCCGTTAGTGGTGGTAATGAACCTAATGCCTTGCTTGATCAGCGTGATCAGCTGGTCAATGAATTGAGCGAAATTATAGGAATTACCGTGACGGAGCAAAATGGACAATATAATCTGTCGTTAGCTAACGGTTTAAGTTTAGTGCAGGGATCGTCGGTGAACTTACTATCTGTTCAACCGTCACAACAAGATCCTGCAATAAATACAATTGTTTACACGCATAATTCTGGTGCGACTCAAGAACTGACAAGTCAAAATATCGCATCAGGCCGATTAAATGGATTATTAACTTTTCGTGATGGACCACTTTCTCAAGCTCGCAACCAATTGGGCTTAATTGCACTTAATTTAGCTGAGCGTTTCAATGAAGTACATATGTCTGGCGTGGATATCAATGGTCATGCCGGTGAAAAAATGTTTGATTACCGTCAACCAAGTAGTATCACCAATGCTAAAAATCAAGGTAATGCTGCCGCTAAAATCAATTTTGATTCAGTCACCGAAGTTAAAGCCTCGGATTATAAAATTGAATTTAATGGTACTGATTGGGTTGTGACAAGACTGTCTGATCATCAAACTATTACCCCTCAAATTGAAGATGGCAAACTAATGTTTGATGGTTTATCAATTGAAATAACGGGTAATGCGGTGAAAGGTGACTCGTTTTTAATTAAACCTGTTGCTGATATCGCATCGTCATTAGCGTTGTTAGTGACAGATGTGAACAAATTGGCAACCGGAATTAATGATGAAGAAAACGGTGCGGGTGATAACCGCAATGTGAGCAAATTATTAGACATACAAAATGAAAAATTAATTAACGGTACAACGACCTTAAGCAGCGCTTATAGCACGTTAGTTAACTATATTGGTAGTGAAACTCAAACCGCTAAAATTTCGGCACAATCAAGCCAAAATATAACGCAGCAGATTGATGAACAAAATCAATCAATATCGGGCGTAAATATTGAAGAAGAGTATATCTCTATGCAAGTTTATATGCAGTATTATCAAGCAAATGCCAAAGTTATTGATGCTGCAACAACGCTATTTGACACTATTTTAGGTTTAGCGAAGTGATAAAAGGATAAAAAATGCGTGTAAGTACCAATTCAATGTATCAAAAAAATTTAAATAGTATTTTAAACACCAACAATAAATGGCAAAAATCGGGGTTACATTTAGCAACGGGTAAAAAGATTTTATCGCCTTCTGATGATCCTATGGGCGCATCACAATCATTAATATTAAAACAAGCGCAATCTCGAAACGACCAATTTCAAGCCGCGCGTGAAAGTACCGATAAGTCACTTAGTCGTCAAGATACTATCTTAAAAGAAGTTAATACCGTCATACAAAGTATTCAAGAAACATTGGTTTATGCCGGTAATGAAACGTTAAACGATGAAAACCGACGTGATTTGGCAAATAAATTACAAGGTTTAAAAGATCAGCTTGTCGCTTTAGCCAATTCAAAAGACACTAACGGCAATTATCTGTTTGCCGGTAATAAAAATGATACGCCCCCTTTTGTGGTTAGTGAATCTGGCGAAGTGAGTTATGTCGGTGGTACCACCACAATTAATATTTTTATTGATGATTCACGCGAAGTCCCACTCAGTTTTACCGGTCTTGAAGCCTTTATGACAGGCTCTACCGTTAAGTTGCCAGACGGATCGCCAGCAGAAAGTAATCTATTTGCAAGTATCGATTATGCGCTTGACGCATTAAAGCTCGATTTAGATGACAACAATGAAGATACCATTAAGCAATATCGAGAAGGCTTATCTAAAGCAAGTTGTGGTGTTGATAACTCATTTGATAATGTTTCGACCCTTAGAGCAAAAGGCGGAACAGTATTACAAGAAGTCGAAAGATTAACAACACTGGGTAAAACGCTAGATATTGAGTTTGAAACGCAAATTAGCCAACTTGAAGATGTAGATTGGTACGATGCCATTTCAGAATACGTTATGCTTCAAGCTAACTTACAAGCAGCACAGTATACTTTTATGAGTATGCAAAGCATGTCACTGTTTCAAATGAAATAGTCGAGTGAAAACAGATAATAGTATTCATTTCTACTCATTATAACTAGAATATATATCCAACACGTTTAGGAGGCTTAAGCCTCCTTTTTTATGTCTATTTTTTAATGAGCCAAAGCCAAAAATCAGACATTAGAATTGAAGTGTTTTACTGGCAAAAACAGAATTAATTAAACGCTATTTTTCTGAAACCTGAAACGGTCGTTATCGGATTTTGTTGAGCAATTTGTTCTATACGCGCAATAATTTGTATGAGTTTGTCACTGTAGTTGGGATCGGTTGCGTATTTGGCTGCTTGTAATGCTTTGGCGGCGGTTCTTGCATCGGGTGCTTTGACCACCGCTTGATAGCGAGGGCTTTTGGTTAATAGATTGATATAGTCAGTTAATGCATGTTGTTTACTGGTATAGACTTTGAAATTATCTTGAATTTTTATCATTCGGTCATTGATAAATTCTTGTGTTGTTAAGCGGGTCGCATTACCTTGCCATGTCGGCGTGGCTTTGATACCAAAGTAGTTATGGCTTGATTGGTTATCTGCGGTTTTAATCAGTTTTTGTCCCCAACCTGTTTCTAGTGCAGCTTGCGCTATGATAACTTCGTAAGGTATACCTGAACTTTTAGAAGCTTGTTGAGCAGGAATAAGCCATTCTTTGACAAATGCGGTTATATGATCTTGATTTGCCTTATCGGCAGGTTTTAACGATGTGATTTCAGATGCATTTATTTTTGAAGCATTATCGATTTTATGGCTATGATAAAGCATTTGTCCTAATGCTTCAGGCGTAACAGTCGCTGATGCGTTGCTAAATAAAGATTGTGCAAGTTTAAGGTTAGGTTGTTGCGACGATTTTTGGGGTTGAATAGGAATAGTGCCCGACGACGATACATTGGGTGACAAAGGTTTGCCATGCGTGAGTTGCTTGGTAATGATATTAGCAAGCCCCAACCCTTTACCTGCTGCTTGCTGAGCAATTTGCTGATCAAACATCGAGGTAAAGAGTTGTGTTGCAGGTTGATTGAATAATCCACTGTCCGGCACTGCTTTACGCATTGATTGCATCATCATATTAATAAATAGCGTTTCAAATTGTTCAGCAACTTGTTTAATGCTTTGGTTAGTTCCTTTTGCCACATTGCGCTTTAATTGATTTAGTCCATTTACATCATAGGCAAAACGGTGAACAGATTGATTAATCAGATTATTCATATTCTATTTTTTATATCTAAATGGTTTCTAACGAAGCATGTAAGCAACCGGCTTTTTTAAGTGCTTCAAGGATTGACATTAATTCGGTCGGATTGGCACCCAGTAAGTTGAGCGATTTAATCACACTATTTAAATTCACCCCTGCGGTGACTTTTTGCAATGCGCCACCTTGCTCTTCAACCGCAATTTGTGTTTCAGGTGTGACCGCTGTTTCCCCACCCGCTAAAGGTGTATTGGGTTGGTTAACTTTGAGTCTATTATTGACGACAACCGATAAGTTACCATGCGCGACAGCGCAGTTATCCAACTGGACTTTTTGATTCATGACCACAACCCCAGTACGAGTATTAATGACGACTTTGGCTGAGATCGGCGTTGCACCAATTTCAAGATTTTGTATTCGTGATAATAATTTAACCCGTTCTTGGCTGGTAACAGGCATTTTGACTGTCACCGTCGTGCCGTCCTGTGCCACCGCGGTGTTTTTTTGTAATTTATTAATTGCTTCGGAGATTTTTAAGGCACGAGTAAAATCGAATTGATTTAGATGTAGGTGAATAATGTCTTGTTCATCTAATCGCATGTCTAATTCACGTTCTATCGTTGCACCATTCGGGATTGTCGCGCCAGCTAATTGATTGACACTTACACTACTTCCGCCACTACTTGCGCCCATGCCGCCCAGAAAAAGATTACCTTGAGCAATCGCATATACTTGGTTATCTGCGCCTTTTAATGGCGTCATAATTAATGTGCCCCCTCGTAAACTTTTGGCATTACCCAGTGAGGATACCACGACATCTATTTGTTGTCCTACTCGTGCATAAGCGGGTAATTTTGCTGTGACCATAACGGCGGCAACATTTTTGAGTTGCATATTGCTGCCTGTTGGAACAGTAATGCCTAATTGAGATAACATATTGGTGATACTTTGAATCGTAAACGGTGTTTGCGAGGTTTGGTCGCCTGTTCCATCAAGTCCCACCACAATGCCATAACCTACTAACGCATTATCACGTACCCCTTGTATGGTGACTAGATCACGGATGCGCTCAGCGTAACTATAAGGTATCGCTAAAATCATCATTAAGATAAAACAGATAAGAGTAGGTAATTTTTTTATCATGCTAAGACTCGTTAAAACGGTGAAAGATTGAGAAATAAACGCTGTAGCCAACCCATAGTTTGTGCTTCATCGATGTAACCATTTCCGACATATTCAATACGGGCATCGGCTACTTGTGTTGAGATAACGGTATTATTGCCGCTAATTGTTCGAGGGTTAACTACACCTGAAAATCGTATAAATTCCGTTCCTTGATTTATCGCAATTTGTTTTTCACCAATGACTTTTAAATTGCCGTTTATCATGACATCTTGTACGGTGACAGTAATAGTACCGCTAAAGGTATTTTTAGCGTTTGCTCCTCCAGATCCTTTAAAATCATTACCACCAGACATGTCTGTTTCGACTTTTCCACGTCCAACCAGTCCATCTAAAAAAGTGGGCACAGCTTTTACCCCTAAATTCAGTGAACTGTTACGTCCGGCATTGATTGATGAGCTTTTGCTAGCACTGACGTTTTCTTGTAATACTATGGTTAGCACATCACCAATATTGCGTGGACGGCGATCTTCAAACATGGGTTGGTAACCAAAATTACTTGGTTGTGCTGCTTGATAGATAGACCCGCTGGTGTTAACAATTTCTGGCATTTGCGGAACGATACTCGTTTCACCTTTGACTAATGGTTTTTTCGGTAACTGTGCGCAATTCACTAAGCACAGCGCAGCGATCACGATATACAGGGATTTCATCACGTTTATCATGGTATTAATTTATAACTGATTTAATCGTTGTAGCATCTGATCGGATGCCGAAATCGCTTTACTGTTAATTTCATAAGCACGTTGTACTTGAATCATATTTACCAGCTCTTCGGCAACATTGACATTCGATGTTTCGGTATAACCTTGGTATAGCAATCCTGCACCATTTAGCCCCGGGGTGTTTTCAGTCGGCGAACCAGAACTTTCGGTTTCTAAGTAAAGATTTTCCCCCATGCTTTCAAGTCCTGCATCATTAATAAAGGTGTGTAATGTCAGTTGACCTACTTGCACTTGCGAGGATTGGTTGGCAAGGGTGACATTGACAATACCATCACGCGCGACCGTCATTTTAATTGCATTTGCGGGAATATTAATGGTTGGTTGAATTTCATACCCGTTGGCGGTGACGAGTTGTCCATTTTGGTTAACTTGAAATGCGCCACTACGGGTATAAGCTTGGGTTCCGTCTGGTAATAGCACTTGGAAAAAGCCTTGTCCATTAATAGCAATATCACTGCTGTTGTCGGTTAATTCTAAATTACCTTGGCTGTGAATTCGTTCGGTGGCAACCGGTCTTACCCCTGTGCCAATTTGTAAGCCTGACGGTAAGGTAGTTTGTTCTGAAGATTGTGCGCCCGGTTGGCGAACAGTTTGATATAGCAGATCTTCAAATACTGCTCTTTGCCGTTTAAAACCACTGGTACTGACATTGGCTAGATTGTTGGAAATAATATCCATATTCATTTGTTGTGCGGTTAAACCGGTTTTGGCAATCCAGAGTGATTTAATCATTGGTGATACTCCTAATTAAGTCAGTGATAATATTTGATTCGCTTTTTGAGCATTTTCGTCAGCGGTTGTGATCCCTTTCATTTGCATTTCAAAATGGCGAGAATGGCTGATTAAATCAACCATTGCGACAACGGGATTAACATTACTGCCTTCCAATACGCCCGACATCAATTTGGCATTGGGATTATCGGGTAATACGGCGCCACGGGCATTGCGTGTCTGTTCAGTCAATTGAAACAAACCATTATCACCGCGAGTTATTTCGTTGGGTTTAAGTTGGACTTTTTTAATTTTACCCATTTGGGCTATGGTGGTCGGTTTATCACCTGCGCCTAAAGCTGATAAAGTCCCGTCTGAACTGATACTGACTTTTGATTGTTGCGGAACAGTTAGTACACCGCCATCACCCATTAAAGGGTATCCTTGCACACGCAATGTACCTTCTTCATCAATTTGGATCGCACCATTACGGGTATAAGCCTCACTACCATCGGCAAGTTGTACCGCTAACCAGTTATCTTCGGCTAAAGCAACATCTAATTCTCGACCAGTATAATTAAATGCCCCCATACTGGCATCAAATGTGGGGGTGGTTGCTGTGACCATTGTTCGGGTTGGCATAGTGCTGCCAACAATAGGTACCGCTTTCATTGCGGCTAATTGGGCACGAAAGCCTGATGTTGAAACATTGGCTAGGTTATTACTGGTTATTGCTTGTCGATGAAGAGTCTGACTTGCTGCCGACATGGCTGTATAAATAACGCGATCCATAATTTATTCCTTAATTAACGCAAGTTAACCAATGTGTTGAGTATCTGATCCTGCGTTTTTATGGTTTGTGAATTAGATTGATAATTGCGCTGGGCAACAATCATGTTGACTAATTCTTGACTCATATCCACATTGGATGATTCTACTGCACCGCTGGTCAATGCGCCCATCGTGCCTGAGTTTGCGATACCTAATACTTCAGCGCCGGATTGAAGTGTTGAACGCCAATTGTTATTGCCTGCTGACTCTAGTCCGTTAACATTGGCAAAATCCGCCATCGCAATTTGACCTAACAACATGGTTTGTTGGTTAGAATAGATACCGTAAATCGATCCATCATTATTGATGTTGTACCCGACTAAGTCACCCGGTGCATAACCATCAACGACAGGGGTTTTGATACTGCCCACTTCTTTGCCCATATTTTGTTGAGAGCTATTAGCCAGTGATAGTGTAAAGGTGTTGTCAGCCGAGCCATTAATACCGTTAATATTTACGGTCATTTCTGGATCACTGATTAATTTACCGGATGAATCAAATTCCATTTGCCCCATTTTTTGTAATGTTGCATTCGGGTCGCTGCTGTCAAGATAATGCACATCCCATTGATTATCGGCTGTTTTGACATAAAACAGTTGTACATTACGTTGATTACCGAGCGAATCGTAAGTTGTCAGCGTTGTTGAGTAGTTGAACGTATCGGCATCAAGTGCATTAATAGGCTGTTTTTCAGGTACTGTACTATTTGAGTTTAAGTTAGTTTGTAATGATGCTTTTGTTGTTGCGGCAGCATTTAACATTTCTTGCGAAATTTTAAGCGGCCCCGGTGCTGCACCTTGTGCAATTTGTGGCGGTGTGCCGGTGGCTAAGTAGCCTGTGAGTTGCAAACCATCCGCCGAAATGATGTTGCGCTCGGCATCTAATTGAAATTGACCATTACGGCTATAATAAATTTGTCCACTACTATCCACTAAGCGAAAAAAACCATTGCCAGAAATAGCAACATCTAAACTATTGTTAGTGGCGGTTGTTGTTCCGTCACCAAAATTTTGCATGACGGCTGCAACTTTCACACCCATACCAACTTTTGATCCGGCATACATGTCGGCAAATGAGATACTCGCACTTTTAAAGCCAACGGTTGCAGAATTGGCAATATTATTACCAATGACGTCTAATTGTTTTGATGCAGCATTCATGCCGCTAATTGCTTGAGAAAATCCCATTTGAATTTCATCTCCCTTAAAGAATTTGACGTACTTCGTCAATACTAATTGAACCAAGTATTCCTAAATCGAGTAATACTTTATTATTAACTTTACTGTTTATCACACCATAGACAACCGAATAGCCAAGTGACGTTGAGGATACTTTTTGCCCATCGTAACTGGCATTGACCGAAAAGGTATAACTGCCATCGGGTGCGGTGGTGCCATCGTTTAGCTGACCGTCCCAAGTGAAGGAGCTAACTCCAGCAGGAATCGAACCTAAATCGACTTCACGTACGACATTACCATTTTCATCTAAAATCGTAATGATGACTGAATCAGCATCACGCATTAGCTCAAAACCAAATGGTGTGGTAATGGTTTCGGTTTCGTTATCAGTACCTTCAAGCTCAGAGGTCGCCACTAAAATTTTATTGCCAGGTACCATTACCCCTTTACCAATCATGTTGCTGGCATTGACCGATAAACTATCGTCAATTTGCCCAGACACCATGCCTAGCGTGGTATTTAATCTTTCAATCCCCGCTAATGTGTTAATTTGAGCAAGTTGCGAGGTTAATTGGCTATTATCCATTGGATTGGTTGGATCTTGATTCTTCATCTGGGCAATCAGTAGCGTTAAAAAGTTATCTTGTAATTCTTTACTGGAATTGCCATCAGTTGTACTTTTTTGTTTGGTTTGAACACCGTTTACGCCTACCGATTCGGATACAGACACATTTGTTACACCCATCTATCACTCCTTGCTATTGACCTAATGTCAATGTTTTTAACATTAGGCTTTTGGCGGTATTAATGACTTCGACATTGGCTTGATAGCTGCGTGATGCTGATATGGTGTTGACCATTTCGGCAACAACATCGACATTGGGTTTTTGGATGTAACCTTTCTCATCGGCTAATGGATGATGTGGCTCATAAACTAAGTTCATGGGGGACGGGTCTTCAATCACTTGGGCGACTTTTACGCCAGCAATACTATTTTGCTCACCGTTATTATCCACCTGAAAAATAACTTGTTTTGCTTGGTATGCTTTTCCTGATGTGCTGGTGATGCTGTCAGCATTCGCTAAATTACTGGCGCTGACATTCATTCGCTGAGTTTGTGCCATTAAGGCCGAGCCAGAAATTGCAAAAATTGAAAAACTCATATTGATTATCCTTGCTGTAATACAGACATTACATTTTTAAATTGTTCACCTAAAAAAGTTAAATTGCTTTGATAGTGGATACTGTTATCCATAAATGCTGTGCGTTCTTGATCCATTTCGACCGTATTACCGTCCGCTGATGCTTGATAAGGAATACGATAAAGCATATTTACATTTGTCATAGCAGGTGCATTGATCTGTATATGTTGATTCGACGTTACGTTAAGTTGTAGGTGATGGCGACTATTCTGATGAGTTAGTGCTTTTTTCAATTCGGCATTAAAATCAATATCACGCGCTTGATAATTCGGTGTATCACTATTAGCAATATTTGATGCTAAGATAGTTTGTCTTTTTTCACGTACATTTAATGCTTGTTGATGAAAATTAATAAAGGTGTCTAATTTATTCAGCATAAAATCGTCTCACTTTGTTTGATATTTAAAATTTTATGTGAATCAAAAAAAACTCATCGTATAAATAACAACAAAAATTGTCCTTATTTCAACATTCAATAAATTGTTCATACAGTAAAATCGGCTTACAAATAATTTTAAAACAAACAAATATGATTAAGGTTATTAGATTAATACAGCTTATTTCACTGTTATTGGTGACTAATATGGCGATGGCTGATTCATTTGAAAGAGCGGTGAATGATTTAGTTTCAAAACATATAACGGTTCCTGTCGATAATATTTCGATATCTTATATATCGCCTAAACCGCAGTTAATGTGTGATGAGCCCAAAATTACACTACTGAATAATAAAAAACAGTGGGGTACGATGACCATTGGCGTTAAATGCGGTAATAAAACCCAGTATTTGCAAATAAAAGTCAGTGCTGAGGGACGTTATTTTGTCGCTGATAAACCTATAAGTGCAGGAACGATCATTACTGATGCACTGATACGGTCAAAATTGGGACGACTTGATCTTCTAGCCAATTCGGTAATTTTAAATAAACAGCACATTATTAATCATATTGCATTACGTAACATTGAGCTTGATGAGCCAATTCGAACTTCAATGCTGCAACAAAATTGGCACATCAAGGCCGGTCAAATGGTGAAAGTCTTGATTAATGGAGAGGGGTATGTGATTGCAACAAAAGGTAAATCTCTTAATAATGGCGCCTTAGATGATCATATAAGTGTAAAGCTTAATTCTGGCAATATTGTTGAAGGTATTGTTACGCAAGAAGGTGTGACAATTTTCGATAAATAAAATTAATGATTTTTTTATTTTTGCCGATAATTAGACTAAACAAATCATTAAATTTTTGATCAAAGGTATTTTATGAGTATAGAAGCGACTAAATCGGTAACGACAATAGCAGGATTACTTAATCGTGATGTTATCAATGAGCAACAAAAAAGCCCACGATCATCTCAGCAGACAGAAAATAGCCTGACCAGCAGTGCTAATGTGACATTAAGTCAAAATACCTTATCGCTTTTACAGTCTACGCATAATGACATTGACATGGAAAAAGTTGATAACATAAAACAGGCTATTACTGAAGGTAAATTAGTGATAAACACCACAAAAATAGCTGATGAACTTATCAAACAGATGATTGAAAATATTGAATAGTTAGTAAAGTTTGAAAGGAAATAAAAATGTTAGAATTAAATGACATCTTAAATAAAATAACCGTCATGTTACAAACACTTTCAGACATTTTGCAGACCGAGCAACAAGTGCTTATTGAAAACAGTTCTATCAATCAACTCAATGAAATCATCAATAAAAAGAGTCAATTACTTATTGAATTAAAATTATTAGATGAAAAACGAATTAATACTAGTAAACAACTCAATCTATCTTCCCCTTATAGTGAAAATCCAGAACTGGCAGAGCAATGGCAATCCATTACAACCACTACGCGGTTATTAGCGAATATCAATCGTGATAATGGTTTGATTATTCAAAATCGTATGCATCGTACTCAGCAAACTATCGATCATTTAAAAAGTATTCATAATCCGGTTGTTTATACCAATAATGGTTATCAACAAACCGAAACAATCTCATCAAAACGAGCAAAAGTTTAATGATTATTGCGGTGTGTTCAGTGTAAACGCGTTAAATACACCTTAATTTGTCGTTTAATCAAGCCAATAACTTTAGTGTGTTAAGTACATACTGTGACTATTTTATTTCTATTTAGACAGTTAGATACTATTAACCCCTATCATGGCTAATGAAAGTGATGTAGATAAAAGCGAACGCCCCACCGATAGCAAACTAAAAAAAGCTAAAGAGAAGGGACAGATACCCCGTTCACGAGAATTGACTTCCGTCATTATTTTGTTGGTGGGCATTATGCTTTTTTGGTTAATGGGTTCTGCATTAGTCCAGAAGTTAATCATCATAATAAAAACTGCGATGCAGGTCTCTTTTCGTGTAAATGATGAATCTCGTATTCTGACCAATTTGATTGAGTTAATGACCGCAGGTTTTTGGGCTATTGTTCCTCTGTTTTTTGCCTTGGCTATCTTTGCTATTGTGGCACCGCTTTGTGTGGGTGGCTTGTTATTTAGTTGGCAATCAATTAAACCCAATTTTAAAAAGTTGAATCCGATTTCTGGTTTTGGGCGGATGTTTAGTCGCCGAATTTTAGCGGAATTATTTAAAAGTATGCTAAAAGTCATATTAATTACCTTAGCTGCTTCATTGTTATTATTCGACTTGTTTCCAAATCTGCTTTCTCTTCCAAAAATGTATCTAAATAGCGCATTAACAAAAGCGATAGATCTTATTTTGATTTGTGGATTATTCATGGTGTTATCACTTATTCCGATGGTCGGTTTTGATATCTTTTATCAGATTTGGAGTAATTTAAAAAAATTGATGATGTCAAAACAGGAAATTAAAGATGAGTTTAAAGAGCAAGAGGGGAATCCTCAAATAAAAGGCCGTATTCGGCAGATGCAGCAAGCCATGGCAAGGCGTCGCATGATGAAAGATGTCGCTAAAGCAAATGTCATTGTAACCAACCCGACTCATTATGCGGTTGCTTTACATTATGATGAAAAAACCATGATAGCCCCTAAAGTATTGGCAAAAGGAACCGATCAAATCGCTTTACGAATTAGGGAGATCGGCAATCAACATCATATTCCACAATTAGAAGCGCCACCACTGGCTAGGGCTTTATATCGTTATGGTGAAATTGGCGAGACCATTCCAACCGAATTATATACAGCTGTTGCGCAAATTCTTGCTTGGGTTTATCAATTAAAACGGTGGCATAAATTTGGCGGTGATAAACCGATTACACCTAACAATTTGCCGGTACCTGAGTCATTAGCAGAAAATCAACCAAGGCGGTAATTAATTACATGATTAAAAATAAAATAGTTTCGTTTTTATCAACCAATGGGCTTAAAAAAGGGCATTATCAAATTTTAGCAGGTCCACTGCTAATTTTATTGATTCTTTCAATGATGGTATTACCGTTACCTGCGTTTATTTTAGACCTGTTTTTTACCTTCAATATTGCGTTATCAATTATTATTTTGATTGTGGCATTGTTTACTAAGCGTGTACTTGATTTTGCTGCTTTCCCAACCGTGTTATTGTTTGCGACTTTATTACGTTTATCATTGAATGTTGCCTCAACGCGGGTTGTTCTGTTAAAAGGTCATACTGGCAGTCATGCCGCAGGTCGGGTGATTGAAGCCTTTGGTCATTTTCTGGTAGGTGGCAATTTTGCGATAGGTATTGTGGTCTTTATCATTTTGGTGATTATTAATTTTATGGTTATTACCAAAGGGGCTGGGCGAATAGCCGAAGTCGGTGCTCGTTTTGCATTAGATGGTATGCCCGGTAAGCAAATGGCAATTGATGCGGATCTAAATGCTGGATTGATTGGTGAAGACGAAGCCAAAGCACGCCGAGCCGAAGTCACCCAAGAAGCCGATTTTTATGGTTCAATGGACGGAGCAAGTAAATTTGTTCGGGGGGATGCGATTGCTGGCTTATTGATAATGGCAATTACCATTATCGGTGGGCTGTTAGTAGGGGTTGTACAACATGGTATGGCACTAGCGGATGCGAGTCAGACGTATGTATTATTAACTATTGGTGATGGTCTGGTTGCTCAAATCCCTTCTTTAATTATTTCAACGGCTGCTGGCGTGATCGTGACAAGAGTGACATCACAAGAAAACATCAGTGAACAGATGCTAAACCAGTTGTTTAAAAATCCACAAGTATTAATCTTGACTGCGGTAGTCATTGGATTATTGGGTTTGATTCCGGGTATGCCAAATCTAGTGTTTTTACTGTTTACTGCGATATTAGTTGTGTTGTCCTGGTGGCTTAATAAGCAGAAGAAAAATGATACGACTGCCAGCACTAAGCAAGTTGATACGCAAGCAACGACACCTAGTAATATTGAAGCATCTTGGTCGGACGTCAGTATTGAGGATATTTTAGCAATGGAAGTGGGGTATGGATTAATCCCTATGGTAGATCAGACTCAGAATGGTGAATTATTGGGTCGGATACGCAGTTTACGGAAAAAGTTTGCTCAAACGTTTGGTTTTTTGCCACCTCAAGTTCATATCCGAGATAATTTATCGCTCGCGCCTTATCAATATAAATTATTTATTAAAGGCGGGGAAATAGGAAAAGGTGAAATTGTTAATAACAAATGGTTAGCGATTAATCCGGGGAATGTGGCAGAAACCATTGACGGAATAGCCACTACCGAGCCTGCGTTTGGTTTGCCTGCGGTATGGATAGACGCAAGTAATAAAGAAAATGCTCAAATCTTAGGTTATACTGTTGTTGATACCAGCACCATGATTGCGACCCATTTTAATCACCTATTACAACAGTTCGCCAGTGATTTATTAGGACGAGTGGAAACACAAGAGTTATTGGATCATGTTAAACAAGATATTCCTAAATTGGTGGAGGACTTTATACCAGGCGTCATTACGTTAACGACGTTTCATAAAATACTCCAAAATTTAATCGCCGAAAAAGTGTCAATACGTGATATGCGCACAATTATCGAAACCATAAGCGAACATGCACCGAATCAAAACGATGCTTATCAATTGCTTAGCTTAGTGCGAATAGCTTTAGGAAGAGTGATAACACAACAATGGTTTCCGGGGAATGGGGCAATTAATGTCATTGGTTTAAATGTGAATTTGGAGCGGTTGTTGCTACAAGCACTCCAAAATACCAGTAATGTTGAACCAGGATTAGCGGATCATATAATTCAACAAGTGAAGCAAGCTTTAAATCAGCAAGATGCCATTGGTGCACCGCCTGTACTCTTGGTTAACCACACATTAAGACCGATGCTATCACAATTTTTAAGGCCCCATTTTCCACAGCTAGTGGTGTTGTCAAACTTAGAAATCACGGATAATCGAGAAATTAAAATGACTTGTCAAATTGGTACAGAATAGTACCAGAAATTTGATTAATAAAACTTAAATTGATAGTTCAGCAATAAAAAGCGCTATGAAATAGTGAACAGGCATCAGCTGTTCACTATATAAAATAGATTTTTATCTTATTCTGTCACAACCGTAAAACGTTGTTTAATGTGTTTGGCATTTTCTGCTTCATCAACCATGGCAATGGCATAATCAGCATAGCTAATTTGGCTTTTTCCTTGAGTATTGAATAAAACCTGTTCACCGCCTGCTTTGTAGTGACCTGTTCTTGCGCCATCGGCAATAAACTCAATAGCTGGGCTTATGTAAGTCCAGTTCACATCCTGACATTTTTTTAATTCATCAAGTGCTTTAGCCATATTATTAGCTAGTGGTTTGAATTCTTCTGGAAACTCGGGTGTATCAACTAAACGAATAGTATGTTCAGGATTGACATATAAACTACCTGCACCACCAACAACTAATAAACGGTTAGGTTTACCGCTTAAAATATCAGTTAAATGTTTTAAACTTGTTTGATGTTGAGGCAGTGATTCAAGGCTCCATGTCGCAAATGCATCGACAATCACATCAAAAGGTTTCAAATCTTCATAAGTCAGATCAAACAAATCTTTCACTAAAACTTTCGCCTTGGGATCGACATGCGCATTTTGATGACGAACAATCGCTGTCACGTCATGCCCACGCGCAATTGCTTCTTTAACTATCAGACTGCCTGATTTACCACTTGCACCAATAACAGCTATTTTCATCTTTTTGACTCCTTTATTCTTTATTAATTTAATAATATTGTTGGATTCTGGTTTTAGGTTCTGTAAACAAAAATCGTTAAGTAATGAATATTTTTAGATTAATATTCAAAGTATCTATTGTAAAGTAGGTACTAAACAGTAATATAGTTACCAAATTAATACTATAATTGAATTTAAAGGATTTTTATTATGTCTCTCAATGAAAATTTACCCCCTTGTCCCGTCGAAACTACGCTTATGCTAATGGGCGATAAATGGAAAGTTTTAATTGTTCGTGATTTATTAACGGGCACTAAACGCTTTGGCGAATTAAAAAAATCCTTAGACGGAATATCGCAAAAAGTCTTAACCCAGCACCTACGTGCAATGGAAAAAAACGGATTAATTCATCGCAAAGTCTATGCCCAAGTACCTCCTAAAGTGGAATATACTTTAACCGAAGTCGGGCAAAGTTTAAAACAGGTTCATGATGCTATGTTAGAGTGGGGAAGTGCTTATAAATTAAGGCAATGTGTTAAGAAATAGGTTTTTAACATGAATAAAAAGCTATTTTTTGCCAATTATATTTAATGATCGTTTTGTTAATGATATTAATAGTTATTTAAGATTTTTTTGAAAATTTGACCTGTATCACATATTTAATTAGATTTGTTCACTTTTTTATCTTATTTTAAGTTAAACTTCGTTACAAAAATTTATCTTTACAATAGATTATCTACTTTTGAAAGGAAAAACATTGGAAGCAATAAAAACATATTGGTTTTTAAGCGCTAAATTTAATGGTAGTGAAGACCAAACAGAACGTTTTGTCAAATTAGGTATTTGGGAAAATGGTTACGATAATAAATATTTAAATACTGTACGTGGTATTAGTGTTGGAGATCGTGTTGCAATCAAGTCAACCTATAACTTAAAAAATAATTTACCATTTGATAATAAAGGTCAAGCTGTTTCAGTCATGGAGATTAAAGCGACCGGTATTGTGACAAAAAATTATGGTGATGGAAAGTTATTAGAAGTTAAGTGGCAAAAAAAGAATTTGAATAAAAAATGGTATTTTTTTACCAATATAGCCACTATTTGGAGTGTTAAAGATGATGAATGGTTATCAAAACAATTAATCAACTTTACTTTCTATAATAAACCACAGGATATTGACTATTTTCGTAATGCGCCTTATTGGCGATCTCGTTATGGAGATAACGATACTAATTTTCGTACACAATTATTTAAATGGATACCATTTTATGAAGCAGTTGCTGATAATTTATTAATTTATCAAAATAAAGAGAAGCGTTCTGAATTAATGGTTTTTATAAATGAACTTGCAATAGAATTTAATCTCTCTTATTTACTTAATAAAAATATACATGATATTTGTCCGTTTACAGCGCTAGGTACTTTTAACCGAAATATCAAAGAAATCACACGAAAACAAATAGCAAAAAAGTGGGCGGAATTTCTTAATCTAAATGAATCGATACCCAATTCCTTTGAAGGAATACCATTACTCAATAATCAAGCTTCTTGGTTTTTTACCAACTCCGAAAATCAACAACAAGAGATTGATAATTTGTGGGAATTTTATGCTACTGCACTGAAATTTTCTAATGCTGATGAAAACTATCAAGATGAGTTTGAACAAAAATTTGACTTAGTCATGTCACAACCTTATTGCTCATGGCAATTAACCAATGGTTTATTTTGGATTCGCCCTCATGCTTATGTCGTATTGGATAAGGTTTCAAAAGTTTATCTTACAGATGAATTGGGTTTGATAAAAGATAAGCGATTATCCAAAGGACATTTTAACGGTAATGATTATCTTAAGTTACTTGATAATTTAGCTGTGAGATTTAACGAAGATTACTTTCCTATTCACTCTTTTCCAGAGCTTTATTTAACCGCATTACGTAAATATCAAAGTAGCATATCACATAATGAAAGTTTAATATCAAATAATCAATGGCAATTTAAATTATTACAACTGATTAAGGAGCTTTGTCAAAAGAATGGAACTGATGTTTTTCAACGTAAAGAGTTTCTTAATAAATATCGAGAACAGCTTGAAGAAGAATTTCCTAATAATAGTGTAATAGGAGAATCGGTCAGCAATACATTGCAAAGATTAAGAGATAAGGATTTCTTGCAATTTTTGGGAAATGGAAAATATCGATTACGCAGTGATAATATTGATGAGCAAAATGAAGAAATTATTGAAAGTGATGATGATATCGTTGAACAATTATTAGTTAAACAACCTTATACATTAGAAAGTTTAATTCAAGAAAGTTGTTTTGTCGATGAACAACAATTACAACAGATGTTAGCAAGCTTAAAAATGAGAAAGAATATCATTTTACAAGGTCCCCCTGGTACGGGTAAAACTTGGTTAGCTAAAAGATTGGCTAATATTGTAATTGGCTATAAAGATTCAAATAATATTCGAGCAATTCAATTTCATCCTAATCTATCTTATGAAGATTTTATTCGTGGTTTTCGTCCCGCTAGTGATGGTAAGTTAGCGCTGATCGATGGTCCTTTTTTGGAGATAATTCATCAAGCCAGAAATGATCCTCAATCTAAATATGTTATGGTTATTGAAGAGATTAATCGAGGTAATCCCGCACAGATTTTTGGTGAAATGCTAACACTGCTTGAAGCTGATAAGCGAACACCGAGTGAAGCATTAGAATTGACCTATCGCCGTGAACAAGAAAATGGAATATATATTCCCGATAACTTATATGTCATTGGTACGATGAATATAGCGGATCGTTCTTTAGCATTAGTCGATTTTGCACTACGTCGACGTTTTGCGTTTTTTACTTTAGATCCTAATTTTTCAGAAAAATGGTTAAGCTATATGATTAAAAAAACAGGGCTCAATAGTAAGCTTTTAGAAGAAATAAAAGAAAGAATGAATGAATTAAATGAATTCATTGCTCAAGATAGAATGTTAGGAAGTGCTTTTGCTATTGGTCATAGTTATTTAACTCATCATAGAGCTATACCGAAAAGTGAAGGTTTAGTGTGGTATCAAAATATTATTGATACAGAAGTTAAACCATTATTGGAAGAGTATTGGTTTGATGAAAAAGATAAACTTAACAAAGCAATGAAACTTATTACGATTGCATATAAATAATTTCAATGAATACTGAATCGACAGCAAAACAAAATACCACATTAAATAAAATACCTATTAGAAACATATGGTTACTTTTATTGTATGCATCAGATTATTATAAAGAGCTTGATGAACACCAGCGAATAAATTTTGAAGAAAATCCTGAAAAAATTGTTGAGCTGACTGCTGAAATTTATTGCAAGGCAGTGCACAAAGGATTGCGTTATTCATTATCTAACAGTTATCAACCTGAAAAGCAGGTTTTAACACGTGTTAGAGGAAAAATTGATTATTTAACTACCACACGTAAATTATTACTTGAAAAAGGTAAAATCCATTGTCGATATGATGGATTAACAAATAATACACCAAAAAATCAATATATTCATGATGCTGCTCATGTTCTGTTAAGGCAATTAAATAATGATGAATTGATTAAGCAATGTAAACAAATAACCAATCGTTTTAAAGAGTTAAAAATCGGTAAATCTAACTATTACAACCCTGTTATCGATCAGTTCAATCGATCAAATCCTCATGATAATCTATTAGTTTCGGTGGCTAAATTGGTTCATAGTTTGTCTATTCCAACAGAATTATTCGGTAAAGAAACACTTAATACGTTGGAGAAAACTGATCAGTGGTTAAGAGCATTATTTGAGAAAGCGGTAATTGGTTTTTATCGGGTTAATCTCAATCCAAATGAATGGCAAATCGAGTCGGGAAAAAGGTTTAAATGGCAATGTACCCAATCGACGGACAACATTGGACAGTTTATGCCAGAAATGATTACCGATTTAATTATAGAAAATAACAAAACAAATTCTCGCTTAATTGTGGATACTAAATGTACCTCAATTTTTAATCATAACAGTTTTTCTTTTAAGACAGATCATTTGTACCAACTTTATGCTTATGTAAGAAGTCAAGAAAGAAGTGATGACCGATTATCCTATTCTGCATCAGGTATGCTTTTATATCCAACAACAAATCAATCGATTAATGAAAATACCACCATTCAAAATCATCAGCTATTTTTTTGTACGATTGATTTAAGTCAAGCAAACATGAGAATTAGAGAGTGTTTGCTGTCTTTATTGGCTCAAAGTACATAAGCAATTTACATCAAGATTAGACACTATTAAAATGCATTGATGCATTCACTCGAAAAGTTTATAACCAAGTACCACCTAATATGGAATTCACACATTACCCATACATAAGATAAATAAATTAATAGGATAATATTGATTAAGCAAAGAATTATGGTTCATTAGCCTCAACTTTAGAACAAATAACATAAAATTCATTCGGCTTTGAGTCTTTATCCTGACCAATAATTATGGTATCAGGGTAAAGTTTATTGTCCGTAATAGGGGTAATATCTTTACGGTATATGTCTGTATCATTCAAAGGAATGGGTTCTTCACAGCTACGCAATATAGCGTTAGCACCAATCAATTTAGCGAACTTGTGCATATCACCTTTGGCTTTAGCATAAAAAGATGTGACGAAATTATCGCTTTCATAACGAATCATATTAACCCATACATTCTTGATTTTGATAGGTTGCTTAAAATGGTATTCGATTCCAGTGATATTATCTTGTTGTTTGTTTTTTATGGTAATTTTTTGTTTTTCAAGTTCAGTAATGATTTTTTTATCTTCGATGGAAAAAGGCTTTGATTGACATAATAGAGCAGTTTTAAATTGTTCTGTAACGGTAGCTATTTTTGTGACATCACTTGATGCGTGTCCGGATAAACTGACAAAAAATAAGATATAACCTAACAGTAAATATAATTTTTTCATGTTTAATAGCTTGTCGTAAAGTGAGATATTGAGTTAAACAGTACTACTAATGACCTGTTAAATTTTAATCTGATTCTACCATTAGACATCAAATCAGGTATATCAATATTTCATGGTTTTTAATAGCATCCAAGCAGCTACCATATCGCAATTTTGTTGAAACTATATTACTATAATTTTATTGATCTTTATTCAGCAAAATTATTATGAGCAAGTCATCGAGCCACTTAACCATTAAGGATATTGCCAAACTTAGTGGAGTAAGCAAATCAACGGTTTCAAGAGTAATTAACCATGACCCAATGGTGAAAGAAGAAACACGTAATAAAGTCAATGCTATTATTGAACAATATCAATTTACGCCGTCTAAATCTGCAAGAGCAATGCGAGGTTATGGTAATAAAGTGATTGGTATTATTGTCACTCGTCTCGACTCGATGTCTGAAAATCAAGCTGTCAGTAGCATGCTGCCAATATTTTATCAACATGGCTATGACCCGATTATTATGGAAAGCCAATTTAATGTTGAAAAGGTTGAAGAACATTTAGCCATGTTGAAAGATAAGCAGGCTGACGGTGTCGTGGTTTTTGCCTTTACAGGATTAGATAAGGGAGTATTGTCTTTCTGGCAAAATAAGAGTGTGGTTATTGCTCGTTCATTCCCTAATCATATGTGTGTTTGTTATGATGATATTGGTGCAGTAACTCGGTTACTTGAGCATTTATATCATCAGCAAAAACAGCGTAATATTGCTTATATTGGTATTGAACAGCAAGATCAAACTACCGGTGCGCTACGTTATCAAGCTTATCTGGATTTTTGTCAGCTTCATCAAATAACGCCTAATGCTTGTTTAGGAAAATTAAGTTATCTATCTGGCTATCATCTTGCTCAAACAGTCATTAAATCATCACCTTCTGCCATTGTTTGTGCGACTGAAACGCTTGCGTTAGGCTTACATAAATATCTTCATGAAAAGCAATATAAAAATATCATTGTTGCGAGTATCGGGCAGAGTGAATTGCTCCGTTTTCTTTTTCCACAAACGTTATCTGTGGAGTTAGGTTTTGATAAAGCTGGAACTTATACCGCTCATGAATTACTCCGAATGTTAACCAATGGGGTGGAACTTAAAACGGTGACGATCCCTTGCCAACTGGCTGTTAATCAATAGCAATAACAATCTAACAGTATTATATTTTTTAGTAATTATGTGAGATCTATCACAAATAGGGAACGTTCCCATTTATTGTTTGTCTTTTTCAATCTATGCTGAATCCTAATTTAAACATAGCCAATGTATTAATAGCTAATTCGGCTAAATATTTATGATAGGGAGACTTGGAGATGGCTAAAGATCCTAATATCGCCTCAGAATCGATAACCGCATTAATTGATTGTGTGGGTGGAAAAGAAAATATTGCGAGTGTTACCCACTGTTTAACTCGATTAAGATTTGCACTGTCTGATCCCAAATTAGCCGATATAAAAGCCATAGAGGAATTACCTTTTGTAAAAGGTTGTTTTAATAATGCTGGGCAATTTCAAGTCATTATTGGTACCAATGTGGATCGTTATTATAAAGCTTTAACTCAGCATTTAAATCTTGATGAATCAACTAAGGAGCAAACTAAAGCTGCTGCGAAACAAAATATGTCTTTTTTTGAAAGACTAATTTCGAACTTAGCAGAAATTTTTGTACCCTTGCTTCCAGCTTTAATTGCAGGCGGTTTATTATTGGGGTTACGCAACATTATTGGAGATATGCCCACCATTGATGATAAGCCATTAATTGCAACTTATCATTGGTTAGCGCCTATTTACAATATACTTTGGCTACCTTGTGAAGCGATTTTCCATTTTTTACCGGTTGCCATTTGTTGGTCAACAGTCAAAAAAATGGGTGGTTCGCCTGTTTTAGGTATCGTATTAGGCATTACTTTAGTTTCACCACAATTGATGAATGCTTATGATCTTGGCAGTAAAATACCTGAAGTGTGGGATTTTGGGTTGTTCACCATCCAAAAAGTAGGGTATCAAGCACAAGTGATTCCATCGATTTTTGCTGGTTTAGCGTTAGGGTGGATCGAAACTCGATTACGTAAAATTATACCTGATTATCTTACGTTGGTGATTGTTCCGATCGTATCGCTACTGCTTGCTGTTTTTCTGGCACATTTTTTATTAGGTCCTTTAGGGCGAATGTTAGGTAATGGTATTGCCTATGGGGTTAGATATTTGATGACTGGAGACTATGCTTTTATCGGATCAGCTATTTTTGGTTTCTTATATTCACCATTGGTAATTACCGGTATTCACCATACGACATTAGCCATAGATATGCAGATGACCCAAAATATGGGGGGAACACCTATTTGGCCAATTATTGCGTTATCAAACATTGCTCAAGCCTCGGCGGTGGTGGGGATTATTTTAGTCAGTAAAAAACATAACGAACGTGAAGTGTCTGTTCCTGCTGCCATATCAGCTTATCTGGGCGTGACTGAACCGGCGATGTACGGTATCAATTTACGTTATAAATTCCCTATGCTATGTGCCATGATTGGTGCGGCCTTTGCTGGCTTAATTTGTGGTTTGTTTGGGGTATTATCTAATGGTATAGGTGTGGGTGGATTACCTGGCATTTTATCCATAAAACTGATTTATTGGGGAATTTATGCATTAGCTATGGTTGTGGCAATTGTCGTACCTATTGTTTTAACATCAGTTGTTTATAAAATAAAATTGAAAAAAGGTACGTTAGATATTCGCTAAACACGATTTAATAACCGTTAACCGTTCTATTATGGAACGGTTAATTTACAACAGATGAATAATTAAGAGCAAACAATGAATACGAACGAAATCCTTTGGTGGCAAAATGGAACTATTTATCAAATCTATCCCAAAAGTTTTCAAGCCAGTGGTACTGGTTCAACGGGGGATTTATTAGGCATTATCAGCCGATTGGATTATCTTAAAAATCTGGGCATTAGTGCGATTTGGTTAACGCCAATTTATCCCTCTCCGCAAGTTGATAATGGTTATGATGTATCGGATTACTATGATATTGATCCGGCTTATGGCACGATGGAAGACTTTGAATTATTGGTTAAGCAAGCGCATGAACGTGATATTCGTATTATGATGGATATGGTATTTAACCACACGTCAACAGAGCATCCATGGTTTAAATCCGCCTTAGATAAAACCAGTCCTTTTCGATCGTTTTATATTTGGAAAGATGCCAACGCTGACGGATCAGAACCCAACAATTGGCGGTCAAAATTTGGCGGTAACGCTTGGCAGTGGCATGAGCAATCAGGACAATACTATTTACACCTGTTCGCAAAACAGCAAGCTGATCTCAATTGGGAAAATCCAACCGTTCGCCAAGAGATTAAAAATGTCTGTCAATTTTGGGCGGATAAAGGCGTCGATGCATTAAGGCTTGATGTGATTAATTTGGTCTCTAAACAGCAAGATTTTCCAGATGATATCCAAGGGGATGGACGAAAATATTATACAGACGGCCCCAAAATACACGAATTTTTACAAGAGTTAAGCCGAGATGTTTTTCAACCTAATGGTTTAAAAACAGTGGGCGAAATGTCATCAACTACATTAGAAAACTGTCAAAAATATGCCGCATTGGATGGCAAAGAGTTGACCATGACGTTTAATTTTCATCATTTAAAAATTGATTATCCAAATGGGGAAAAA
Source organism: Gilliamella sp. B3801 (assembly GCF_026536645.1). NCBI lineage: Bacteria > Pseudomonadati > Pseudomonadota > Gammaproteobacteria > Orbales > Orbaceae > Gilliamella > Gilliamella sp. B3801. Next base: position 100,981 of record NZ_JAFNNR010000007.1, read on the forward strand.
TGGACGCTGGCTAAGCCCGATTTACTTGAACTCAAAAAAATACTTGGCTATTGGCAAAAGGGTATGCACGGAAAGGCGTGGAATGCGATTTTCTGGTGTAATCACGATCAACCTCGCATTGTGTCACGTTTAGGTAATGAAGACCAATACCACAACGAATCGGCCAAAATGCTGGCGATGATTCTTTATGGACTACAAGGCACGCCGTATCTTTATCAAGGTGAAGAGATCGGGATGACCAATCCCCATTTTACCCATATTTCGCAATATAAAGATGTGGAAAGTCTTAACATCTATCAAGAAAAAATTGCCGAAGGTATGTCAGAGTCTGACATGTTAGCGATTCTTGCCAGTAAGTCACGCGACAATAGCCGAACGCCAATGCAGTGGGATAACACCGCCAATGCCGGATTTAGCCAAGGTAAACCTTGGATCGAGGTGGCAAACAATTATCCAAAAATCAATGTTAAGTCAGCGCTTGACGATCCCAATTCCATTTTTTATTGCTATCAAACTTTAATTAGATTACGCAAAACCTATCCGATCTTTATTTTCGGAGACTATAAAGATCTAACGCCTGATGTTGCTAATTGCTGGTGCTATGTCAGACATTGGAATAATCAAACGTTACTTGTAATAGCCAATCTGACCGAAAATACGATTAAATGGCAATTACCTAAAGCGTTAGAAAATCGTCATTGGCAAAGATTGCTAGGTAATTATGAAAACCAAACTGTATTAAAGCCAGAAATGGTGTTGCAACCTTATGAAGCTATGTATTGGTTGCATATAAGTAGTTAAACGGTTGTATCAGGTTACTAAGATATACGCTAAATAATTTTGTTTTATTGAATTAAAAAATGTTGGGCAAACTGGGTAGTAAGAAAATGCCAACCCTCGTGTTGGCTTTTTGATTGAAACGCCATAATAAGTTGTTCATCGAAAGTTGTGGATAGTCCATATGGGTCATCAATTCCGTTATGTTAGTTAATCAATAGCTAATCAAAATCATGTAAAATAATGGGTTAATCATACTCTTTTTATGTGTAAATCTAGCTTTCCTGTTATAAAAAACGGGTTATCAGAACGTCAACTATACCAACTAGAATAGTGATTAGTATAAGTGTTGAATATCAATATTTTTTAATTTGTTGGGATAAATTTTGTAAAAATAAATCAGGAGTATCTACCGTAATAGTTTACTTTTCGGAGAATTAAATCTTCTTGCGATTTAAAATTAAAAATTAGCTATTTTTTTAGCTGTCAGCCATATTAGATGGTAACGTTTGCATCGCTCTACTTAGCTATAGTTTGTTAACACCGCCTATTCTTATCCTCTATTAACCCAATAAAATAGTGTTGCTATTCGGTTAATTAATGCAATATAATCAATTATATGATTAAATAATCAACAGATAAATCATTATGAGTAAACAGATAGCCGTTCTAGGTGATACCACTACGACTGGTGGCAAAATCATCTCAGCATCGGATCAAAGTTTTTGTGCAATTGAAGGTGTAGCTTGTCTTGGGGATTATGCCTACTGTCCTAAATGTAAAAGTACTGGAAAAATTATAGAAGGTGCTGATAATTTTATCGTAGCGGGTAAACCTGCTGCTTATGATGGTTGCATCATTGCGTGTAAATGTTCACCAGTTGGTTATAATAAGATTATAGCAACAAAAAGTACTATTTTTGTTGGTGTAAAAAATCCCAGTAGTCATTTTGCTACAATGACAAATACCTTTGTAAAAAATGACCTAAATAATAATTTAAGCAATGAAGTGGAAAAAAATAGTCAGCAAGATGTAGAGGCTTATTTATTTACTACAAGATGGGACAATTTCACACAACTCGGTAAACATTCTGCACTTTATATTCATATCAAAGGTGAAACTCCTTTAATTTTTGATCCTAATGGCGATTACATGCGACAATATCGAGGACAAGCAGAAGCTTTTTATGATGATGGAGACATCCCTTTTTCAATAGAACAATTTATCAAATACCATGCGGAAGATGGTGATTATGTTTCTCAACGTGAAATCACATTAACACGAGAGCAAGCGCTGAATATTGAAAAAAGAATTATTAATGGTAATTATGCAATTGCTCCTTTTTATTTCCCATATTGTGCGTATGCCATTTCATCTGTTTTAGATGAATATGGTCTACAAGAACTTTATTTATTACCTGACTCTTTGGAAGAAGCGGTAAAAAAGATTGAAGATAAAAAAGGACAAGCTAGTGAAAATAAGTAATTTAGTCATTATCATCTTATTTAATTTTATCGGTGACTATCTAAGTTACCAATGGTGTTATCGAATGATTATCGCAAAACATCGCACACCAGAATTATATTATTTGATATGTTATGGTTTGTGTTATTTCTGTTTTATTCTGATTTCAATCTTTCTTTTAAATAAAATAAAACGACCACTCGGATTAGTCATTTTAGGTGTGCCAATTGGTATTATAATTCCCGCAATGCCGCCTATTGTCTCAATATTAGTTATGGAAGATACTAAAAAAGTGATTTTTAATCTAGATCTTATTATGGGATTGTTGGGCATCACATCAGCGGTAACCCTTAATTTTATAATCTATCCGGCAATTTTATTATGCTGTCATTATTCGATTATTGGGTTGCAAAAAGTAAGAAGTAAGCTTGCATTGAAGCAATAATCAATTGCAAGAACTAGCCAAAAAATTGCCCAACTATTTTATACTGTTAAACTTATTAGATTGGATTGTTGATATTGAATTATATGCTGTTATTTTAGGCGTTTTATAATAAAAATTAGGAGAATTATAATCCAATCTAAATACTAAATGAATGTTATTGCAGTTTACGATGAACCTATCAGGTAAACATAAAATATGCCAGCACAGGTATAACAAAGATTAATTAACTTCTGCTAAGCCTAAGAAAAATATGCTATATTATTTTTTAATTGATTTTACAAGGTGATACGATGGATATTAAACTGACTAAGCATGATAAACGCTATATTGAAAGCACGGATGATGTGTACAGCATTATGCAACGTGTGTTATTGCGTGATAACCAAATCGACCAAGAAAAAGAACATCTTTGGATGATTGGCATGAATCAAGCTGGTTATATCCTGTATATCGAACTGATTGCGCTTGGCAGTTATAAATCGGTCGACGTTGAACCGATGAATGTATTTCGTGTTGCAGTGATGAAAAACGCCTCACGGGTGATACTAGTTCATAATCACCCGTCAGGATCACTGACGCCGTCGGATGCCGATAAAGATATCACCGATCGCCTAATTCAAGTCGGCCGTATTTTAAATATCGACCTAATCGACCACCTAATCATCACCCCTAAATCCTATATTAGCTTCCGCAGTACTAAACTTATGGACGAATTAGAGCAAAGCCTAAAATACGTCCCAACTTATCAAGTGGTTGAACGCATCCGTAAGGAAGAAAAATTAATTGCTAAAGAAAAGTTGGCTGTTGAAAGGGATAAAACAAAAACAGCTCAACAAAAAGCAAAAGCGGAAAAAGAACGACGAGAAAAATCAGAGACTGAAAAGAAAATACTGATTAATGCATTGTTGGATAAAGGTGTTTCGGTTGAAGATATTGCTAAGATTTTGGGGATTACGGTGAAGGCGGTGGAGAGGGTTATAGGAACATAATAATTATTAATTTACTAATTTATGTTCCTAAAATAAATATAAAGTTATATATCTTTAGAACAACACATCTCAATAAGCGGCTCAGTAATTAACCAAACAGCTTGAAGAACGTTCTTATCTGGTAAAGTATATTCACCATGAGCATATCTATTTAAAGAGTCAAGACTATTCCAATCTGAATTATTTGAAGATATGAATCTAACAAGATCTGAAAGATAGGCTTGATTTTGAAACCATTCTCTTTTCTTAGTTAAAGTTGATAAATTATTGGATAAATTTTTAATTCGTCCGTTATCATTTAAGCATAGTTTTTTACTGTTATTTATATCAAACACTCTCACTGTTGTTAATTCTAAAATAGTTCTAAGTAACAAAGCACTTGCTGTTTTATGTACATCCAATAGCATTCTTTGCGCTTCTTCAATTAAAAGATCTAATTTATGAAGTCCTGTTTGATATTGTTTTTCTCGTGGAATAAGGAATTTGACAGTTTTTTTACTTTTACTTACTGATTGTGATTTTGCATTAACAGATTGACTTTTACTTATTTTAGGCGAAAAATCCACAGTTTCATCACTTTCTTCATCTGAAATTTGCTCATAAATTCTTTGAATATACTTTTCTATATCAACAGTTTTGTTTAACTTTCTAGAATCAATTTCTTTGTTAACAATATCAATAATAAAATTACGCAGTAAATAATCAAACTTGTATTTAGATATAGCTGTTTGTAATTTGCCTTTTTCTACATTAAATCCAGTTAAACTTTTAAAAAAAGAAGAATTAACTAACCTGGACATAATAGAAATACCAAAATTTACATTTAAAGCTTTTTCTTCAATATCGGTTGGTAGTTTTAGCTCTGTAAAATAACGTTCTAAATAATACTCTTGAACAGCATCTTGAATTTCTGAAGGTTTAACATTAAAACGAGCTGCAATTTCTTCAATAGATTCATTACTATTTACACCAATACTAGCGATAAACTGATTTTTTTGTTGCCTATTCCATTGCAATTTACCTTCTGCATGAAGTTCAAATAACACATTTTGAACTTCAATTCGTGAAGGAGCCACAATTACGTCAATTTTCTCTATCAGATCTTGACCTAACTTATTTTTTAATTTTTCGAATTTTCGCTTTTTAGATAAAGAAGGAACAAGAGCAGGATCTAACAAACACTTAAGCGCAGATACTCTTCGATTACCTTCAACAACAACATAACTTTTTTTTTCTTTTATAACATAAATTGGATCATGACTAATAAAACCTTTTTCAACTATTTTTTCAGCTAGTCTGTCAATTTTTTCATATTCAAATAAATATGAAAAAATTTCTTCAGCTGTTCTTGTTGAAATGTAAGCTGGGATCCGTGGATTTTCTTTATCAAGTTTAAGATTAGATACTGATAAAGATAATCTATTCCAAGAGCTATAATTGATTCTTTCCATACATTTACCCTAAAATTCAATAATTAATTATTATACTTATTTTTACTTACATTCATATATAATATATAAAATTTTGTAGTAATTATATTATATAGACATCTACTATATTATATTTATGAAAAAATAATTATTTACAATTCAATAAGCGCAGTTCTAATAAATAATTATAAAAATTATTTTTTTGTAAGCTGATAACGCTCATAGAATTTAAGTAAAGAAAATATAAATTAATATTTTATTAGAAAAGTTTTTTAATTAAGAATATTGTGAAATAAAACGTATTACGCCTAAAACATAAAAAATACCTAAATAAGTAAAAAATTTTATAATATTATTATAAGGATCAGAAATGAAGATTACGAGTATATCAATTAAGGAGTTTAGAGCTTTTCAAGAGGAATTTAAGTTACAATTAGGAGATTATATCACTTGTATTTCTGGGCAGAACGGTATTGGAAAATCTACAATTCTTGCAATTTTAAGTAACTGTTGCGAATTAAAAAGCTCCATTGCGACGCATTTAAACGGCTCTGCATTCCGTGGTGATTTTAAAGATATAATCATTGGTGATGAAAATTATGATTCACCTGGAGAAAAGGTCATCATAAATTTTAAAGATTTACCGAAATCAACAAAAGATGATATTTACGTAGAAAGTTTGATTTTTAGAACCACTTTTCAAAAGGTTGGATCGAATGTGAAAGATAAAAAAAGGTTTAGGCTAATTCCCAAAAAACAAGAAACTCGCCAAACTGAACAAAAAATCAAACATCCCTCTTATTATCTTGGATTATCGCGGTTATTTCCTATAGGGGAATCAAAACAAACAGGAACATATAAAAAACAAATTCCTTCAAGTAATGAGTTAATTAGTTTACATGAACAAATAATGAATCAAAAATATGGCGAAGATGCGCATGCAACTTCATTAAGTATTCGGGAATATCCCAAGAAAAAATTAGGTATAAAAAATACAAAATTTTCACCTATAGCTAATTCATCAGGACAAGATAATTTAAGTCAAATAATATTAACTATTCTCTCTTTCAAAGAATTAAAAAATAATTACAGTCAAGATTACCATGGTGGGTTAGTTTTAATTGATGAATTAGATGCAACATTACATCCTGCAGCACAAATGAAATTATTTGATTATTTATTTCAGCAAGCGAAAGAATTAGATTTACAAATTGTATTTACAACTCATAGTTTATCTTTACTTGAGCATATTAGTGATTATCAACAAAAGGAAAAGAGAAATCAAATTAAAATTGCTTATTTAATAAAGAAAGGAAATACATGCTATGAAGTTAAAAATCAAGGAAAAGAATATTATAGATTGGAGCTTACAAATAATTATCTTAATTTAAATAGTGTTCAACCAATTAAACCTGTTTTTATTTTTAGTGAAGATGAAATTGCAAGATGGTTTTTACAAAAAATATTAGCACTCCCAATAAATAAAGAACCTTACCAGATAAAGTTATTAGATGTTAATATGTCATGGGGTCATATAATAAATTTAATTACGTCCCATTTTGAAATTTATCAAGATTATATCACTATCCTGGATCCTGATGTAAGCAAAAGAGAAAATAAAGAAAGTTTACAGGAAAAAATTAAAGATTTTCCTATTACAGTTGACGTAGAATGTGGAGACATATTTACATTACCATCTAATAATAATGAAGCAATTGAAGAGATAATATGGGATTATTTTTCCAATTTACCAGAAGATCACAGTTTCTTCTTTCATAATATATCTTTAAAAAATAATTGGCAAAAAAGTCTTCTAATTAATGATGGAATTGATTCTGATAAATACAAAAACTGTAAAAATGATTTACACAAGAAAAAATGTTGGTTTAACGATAATAAATATTATATTAATTATCTGTTCGATTTTTGGGCTAGAGATAATGAAGAAATTATAAATAATTTTATAAAATTATTTAAGTCCTCATATTTTAGAAAATTTAAAAAGTTAAATGGCAATTTAGTGGAGTAATCTATGCCTAAAATAAAATCACCATTGAGGTATCCTGGTGGTAAAAGTCAATTAGCTTCTTTTGTTGCTAATTTGATTGACATTAACAATTTAAAAAATTGTACCTATATTGAACCTTTTTCAGGCGGAGCAGGTATCGCTATTGAATTATTATTAACAAATCAAGTTAAAAGAATTGTTCTTAATGATTATGATAAATCTATTTATTCAATATGGTATTCCATTTTAAATCACACAGATAAATTGATCTCATTAATTGAAAATACACCAATTACTATTGATTCATGGTATGAACAAAAAAATATACATGAAAAAAATAAGAATTTTAGAAATAGCTTACTTAATGGATTTTCAACATTGTTTTTGAACAGAACAAATCGTAGTGGCATTATTAATGCAGGTCCAACAGGCGGATATAATCAAAAAGGCAATTATAAATTAGACTGTCGTTTTAATAAGGTTGATATTATTAACAAAATTATATCTATAGCAGAAGAAAAAAACAGAATAGATCTATATCAAAAAGATGCTTTAGCCCTAATAAGAATAATCAATGAAAAGTATTCCGCTAAAAATAGCTTTATTTTTTTTGATCCCCCCTACTTTATTCAAGGTAATAAGCTATATACTAATTTTTATCACGAAAAAGATCATTTTGATTTAGCTAAAGCAATTACAAATTTAAATAATTATTATTGGATAACAACTTATGACTATACTGAAAAAATTTATGATATTTATTCTAAATATCCTGAGTTACAAAAATTTCAATATCAATTATCATACTCGGCTCAAAATAAAATAAAGGCCACTGAATATTTATTTGCTAGCCCTAAAATACGAATTAACAGTTATTCAAAAATTATTTTAACACGTTGTAAAATTTGAAATAGAAACTCAATACTATTCAAATATAAATAACATACTACTGCAATCTTAATTAGAATTTTTTAACTATCTAACCTTATGATATATTTTAGAAAAAAGGGATTATTTTTTTAGACATAGAACATGACATATTGAAAGTACAATTTTTTTGCCGTCTCAAGAACCAAAAAAACGCAGTAATGATGCCGATCGCTTAACAAATATTTGGCTAAATTTGGTTTGTGTTCGGAAAACGTAAATAAATATTGATAAAGCCATCTTAGCTTTTCATATTTCCGAAAATCCCCTTTTTAGCTTTAAAAATTATACTGAGTCACTTTACAACCCCATAAACTTGGTATAGAATTCGCCCGCTTTCCTGAATAGTGCTGCTGCAGGTAAACAGTAATTATCTTCTCAATTTGAGGAGACGCTTTTTTATTGTTTTCTAGGTGGCTATTATGTCTACATTTTCCCGTTTACAAAAACGTTTGTCCTGTCTTGGGATTGAAAGTCATTTTAATAATGATATTTATACTTTAAATAAAGAAAATACATCTGCTCAGATTTTGTTACCGAGTCCATTGCCATTAGAGCAAAAAGCGGTAGAACAGCTTCTGAACTTTGCATCAGTGAACGTCCCTAATAGTGTAGGGAAAGTTTGCATGGCTCGTGCTACACCTGATTTTCATCCAGGTGCGGTTGCTCCTGTTGGTAGTATTGTTGCTACTACGCAGGATTTAATTATTCCTGCAGCAATTGGTACTGATATTAATTGCGGTATGCGGCTTTTTACCACCGGTTTAAGCTTTGATCAGGTGTGTGAACAAAAATCGACAATTATCGTACAATTAAAACGTGTGTTATTGCAAGATGAACGCGATGTACCTGTTACACCGCAATCTTTTCAAGCATTATTTGATCAAGGTCTTGCAGCATGGTTATCGGAGTTACCACAGCAAGGTTTGTGGAATTCAGTTAATTATGAACGGTTACAAGCAGAGCTTGATAAAATATCGGGTAATCATTTAATTAAGGCAGATAGTCAGTATGCACCTGAAGCCTTTTTTGAAAAGCGCGATATTATCCGCCCAGCGAGTTTAGGTACTGTCGGATCTGGTAATCATTTTGTCGAGTTACAAATTGTTGATGATATTATCGATCGACATTTAGCTTATCAATTAGGTCTTGAAAAAAATAGTGTCGTCGTCATGATTCATACCGGATCGCGTGATGTTGGTTTTTACATTGGTCAGCGTTGGCAAGATAAAGCAAAAGCTTTATGGCCGACTAATGAAAAGCAACCAAAATCAGGATTGTTTGGTTTAACAGATAGTCACGCACAGGCCTATTTACAAGCTATGGGCGTTGCTGCCCGTTATGCTTGGATTAATCGAATTGTGATTACCGAATTGATACGTAAATCGCTTTCAACTATTTTTCATCAAGATGATAGTCAACTCGTGGTCGACATTTCGCACAATATCATTTTGCCTGAACAAAAGATGAATATTCATCGTAAAGGGGCAACGCCGGCTTATGCTGGTCAGATAGCTTTAATCCCTGGCTCAATGGGTGATCACTCTTATGTGGCCGTGGGTAAAGGTAATGCTGATTGGTTATGGTCTTGTTCACACGGTGCTGGTCGAGCAGAAAGACGACAGGCTATGCGTAGCAAAAAAGTTGAATATGATAAGGTTAATTTGCCATGGCAATGTATTACCTTAAAAGAAGAACGGCTACGTGAAGAGGCCCCTACAGCCTATAAACCTATCACACCTGTGATTGAAGCACAACAAAACGCCGGTTTGATTCAAACAGTGGTTAAACTTAAACCGTGGTTAACGTTTAAAGTATAATTTTGATAAAATCATGCTAGCTTTGGCTAGTGTGGTTTAGCATTGTGGTATTAATATTTTAAATAAAAAAGGCGTACAATGTACGCCTTTTTTACTTGTTTGCATCGGTGATGCGATAAAGGTTTTAAATTATTTAATAACCTTAGCAACAACACCTGCACCAACTGTACGACCACCTTCACGAATCGCAAAACGTAAACCTTCTGCCATCGCGATTGGGTGAATTAATGATACTGACATTTTGATGTTATCGCCTGGCATTACCATTTCTACGCCTTCCGGTAATTCGATTGTACCAGTCACGTCAGTTGTACGGAAGTAGAACTGTGGACGGTAACCTTTGAAGAATGGAGTGTGACGACCACCTTCATCTTTACTTAAGATATACACTTCTGATTCGAAATCAGTATGTGGGGTGATTGAACCTGGTTTTGCTAATACTTGACCACGTTCGATTTCTTCACGTTTAGTACCACGAAGTAATACACCTACGTTTTCACCAGCACGACCTTCGTCTAATAATTTACGGAACATTTCAACACCAGTACAAGTTGTTTTTGCAGTTGGTTTGATACCAACGATTTCAACATCTTCACCAACTTTGATAATACCGCTTTCTACACGACCTGTTACCACTGTACCACGACCTGAAATTGAGAACACGTCTTCAATTGGTAATAGGAATGGTTTGTCGATGTCACGTTGTGGCTCTGGGATATAAGTGTCTAACGCTTCCGCTAATTCAACAATTTTGTCTTCCCATGCTGCGTCGCCTTCTAACGCTTTTAACGCTGAACCACGAATAACTGGTGTATCATCACCCGGGAAGTCGTATTGAGATAGAAGTTCACGTACTTCCATTTCAACTAATTCTAATAACTCTTCATCATCAACCATATCACATTTGTTTAAGAATACGATGATGTAAGGAACACCTACTTGACGACCTAAAAGGATGTGCTCACGAGTTTGTGGCATAGGACCATCAGTTGCTGCTACTACTAGAATAGCACCGTCCATTTGCGCTGCACCAGTGATCATGTTTTTAACATAGTCAGCATGGCCTGGGCAGTCTACGTGTGCGTAGTGACGAGTTGGTGTATCGTATTCAACGTGTGAAGTATTGATGGTAATACCACGTGCTTTTTCTTCTGGTGCGTTATCGATTTGATCGAATGCACGAGCTTGTCCACCGTATTTTTTAGCAAGAACAGAAGTAATTGCAGCAGTTAAAGTTGTTTTACCATGGTCAACGTGGCCGATTGTACCAACGTTAACGTGGGGTTTTGTACGTTCAAATTTTTCTTTAGACATCTTAATGTTCCTTTATTAAATCACTTCCCTCATTTTGTAGGGAAGTGTTACTTTATTTATATAAATAATTATTTCGCTTTACGAGCTTCAATAATTGCTGTTACGATGTTTGAAGGTGCTTCGTTATACTTCAAGAACTCCATAGAGTAAGAAGCACGACCTTGTGTTTGTGAACGAAGGTCTGTCGCATAGCCAAACATTTCTGAAAGAGGTACTTGCGCACGAACAGTTTTACCTGTTGCAGTATCATCCATTCCTTCGATCATACCACGACGACGGTTTAAGTCACCGATAACGTCACCCATATAATCTTCAGGGGTTTCAACTTCTACTTTCATAATTGGTTCTAAAAGCACAGGTTTAGCTTTCATGAAGCCTTCTTTAAATGCCATTGATGCGGCAAGTTTAAAGGCAATTTCGGATGAGTCGACATCATGGTAAGAACCAAAATGTAAACGCACACCGAGATCCACAACAGGATAGCCAGCTAAAGGCCCTGATTTCAATTGCTCTTGGATACCTTTATCTACTGCAGGAATAAATTCACCCGGAATTACCCCACCTTTGATTTCGTTAACAAATTCGTAACCAGCACCACCCGCTTCTAATGGATACATGTCGATAACAACATGACCGTATTGACCACGACCACCAGATTGTTTTGCATGTTTTCCTTCGATGTCTTTAACTGTTGTACGAATTGTTTCACGGTAAGCAACTTGAGGTTTACCGACATTCGCTTCAACGTTAAATTCACGTTTCATACGGTCTACGATGATTTCAAGATGTAATTCACCCATACCAGCAATGATAGTTTGGTTTGATTCTTCATCAGTCCAGACACGGAATGATGGATCTTCTTTTGCCAAACGACCTAAAGCAATACCCATTTTTTCTTGGTCAGCTTTAGTTTTTGGTTCAACTGCAACCGAGATAACCGGCTCAGGGAATTCCATTCTTTCAAGAATAATTGGTGAATTTTCAGCACAAAGCGTATCACCAGTTGTGACATCTTTAAGACCGATTGCTGCTGCAATGTCACCCGCACGAACTTCTTTGATTTCTTCACGTTTGTTCGCATGCATCTGTACGATACGACCAAAGCGTTCTTTACGATCTTTAACTGAGTTAAGTACTGAGTCACCAGAGTTAACTACACCAGAGTAAACGCGGAAGAAGGTTAAGTTACCAACAAATGGGTCAGTTGCAATTTTAAATGCAAGTGCAGCAAATGGTTCATCATCACTTGAATGACGTTCTGCTGGTTCACCATTTTGTAATTCACCTTTAATCGCAGGAACATCGGTTGGTGCAGGTAAATACTCAATAACTGCGTCAAGCATGAACTGAACGCCTTTATTTTTAAATGCACTACCACATGTTACCAAGATGATTTCGTTAGCAAGTACGCGTTCACGTAGTGCTTTTTTAACTTCTTCTTCAGTTAACTCATCACCACCTAGGTATTTTTCCATTAACTCTTCGTTAGCTTCTGCTGCCGCTTCGATTAAGTTTGCACGCCATTCTTCAACTTGCTCAACCATATCAGCTGGTACATCTTCATAAGTAAAGGTTGTACCTTGGTCTGCATCATTCCAGTTAATTGCTTTACGTTTAAGTAAATCAACAACACCAGTAAAGCCTTCTTCAGCACCGATTGGTAATACTAATGGAACAGGCACTGCCGCTAAACGTGTTTTGATTTGCTCAACTACACGTAAGAAGTTAGCACCCATACGATCCATTTTGTTTACAAATGCGATACGCGGAACTTTATATTTGTTAGCTTGGCGCCATACTGTTTCTGATTGAGGTTGAACACCACCAACCGCACAGTAAACCATTACTGCACCATCAAGAACACGCATAGAACGTTCAACTTCGATGGTGAAGTCAACGTGTCCCGGGGTGTCGATGATATTGATACGGTGTGGTTCAAATTGTTGTCCCATACCAGACCAGAATGCAGTTGTAGCCGCAGACGTGATAGTAATACCACGTTCTTGTTCTTGTTCCATCCAGTCCATGGTAGCTGCGCCATCATGAACCTCACCAATTTTGTGACTTACGCCAGTGTAAAACAAAATACGTTCAGTAGTTGTCGTTTTACCTGCGTCAATATGTGCACTGATACCGATATTACGGTAGCGTGCTATAGGGGTTGTACGAGCCATATTAATCCTCTATTTAGAATCGTTTGCTTAATAAAATATCATTTAGGTTGACTGACAGTAGATATGTGCTGTCAGTCTAATTTCAAGCCACTTAATACCAGTGGAAAGATTACCAACGATAGTGTGCAAACGCTCTATTAGCCTCAGCCATACGATGAACATCTTCGCGTTTTTTCACAGCAGTGCCTTTGTTTTCAAAAGCATCCATAAGTTCATTCGCAAGGCGTAGAGCCATTGATTTATCGCCACGTTTACGAGCAGCTTCTACAATCCAACGCATTGCAAGTGCATTACGACGAACAGGGCGCACTTCAACAGGAACTTGGTATGTAGAACCACCAACGCGACGAGACTTAACTTCTACAGTTGGTCTTACGTTATCTAGTGCAACTTCGAAAGCTGCTAAGTGGTCTTTTCCACTACGCTCAGCTAATTTATCAAGAGCTGAATATACGATTGATTCTGCGATAGATTTTTTACCATCTATCATTAAAATATTTACAAATTTCGCCAGCAAATCTGAACCGAACTTCGGATCAGGTAGAATTTTTCTTTGACCGACAACATGACGACGTGGCATTGGAATACTCCGTTTATATGTTATAAATTTTCAGGTTTACCCAAAACTCAAATGAGTTAAATGGAATTATATAGTTTGGCCTTACTTAACGGAGTTCCATTAAGCTTTAGGTCGTTTTACACCGTATTTAGAACGGCTTTGTTTGCGATCCTTAACACCTGCGCAGTCTAATGCACCACGAACAGTGTGATAACGAACACCAGGTAAATCTTTAACACGACCACCGCGGATTAAAATCACGCTATGTTCTTGCAAGTTATGACCTTCACCTCCGATATAAGAAGTCACTTCAAAACCGTTGGTTAAACGTACACGGCATACTTTACGTAATGCTGAGTTAGGTTTTTTCGGTGTAGTCGTGTAAACACGAGTACAAACACCGCGTTTTTGCGGGCATGCTTCAAGTGCAGGAACGTTACTTTTAACTTCCTTAAGTGCTCTTGGTTTGCGTACCAGCTGATTAATTGTTGCCATTAATAAGCTCCTGATTAATTAAAATAAATTTAAAATTGCATTTTAGATACGTAATTAATAACTGTAGACCAAAACCTAAATATATAAGTTTTGGGTCGCAAGATTCTAGACCTCAACAAGGATAATGTCAAGTTTTTGCTCGCATTTAACTATCGAACATAGACTTTATTCATTGGTAAGAAAATGCCCAATAAATGAGTAATAAAAAGTTTCACTTTTTCAAGCTTACGCCAACTGAAAGGGGCATATATTAGTTAAAGATTGAGGAGTTCCTCATCAATAGCATTGATGAGGAATGACGATTAATGATGATCGATAAAGATAAATTTAAGTGCAAATAGTACAGCAAAAATGATGACACAAAGATTGAGTTCTTTAAATTTACCGGTAAAAGTTTTTAATACCACATAAGAGATAAAACCAAGTGCAACCCCTTCAGTAATGGCGAAAGCAAAAGGCATCATTAATGCGGTAATAAAGGCTGGCGTTGCGTCAGTTAAATCAGACCAGTTAACTTTCACTAAACTTGATACCATTAAGATTCCCACAAATATTAGTGCGCCAGATGTTGCATAAGTCGGGACTAAATGCGCTAAAGGTGATAAGAACGTCATCATTAAAAATAAAATCCCAACGACAACGGCAGTTAAACCGGTGCGACCACCTACGGAAATACCCGCTGAACTTTCAATGTAAGTGAGAACTGATGAAGTCCCAAAAAGCCCACCAAGTGAAGAGCTGAAACTATCAATTAATAATGCTTGACGCATTTTAGGAAAGCGTCCTTTTTCGTCTGAAATGCCAGCTTTGTCGGTCAAGGCTAAAATCGTACCTGATGAATCAAATAAGCTGACGATCATGACGGAAAATATCACGCCCATTATACCGATATTAAGCGAACCGGCTAAATCAACATGACCGACTACGCTTGAAACACTTGGTGGAATAGAGGCGACGCCTTCATAATGAATATTAGGATCGAGCCACAGAGCAAGCAATGTGACCACGAGAATAGAGATTAAAACCGCTGCATGGAAGTTGCGCGCAGCTAAAATAATAATAATGAAAAAACCCAGAGAACCTAATAAGACTTTAAGAGATAGAATATTGCCTAAGGTTAATAATGTTGATGGAGAACTAACCACAATCCCCATATTTTGAAAGCCCATAAATGCAATAAACAGTCCAATACCCGCACTGATACCAACACGTAAACATTGTGGAATATGTTCTATTAGCCAATGGCGAACTTTAAAAAGAGATAGTGCAAAAAAGATTAACGATCCCCAAAATATAGCGCCCATTCCCACTTGCCATGAATAGCCCATTGCGCCACACATGCCATAGGCAAAAAATACATTGAGTCCCATAGCAGGCGCCAACGCTATCGGTAAATTAGCAAACATGCCCATTAAAATCGATGCAAAGGCTGTTACTAAACAGGTTAATACAAATACTGCTGAGGTGTCCATGCCTGTTGCCGACAAAATGGAAGGATTAACAAAGATGATATAGACCATAGTAAGAAATGTCGTACATCCTGCAATCACTTCAGTACCAATGGTGGTTTTTTTTGCTTTCAATTGAAATATTTTTTCGAATATTGAATTCATAAGTTAAGGCCTAGTTAGGTTAATAATAATGAATATTTGTATAATGCCATGACCACATTTTTGCTTATCATTAGTCAAGCGTGACAATTGTGGTGATTGGCTTGCTTATACAGTACAAAATTCACTGCATTATTATTACTGGTTCTTTTAACAGGTCAAGCATTATTCTGCTCAGTCTTTATTGATAAATACCTGTATTAAAAACTGACTTTAATAGTAAATTTCATATAGTCATTAAGTTGCGATGATGAAATAGTAAATCCTGATTAAATTAATCATAATTTATCTGCGTATTTTATAGCATCTTTAAATAGATAGTAGGATAGGTATTTCCCTGTTTTGGGTTAACTCATCTGTTTATAGCGTAATGGAGACAAATCTAATCACTTGTTATTGTTTTGTTAGAAAACGAAAATAATCCTTAAAACCAATTGTTCAACATCTAATGTTGGATTTTTAATGAGGATAAAGAATATTGAATGGTTTTTTAAGATATCGTAACTCATTAATAATGAGTTACGATGGAGTATGCCCTTGGTTCATTAAATTGAATCAAGTTTGTTCAGAGTAATTTTAACTTTTAAAATACGATGGCTTTCAATTTCAGCTATTTCAAATAGGTAATCACCTATTTGCATGGTCTCACCGACTTCAAGTAAATGCTGTGCTTTTTCCATCAATAATCCTGCAAGAGTATGATATTCACGTTTATCATCAATTGGGATTGGGACAAATCGAACCAACTCTTCAACCGGAATATAGCCATTGGCAATCCACGTATTATCATCCAGACATTGAATATCATGTTTGGCGTCAATTTCTTCCTCTTCGGTTGGAAAATCGCCAGCGATAGTTTCGATGATGTCGGTGACTGAAACCACGCCTTGCATGGAACCAAATTCATCAACCACAAAAGCAAAATGGGTTTTGGCTTTTTTAAATTGTTCTAACGCAACAAGTAACGATACCGTTTCGGGAAAGATTAGCGGTTGCTTAATTAAAGCGTTAATATCGATTGGCTCTTTATTTTGCAAAACATCTTTTAACAGGTCGTTAACTTGAATAATGCCTAAAGGTTCATCAATCGACGCATTATCAGTCACGACTAATCGTGAATGAGGATTTTCAAAAATCTCTTTCAAAATTGTTTCACGGTCGTCATTGATATTAACCATATCAACATCTAACCTTGCTGTCATAATACTGCTGACCGATCGCTGTGCCAGTCCAAGGACGCGTTCAACCATGTTGAGTTCTTGATGGTTAAAGACAGATTCTTTTTTATTGTTATCTGACACGGTATCAATTGTGTGAGTATCCGGATCTTCTTCAACATCGCCTTTCAGTAGATGTAAGATCGCTTCAGCAGTCCGTTCTCGCAATGGTTTTTTATTCAATGCTTTACGACGATTGAATATGGCTAACTGATTAAAAAACTCAATCATGATTGAAAAACCAATAGCGGCATATAAGTAGCCTTTTGGAATGGCAAAACCAAATCCTTCTGCAACTAAACTAAAGCCGATCATTAATAAAAAGCTCAAGCAAAGAATAACAATGGTGGGATGCGAATTGACAAAATAGGCTAACGGTTTACTTGCGACCATCATAATGCAAATTGCCACACAAACGGCAATAATCATGACTGGAATATTTTCAACCATACCGACTGCCGTAATCACAGAATCGAGAGAAAACACGGCATCTAAAATAACGATTTGAACAACGACAGTCCAAAAGTGTGAGGTTTTTTTCGATTTTCCTTCTTCGTGAGCTGCACCTTCAAGACGTTCATTGAGTTCCATGGTGGCTTTAAACAGTAAAAATATGCCTCCCACTAACATAATAAGTTGGCGGGCATTGAAACTAATACCAAACGCTGTAAATAGTGGTGTCGTGAGTGTGACTAACCAACCGGTGAACATTAATAAAATAATGCGAGTAATTAATGCAAAAGCAAGACCAGTGATACGTGCTTTATCGCGTTGGTGTGGTGGAAGCTTCTCGGCAAGAATGGCAATAAAAACAATGTTATCAATACCAAGGACGATTTCAAGTACAATCAGGGTGGATAAACCAATCCAGATTGTAGGATCCATGATCCATTCCATATGTCAGGTGATTACCTCTAATAAACACAGCACATGCTGCGTTCTAATTTTCTATGTAATTGACTAAATAATCAATAAAATATTTATGAATTTTGCATAATTTGGCAAAAAGTTTTATTTTTATGGGTGGTTGAGTTTAAGGTTAACTTCGCCAAAATGTTGGTGTAAAAAGGACTAATAATGTAAATATTTCTAGTCGTCCAAATAGCATATCGACCACCATCACCCATCTCACCACATCACTGACATGGGCAAAATTATCACTGACACTACCAAGCCCAACACCTAAATTATTCAGTGAAGAGGCAACAATATAAAATGAGTCGGTTGCATCAACGCCTGTTGCCATGATGATAAATAAACTAATTAGAAAAACTAAAGCATAAGCAGAAAAGAATCCCCAAACTGATTCGATAATTCGTTCAGGTACAACTCGATGATTTAGTTTTAAGGTATAGATAGCGTTTGGATGGATTAATCGTTTTAGCTCACGCGAACCTTGCATAAATAAAAGTAGTACTCTGACCACTTTTAAGCCACCTCCTGTCGAACCGGCACAACCGCCAATGAACGAGGCACAAAGTAGAAAAATAGGTAATGATGAAGGCCAAGTATTAATATCATCTACAGAAAATCCTGCTGTCGATGATATGGACACGACTTGTAATATGATTTTATCAATACTAAGGCGATGAGGTTTATAGAAAAAGATAACCACTGCGCATATGGCGATCAGTATTAATAGAATGAAAATAAATGTTCTAAACTCTTGGTCTCGCCAGTAAACTTTTATTGAAAAACCGCTTAATGCGGCAAAATGGAGCGCAAAGTTACAGCCAGATAAGATTAAAAATAGGGTAACAATATAGTTGATTGCCGGGCTATTAAAGTAAGCCAAATTATCATCATGGGTGGAAAATCCCCCCATTGAAATCGTTGAAAAGCTGTGGGAGATAGCATCAAATACATTCATGCCTGCAAACCACAAGCAGATTGCGCATAGTGTGGTAAGTAGAATATAGATAGACCAAAGGGTTTTTGCTGTTTCGGCAATACGTGGTCGCATTTTACTGTCTTTTTGTGGGCCGGGAATTTCAGCACGATAAAGTTGCATCCCCCCAACACCCAATAACGGTAGGATAGCAACCGCTAACACGATTATCCCCATTCCGCCAAGCCATTGCAGTAATTGTCGATAAAACAGTAATGCTTTAGGTAAATGGTCTAACTTGACAATGGTGGTTGCCCCCGTTGTTGTTAGACCAGAAAAGGATTCGAAAAATGCTGTTGTTAAATTTAAATTGATGTGATTATCAAAAATAAATGGAAAAGCGCCAATAGTGCCTAACACAACCCAAAATAGCACCACAATAAAAAAACCTTCACGGGTGTTAAGTTCGTGACGTTGGTGTCGATTTGGTAACCACAATAAGCCGCCTAAAATCAAGGCAGCAAAAAAAGAACGAAGAAATATCGCACCAGCGCCATCACGATAAATTAATGCGACTAGAGCAGGTAATAACATGAAAACAGATAATAATGTTATCAATAATCCTACAATTCGAATAATTGAACGCCAATGCATCATCGTTGTTGTCTCTATTTAAATCCGCGCGATACTTTTATGAGATCATAAGCAGCTTGAATCTCTTGAGCGCGTTTTTTGGCAGCTTCAAGCATCTCTTTAGGTAAGCCTTTTGACACTAACTTATCGGGATGATGCTCATTCATTAGTTTTCGATATGCTTTTTTTATTTCTGTAATTTCGGCTGATGATTCGATACCTAAAATTTTGTATGCATTTTGTAGATCTGATTGTGCTGAACGACCTTGATAGCCCTGATGTTGATGATTTTGTTGATATTGGTAATGCTGATCTTGGTATTGATTTTGGTGATAACCATTTTGACGAAAATGGTAGCTTCCCATCATCATTTTAATATACATGGTCATTTGTTGACGAGGAATATTAAATTCTTCTGCCACAATATACAATATTTGTGACTCTTTTTCATCTAAATGACCATCAACCAGTGCCGCTTGAATGAGTTGTTCACAAAAAATATTTAACACATTACGTCGAAAGCGGTATTGAATATATATCTCTTTTAAACGAGCTCGAAGAGGGTAATCCGCAGCTTTACCTCGATTAAATGAGTCTTGCGCAAGTCGTCGACTGTTGCTATCAAGTTGTAGTCTATCCATAAAATGGCGTGCAAGATTGATGTCATCTTGTGTGACCACGCCTTTTGCTTTACTGAGATGACCAAGTACTTCAAAAACAATGGTTAAATATAAAGTTGGATTAGTTTGCGTTCTTTGCTGGTTTAACTTGTTACAAAGGGTTTGATAGAGCATTGGACCAACAAAAAATCCAAGTAAATAACCCCATCCCGATTTTAATACAATGCTTAATACAAAGCCTGTAATAATCGCCCAAATAAAAGACATACTATTTGTTTACCTCAATTCGATCTATTTTTTGTAGTCCACGTGGTAAAGCGCTACCTTTACGAGCACGTTCTGCCCTAAATTTTTGTAAATCAACAGGATTTAGGGTAAGTTTGCGTTTGCCAACATATAAGGTGATGGATGTTTCCGGTGTAATTAAAATCATATAAGCAAGGCTGTCATCTGCATTGGATAATGAGATTATTTTGTTTCCTTTGCCTTTTGCCAGTTCAGGAAGATCTTTTACAGGGAAAATAAGCATCCGTCCTGCTTGGGTAATGGATAAAAGTAAGCTTTCATCATTTGAAATTTCAATAGGCGTGAGTACTTTCGCATTATTCGGTAGATTAATTATGGCTTTACCATTTCGGTTACGTGCGACTAAATCACTAAATTGACATATAAATCCATACCCCGCACTTGAGGCAAGTAAAAATTTTTGATTGTCATTCGCTGACATCAAAACATGCTCAACACTTGCACCAGCAGGTAATGCTAATTTACCCGTAAGTGGTTCGCCTTGTCCTCGCGCTGAAGGTAATGTATTGGGTTCAATAGCATAGCTACGGCCCGTAGAGTCAATAAATACCACAGGTTGATTACTTTTTCCTTTTGCGGCCGCTTTAAAACTATCGCCAGCTTTGTAACTCAGTCCAGTTGGATCAATATCATGACCTTTAGCCGCTCTTACCCAACCCATTTCAGATAAAACAATGGTCACCGGTTCTGACGGTATTAGTTCTTGTTCGGTAATGGCTTTTGCTTCACTGCGTTCAACAATTGGAGAACGGCGTTCATCCCCGTATTTATCAGCGTCTTGTTGAAGCTCTTTTTTAATTAAACTATTCAATTTTCTAGGCGAACCGAGTAATGCTTGCAGCTGATCACGCTCTTTAGCGAGATCACTTTGCTCACCTTTGATACGCATCTCTTCAAGTTTAGCTAAATGGCGAAGTTTTAACTCTAAAATCGCTTCAGATTGGATTTCAGTTAAATTAAACCGTTGCATTAACTCTGTTTTAGGATCGTCTTCATAGCGAATAATATTAATGACTTCATCGATATTCAAAAAGGCGATAAGTAAACCGTCTAAAATATGAAGGCGTTTTAATACTTTGTCTAAACGGTAGTTTAAACGTCTGGTTACCGTATTACGACGGTATTCTAACCATTCAGTTAAAATCTCAACTAACCCTTTGACGGATGGGCGATTGTCTAGCCCAATCATATTCATATTGACCCGATAGCTTTTTTCCAGATCGGTTGTGGCAAACAGGTGATTCATGACCTGTTCTAAGTCAACACGATTAGAGCGAGGTACAATGACGAGTCGTGTTGGATTCTCATGATCAGATTCATCACGTAAATCTTCAATTAATGGTAATTTTTTGGCACGCATTTGCGAGGCAATTTGCTCTAAAATTTTCGCACCAGAAACTTGATGTGGCAGATCAGTGATAACGATATCGCCTTCTTCTTTTTTCCATACAGCGCGCATCCGAATTGAGCCACGTCCCGTCTTATAGATTTTTTCTATATCTTGTGGTGGGGTGATGATTTCTGCTTCAGTTGGAAAGTCAGGCCCTTGTATGTGAGCCATCACTTCGCTTAGCGTAGCTTTCGGATTATCTGCCAGCATAATCGCTGCATTGGCCACTTCACGAATATTATGGGGTGGGATGTCGGTCGCCATCCCAACAGCAATGCCCGTAGTACCATTTAATAGAATATTCGGTAATCTGGCCGGTAACATTTTTGGTTCTTGTAATGTACCGTCAAAATTAGGGGTGTAATCGACCGTACCTTGTCCTAATTCGCCTAATAGTAGTTCGGCATATTTAGATAGGCGTGATTCGGTATAACGCATTGCAGCAAAGGATTTTGGATCATCTGGCGCTCCCCAGTTACCTTGTCCGTCAACTAATGGATAACGGTAAGAAAATGGTTGTGCCATCAGTACCATTGCTTCATAACAGGCGCTATCACCATGTGGATGATATTTACCTAAAACGTCACCGACAGTACGTGCTGATTTTTTAAATTTAGCCTGAGCGTTAAGCCCTAATTCTGACATGGCATAAACGATACGGCGTTGCACTGGTTTTAAACCGTCACCAATAAAAGGTAGTGCACGATCCATAATGACATACATAGAGTAGTTTAAATAAGCGCTTTCTGTAAAGGTACGTAGCGACTGAACTTCTACTCCGTCATGAGTTATCTCACTCATTGTTGTTCCTCTAAATCATTCTTTATGTTAGACATCAAGTTGGACTTGGTCACCTTTTTCTTGCAACCATTCACGGCGATCTTCCGAACGTTTTTTAGCAAGTAACATATCCATTAACGCCATTGTTTCTTCTGAATTATCTAATGATAACTGAACTAGACGGCGAGTATTCGGATCCATCGTTGTTTCACGCAGTTGCAGTGGATTCATTTCACCGAGACCTTTAAAACGTTGTACATTCGGTTTGCCTTTTTTCCGTTTAAGCTGATCTAAAATTCCTTCTTTCTCTTCTTCATCTAAGGCGTAATGGACTTCTTTACCAAGATCGATACGATATAATGGTGGCATGGCAACAAAGACATGTCCGTGTTCGACCATTGCACGAAAGTGACGAACAAATAGCGCACAAAGCAGGGTGGCAATATGTAAACCGTCAGAATCGGCATCGGCTAAAATACAGATTTTACCATATCGTAATTGGCTTAAATCATCACTATCAGGATCAATACCAATTGCGACCGAAATATCGTGGATTTCTTGAGAACCAAGGACTTCATCCGATGAGACTTCCCAAGTGTTTAGAATTTTACCTTTTAATGGCATTATCGCTTGATATTCCCGATCTCGAGCCTGTTTAGCTGAGCCACCTGCGGAATCGCCTTCCACTAAAAAAAGTTCAGTTCGGCTTAAGTCTTGTGATGAACAGTCCGCAAGCTTGCCCGGTAATGCCGGACCGCTAGTTAATTTTTTACGAATAACTTTTTTTGAAGCTCTTAGTCGTCGTTGTGCACTGGAAATCACCATTTCCGCTAGTAATTCAGCGGTTTGTACATGCTGATTTAACCACAAGCTAAAGGCATCTTTAACAATGGCAGATACAAATGCAGCACTTTGTCTGGATGATAAGCGCTCTTTGGTTTGTCCTGCAAATTGTGGCTCTTGCATTTTTACAGATAACACATAAGCACAGCGTTCCCAAATATCATCAGCCGTCAATTTTATGCCACGTGGTAACAAATTACGAAATTCACAAAATTCACGCATTGCATCAAGCAACCCTTGGCGTAAACCATTGACATGGGTACCACCTTGCACAGTAGGAATTAAGTTAACATAGCTTTCTGTTAACAGTTCGCCACCTTCCGGCATCCACAAGAGTGCCCATTCAACGGCTTCTGTATCACCGGTATGGCTGCCGGTAAATGGCTCTTCCGGTAGTAGTGAGTAACCACTGACGGATTCCATTAAGTAATCTTTTAAGCCATCTTGATAACACCAGCGTTGTTCGGTGTTATTAATTTTATCTTTAAAGATAATTTCAAGACCAGGACAAAGTACCGCTTTTGCTTTGAGTAGATGAGATAAACGGGGTACTGAAAATCTTGGTGAATCAAAATATTTTTCGTCTGGCCAAAAGTGAACTTTTGTGCCCGTGTTACGACGTCCACACGTACCAGTTACATGAAGATCTTCGACTTTTTCGCCATTTTCAAACGCAATTTGGTAAACTTGACCATCTCGGTTAACGGTCACTTCTACCCGTTTAGATAGCGCATTAACAACTGAGATACCCACACCATGAAGTCCACCAGAGAATTGATAATTTTTATTAGAAAATTTACCGCCAGCGTGTAAACGGCAAAGTAATAATTCAATAGCCGGTACTCCCTCTTCGGGATGAATATCAACAGGCATACCTCGCCCATCATCAATAACTTCTAATGAATTATCTTCATAAAGCGTGACTTTAACTTGACGAGCGTGACCGGCTATTGCTTCATCGACACTATTATCGATAACCTCTTGCCCTAAATGATTTGGGCGAGCCGTGTCGGTATACATGCCTGGACGATGACGAACAGGATCGAGCCCTTTTAAGACTTCAATATCAACAGCGTTATAAGTAGATTGTGACATAGTTTTTCTATTTATTCGAATAAATGACCTTATTATACCAATCTTTCTTTAAGATGCATGAAATTAAATTTATAATGAAAAGCAAATTCAGTATTTTTACCAAGTATGTATTGAGAATAATTGTTATTACCTTAATTTATTGATAGTTAAAGACGGTTTATGCCGTTTTCTATTTTATCAGCCCATCTAAAGTATTATGATAAATAAATCCCAAATAGACATAAGGGAACAAAATGAGCAAGTCAGATAATAAGATAACCCGACGAGATTTTTTACAAAAATCGTTAGCAATTGGGAGCGTTGCGGCATTAGCCAATACCATTCAATCCCCATTTGTGTACGCAGAACCTAATGTTAATGACAATGATAGTCTTGCCAGTTCGGATAATGGGGAAAAAATCGTCTATAGTGCTTGTTTAGTTAACTGTGGTAGTCGCTGTCCTCTAAAAGTCCATGTGAAGAATGATATTATTACTAAAATTTCTTCGGAAGACGGCATTAATGATCCTGTCTTTGGTCTGCATCAAATTCGTCCTTGCTTGCGAGGAAGAGCGGTACGTTGGCGAACTTACGATCCTGAGCGTTTAAAATATCCTATGGTGCGAGTTGGTAAGCGTGGTGAAGGTAAATTCAAACGTATTTCATGGAATGAAGCAATCGCTTTATTGGCAAATAAACTCAAGTATACCATTAATCAATATGGCAACGAGTCTATTTATTATCAATATGGTACAGGTACTACAGGTGCAAATATTTCTGGGCGTAGTGCTTGTAAGCGATTCTTGAGTACGATTGGTGGTTACCTTAATTATCATGGTGATTATTCAAGTGGTCAAATAACCGCTATTCAACCTTATATTTATGGCAATGCAAAAGAGTCGTTAATAGACCAAATTAAACACTCTGATCTAGTGGTAATGTTTGGACAAAATATTGCTGAAACCAGAATGTCGGGTGGAGGGCAGGTGACCGAGCTATTCAATGCATTATCACAAAGTAAAGCAAGGGTGATTATTATTGATCCAAGGCGTAGTGAAAGTGTTGTGGGTTACAATGCTGAGTGGATTCCAATTATTCCTGGAACGGATGCCGCTTTAGTTGCTGCAATCGGTTATGCTTTACTAGAAGAAGATAGAATTGATGATGCAATGCTTAATCAATATTGTGTGGGCTGGAATGCTGACTCATTACCCGACAGTGCACCGCCTTTTAGTGATTTTAAATCTTATATTCTTGGATTAGGTGATGACAGAACGCCTAAAACCCCTGAATGGGCAGCTAAAAAAACCGGTATTCCAGCTAAACAAATTCGTCAGCTTGCATTAGATATTGTCAATGCTAAAGCGGCATGGATTTCTCAAGGTTGGGGGGCTCAGCGTTGGCAAAATGGTGAGCATACTACCCGAGCGATTATGATACTGCCAATTATCACGGGTCAGTTTGGTAAACAAGGTACTAATATCGGAACTTGGGGCGGCAGCGTGACTTATCCGGTTCCTGGTCTGAATCTGTTAAATCCGATTAAAACCAGTATTCCATTTTTTTTATGGACAAAAGCGATTGAAGAACCGCAGAACATGACAGCTAAAAATGCTTATATACTGGGTAAAGATAAATTGGATGTTGGTATCAAGTTTATCTGGAGCTATGCCAGTAATGTAATTGGTAATCAGCATGCCGATCTCAATCGAACCCATCAGATTTTACAAGATGAGTCGAAATGCGAATTTATCTTGGTTTGGGATACGCATATGACCGCTTCAGCAAGGTATGCCGATTTGTTATTACCTGATGTGTCGTCAGTGGAAAGTCGTGATTTAATCAATAATTCCTATGCATCGGGCGCTTATCACTATGTGATTCGTATGCAACAAGCCATTAAGCCACTTTGGGAAAATCGTCCGGCTTATGATGTGCTAACCGAATTGTCTGAAAAAATGGGCGTTAAAGATAAATTTACGGAAGGACGAACACAAGAGGAGTGGATAGCGTATAGTTATGAAAGAATGCGCAAACAAAATCCTGATTTACCGTCTTTTGCCGAAACAGACGGTATGGGGGTTATTGATCGTAAATTAGCCGATAGTGATAATCACATTGCTTTAAAGGCATTTCGCGATGATCCCGTTAATCATCCGTTAAATACCCCATCGGGCAAAATTGAAATTTATTCTGAAGCCTTAGCGAAAATTGCGCGTGAATGGGAATTTGAGCAGGACGATAAACTTTATCCTATTCCAGCTTATTTACCTGCAATTGAAGGAAGTGAAGATAAGCTGAAACAAGAAAAATACCCGTTACAGTTAATTGGATTTCATATTAAAGGACATTGCCACTCGTCTTATAGCAATCTCCCTCAATTGCGTGAGGCTGTTGCCAGTAGTCTGTGGATCAATCCTATTGATGCTCAGCAGAGACACATAAAGCATGGTCAATTAGTCGAAGTTTTTAACGATCGCGGTCGATTATATATACCTGCAAAAGTAACGCCACGTATATTACCCGGGGTGATTGCCATTCCACAAGGGTTATGGGCAAAAACCAATGCAGTGGGTATCGATATTGGGGGGTGTGTCAATCGATTAACTTCATTGCGTCCTTCGGTATTGGCAAAATCAAATTCACAACATACCAATTTGGTTGATATCAAACCAATATCCGGTATGTCTTCGGCATCATAAGTCACAGGGAGATGATGAAAATGCAATATGGATTCTTTATTGATTCTTCCAAATGTACCGGATGTAAAACCTGCCAAGTCAGCTGTAAAGACGAGAAAGATAATGCGCTTGGGGTGCATTTTCGCCGAGTCTATGAATATGGTGGTGGCACATGGCAGCAAGTAGCTGGAATTTGGCAGAATGATACATTTACTTATTATTTGTCGATCGCCTGTAACCATTGTGATGAGCCGACTTGCGTACAAGGCTGCCCTACGGGGGCAATGCACAAACGCAAGCAAGATGGCTTAGTGGTTGTCAATCAAGATGTGTGTATCGGGTGTCGGTATTGTGAAATGCGTTGTCCTTATGGTGCACCACAGTATGATCATCAAAAGCGTGTCATGTCAAAATGCGATGGCTGTTATGAACGTGTCGCCGAAGGATTAAAGCCCGTCTGTGTCGAATCTTGTCCGCAACATGCTTTAGATTTTGACGAGATAGGCAAATTACGTGAACGTTATGGTAATGAACGTAATATTGCTCCTTTGCCTAATGCTGAGCTAACTAAACCCAATATTGTGATTAAACCCCATGCACAAGCTAAGAGTTCGGGTGATACATTGGGTAAAGTGCTCAATCCAGAGGAGATTTAATATGCATGAATTACCACTCGTTTTTTTTACGGTATTGGGGCAATTATCTGCGGGAATGGTATTGCTGAGTAGCTTGTCTTGTTTCATCAATCATTCACAAGCTAAACAAGTTATTAGACAAAAAATTAATGGGTTAGCACTGCTTTTTATGGCTCTTGGTATGCTTATTGCCTCATTCCATTTGGGGCATCCTATGCGTGCCTTCAATGTGATTTTGGGTATCGGTCGTTCGCCAATGAGTAATGAAATTTTTACCTTTAGTGTATTGTTTGGAGTTACGCTTGTATCCTTGTTACTCAATTATTTTGCTCTTAATCCCAATAGTGAAAAACTTGATATGATTAAGCCGCTTTGTTTAAAGATAAATCGCATCCCTTATATAAATCAACTATTAGCGATCGTGTTGATGATACTAAGTTTAGTGTTTGTTTGGACGATTGTTTTAACGTATAGATTACCCACAGTGAAAACGTGGGATACTGTTTATACACCGATTCAAATGTATCTAACGATGCTGGCATTAGGTGGTATTGCTAGTGCTAGGGTTGGGCTATATCGATTAGGAATAGGTGCTTTTATTATTGGCGTTTTATTAATTGTGCTATCAAAGGTACCTTATTTTAATTTAATGACTTCAATCAGTCCGGCGCTAGCTAATGCGCAATTGAGTTGGATGATAATCAAGTGTATTTTATTAATTGTTGCGCTAATGTTGATTATTTTTAGTTGTTGGCGAACAAAACATATGACGATACTTTGTACTACAGCCTTTGCTTGTACTTTTTTGGGTGAGGTTTGTGGACGTATTGCCTTTTATAATTTATGGACAATACCGCTATAATCATTGAAGCTAATTACTCATAGCAAATTAAGTCATTTTATAATGAATAAGAGAGATAAGATTGGATAATCTAGCTACCGTCACCTTAGCAAAAATCATTGGGGCATTTTTTTACTATTCTCCTCGAAGTGAAACCATCAAACCGTTGATTGAGGCTTTACTCCATATCGATCAGCTGGCTAATTGGCAAAATCCCAAATTAATTTGTCAGCAATGTCAAAGACTAGCGGCAGAATTATCCCATCAAGATCTTGATTATCAATTTTCACTGTTATTTGAAGGACAAGGTGAAATGCTTGCACCCCCTTGGGGATCGGTCTATTTGGATCAAGAAAAGTTATTAATGGGGGAATCACAAGAACGTTATCGTGAATTTTTACAGCAACAAGGGTTAATGTTGTCTACTGGTATGAATGAGCCTGAAGATCAGTTTGGATTAATGTTAATGGCATTTGCATTACTGCTGGAAAAAAATCAGCCACAAACAGCAAAACAATTATTAAATGAACATCTATTTACGTGGTCTGCTTACTATTTAAACCAATTAAAACATAATCAAATTAGTCCGTTTTATGCTGCTCTTGCCGTTATTGCAGAACAATATTTAGAGATGCTTCAATGAGCCTGCTTGTTAATTGTAGCAATTAATTTGACTCAATTATTGAGAGCGTTACAGTTTTTGAAGGAAAAGGTATAATTCCCCTATTGTTATATAAGATAGAAATCAGATATGTTAGCTTATTTACAACTTATGCGGTTAGATAAACCAATTGGAATCTTGCTATTGCTTTGGCCAACTATAACGG
Source organism: Gilliamella sp. B3801 (assembly GCF_026536645.1). NCBI lineage: Bacteria > Pseudomonadati > Pseudomonadota > Gammaproteobacteria > Orbales > Orbaceae > Gilliamella > Gilliamella sp. B3801. The sequence continues at coordinate 130,668 of NZ_JAFNNR010000007.1, forward strand.
CAATTTGGCTTGCAAATCCTCATCCGCCCGTTGAACTTGTTGTTATCTTTGTACTGGGTGTTGTTGTGATGCGAGCGGCAGGGTGTGTGGTAAATGATTATGCTGATCGCCATTTTGATGCGCATGTGGAGCGAACCCAACACCGTCCGTTAGCGCAAGGCGTATTAACCGCAAAGAATGCTTTATGGACATTATTGATATTGTTGTTAATGGCTGCTTGTTTATTATTCTTTTTAAATACTTTGTCGTGGATGATTGCTGGCTGTGCATTGTTAACTGCAATGATTTACCCGTTTATGAAGCGTTATACCTACTTTCCGCAAATAGTATTAGGGATTGCATTTAGTTGGAGCATTCCAATGGTCTATGCGGCCACAATTGAACAGTTCCCGTTAACCTGTTGGTTATTGTGTTTGGCAAATATTTGTTGGACAGTTGCTTATGATACGGAATATGCCATGGTTGATCGCAATGATGATATCAAAATTGGCATTAAATCAACGGCTGTTTTGTTTGGGCACTATGATAAATTGATAATTGGCATTTTACAGATAATAACGGTGATTTGCTTGATAATTATTGGTCTTAGTAATCATTTGTCTTTTATTTATTATAGTGGAATATCGATCATGTCGTTACTGTTTCTTTATCAACAATGGTTGATAAACGATCGTGATAGAACTCGATGCTTCAAAGCTTTTCAAAATAATAATTATGTCGGTTTAGTGATGTTTTTAAGTGTTGTTATTGTTTAATGATTATTAGAAACAGTAATACCAAAAGTTGAAAATTCTTAAGAATAAAACAAAAAGGGATTTTTATCTTATTTGTCTAAAAATTCCCTTTTTAACAAAATAACAGCTCATTTTGTTGAAGTTAAATCCCGTTTATTCCTGTTCAGCTAAAGTGGCTTGCACAATTCGCAGTGCATCAAAGGTTTCTTTTACATCATGAACTCGAATAATCTGTGCACCTTTCATCGCTGCAATTACTGCACAAGAAACACTACCTAACATACGTTCTTTAGGCGGAACATTTAATACTTGTCCAATCATGGATTTTCGAGACATACCAACTAATAGCGGTAAATGAAAGTGATGAAATTTTTCAAGTGTTGCTAGTAATCGATAATTGTGTGCTAATGTTTTACCAAAGCCAAAACCCGGATCAAGAATAATTTTTTCTCGCTCAATCCCTGCATTGATGCAACGATTGATATGTTGGGCAAAAAATTGATCGACTTCTTGATAGATGTCTTGCTGATAATGTGGTGCATTTTGCATAGTTTGAGGATCGCCTTGCATATGCATAATGCAAACTGGTAATCCTGTTTGGGCTGCGGCTTCGACTGCACCAGACTCTGTTAATGCTCGTATATCATTAATTAAGTGGGCTCCTGCTTTTGCTGACTCTGTCATAACTTGGGGTTTAGAGGTATCAACAGAAATCCAAACATCAAAATAGCGAGCCACTTTTTCAACTAAAGGCACCACTCTATCGAGCTCTTCTTCAACTGATACAATGGCTGCACCAGGGCGTGTTGATTCGCCGCCTATATCAATAAATGTTGCGCCTGCTTGTATCATATTATCAACTCGACGCATGGCATCATCAAGATTGTTATAATTACCGCCATCAGAAAACGAATCCGGCGTCATGTTTACGATACCCATTACTTGAGGAAAAGAGAGATCCATAATTTGATTGTTGAAACGAATTTCCATGATTATGCCTTATTTAAGTCATCTGCTACTCAATTTTGCTATCGTTAAACTAGTTATAAGCTAAACAATAGCAAAATCATTTAAGCTTGTTACCTGTTTGTATTTTAGATTTATCTGAATTATCCGATAAAAAACGCGCCGTAGCGCGTTATAAAAATTAAAACAGATTAATTATCCGATTCAGGTGGTGTATCACGACCTTCATTCGGAACTTCCTGTGCTGCTTTTTCATCACTGGCTGTCCAACCCTCTGGTGGCGTGACTGGCTGGCGATTCATCAGTTCATCAATCTGTTTTTTATCAATTGTTTCATATTTAAGTAAAGCATCTTTCATTGCATGAAGAATATCAATATTTTCAGTTAGTGTTGTTTTAGCTCGTTGATAGTTTCGTTGAAGGATTGCATCAACTTCTTCATCAATAATTTTAGCTGTACCATCAGATATTTTCTTCATGACTCCATAAGAAGACTCTTCATATTCAAACAATGCAGGTGGTAAACGATCTGAGAAGCCCCATTGTGTCACCATTGCTCTGGCTACATTTGAAGCGTATCGTATATCACTTGAAGCACCAGAGGTAATTTTATCTTCGCCATAAATTAAGCCTTCGGCAATTCGTCCTGCATAAGCTGTTGAAATTTTTGATTCTAACTGAGTACGAGTTTGACTAATTTGATCACCTTCCGGTAAGAAGAAGGCGACACCTAACGCCCCTCCACGAGGAATAATCGTGACTTTATGGAGCGGATCATGATCTGGCATTAAATAACCCACAATTGCGTGTCCCGCTTCATGATAAGCCGTATTGGTTAATTGCTCTTTTGTCATGGATAATGAACGACGTTGAGTACCCATATCGATTTTATCTTTGGCTTCTTCAAACTCATCCATCGTGACTAAACGTTTATTACGGCGAGCGGCAAATAGCGCTGCTTCGTTAACTAAATTAGCTAATTGAGCACCCGAATAATTTGGTGTTCCGCGGGCTAATACTGCTAGATTAACATCAGACCCTAAAGGCACTTTACGTACATGTACTGCCAGAATTTGCTCACGACTTTTTAAGTCAGGTAAATCAATTTGAACTTGACGGTCAAAACGACCTGGACGAAGTAATGCAGGATCGAGAATATCAGCACGGTTTGTTGCTGCAATCATAATAATGCCACTGTTAGCTTCAAAACCATCCATTTCAACTAACATTTGGTTTAGGGTTTGTTCGCGTTCGTCATGACCGCCCATTGAACCCGCTCCACGTTTGCGACCAACAGCATCAATTTCATCAATAAAGATAATACAAGGTGAATGTTTACGGGCTTGTTCAAAGAGATCACGTACACGTGATGCGCCAACACCAACAAACATTTCAACAAAGTCGGAGCCTGAAATACTAAAGAAAGGCACATTGGCTTCACCGGCAATCGCTCTAGCTAATAATGTTTTACCGGTACCCGGTGGTCCAACCATCAAAATACCTTTTGGTATGCGTCCACCTAATTTTTGGTATTTCCCCGGATCACGTAAAAAATCGACTACTTCTGTTACTTCTTGCTTGGCTTCTTCACTGCCTGCGACATCGGTAAATTTAGTTTTTACTTGATCTGGCGCTAACATCCGAGCTTTACTTTTACCCACCGACATTGGTCCGCCTTTACCACCGCCTTGCATTTGACGCATGACAAAGATCCAAAATCCGATTAATAAAATAATGGGGAACCAAGAGATTAAAATACTTGCTAACAAACTTGGTTTTTCATCTGGACTACCATAAACGGCAACTTTATTTAAAACTAAGTCATCCATTAATTTTTCATCAAAATAAGGGATGTAAGTTACATAGTTACGATTATCTTTTGTCGTGGCAATAATTTCGCGTCCATTAATATGCACTTCTTGGATTTTACCACTGGTGATATCGGAATTAAATTGAGTATAATTGATTTGAGGACCGCTATTTGATATTGAGCTGAATTGATTAAATACAGCTATCAATACTACGGCAATAATTCCCCAGATCAGTAAATTCTTTACCATGTCGTTCAAAAGAAAAACCTCTCATAAAAATTAACAGTTACGACTAAAATTAGGAAGTAATGGTACTACAAAATTGTGCTACTGGCTACTTCATACCCATTGCAACGATATAAACTTCTCTCGATCGCGATCTGGATGCTTCAGGTTTGCGAATTTTGACAGTTTTAAACATCGATCTAACTTGTTTTAAATAATCTTCAAATCCCTCACCTTGAAATACTTTGACAATAAAATTGCCATTTGGGGCAAGGACATCTCGACACATATCTAAAGCAAGTTCAACTAAATACATTGCTCTGGGAATATCAACAGCAGGTTGACCACTCATGTTAGGAGCCATATCTGACATGACGACTTGTACTTTTTCTTTACCAACACGGTCAAGTAATGCTTTAAGCACGGCTTCGTCTCGGAAATCACCTTGTAGAAAATCAACACCGACAATCGGATCCATCGGTAATAAATCGCAAGCGATAATTCGTCCTTTGCTACCAATAACAGACGCCACATATTGTGACCATCCACCAGGCGCTGCGCCTAGATCAACAACGGTTATGCCGGGTTTAAATAATTTGTCACTTTTTTGAATTTCTTCTAATTTGAACCATGCTCGCGATCGTAAACCTTTTTTTTGTGCTTGTTGCACAAAGCGATCATTAAAATGTTCATTAAGCCAACGAGTCGAGCTTGCTGAGCGTTTTTTGTTACTCACAGGGAATAAATCCTTATAGTAAAGAGTTCACTTCAATTGATTACAAATATATATAAGGGTAGAATAACAAAATTGCAACTTAATGTGATAAAAAAATAATGAATTTATCAAATAAACAAAAACAGTATTTAAAAGGTGAAGCTCATCATTTAAAACCGATTGTCATGATCGGCGCTAATGGGTTTACTGAAGGTGTGCTTGCAGAGATTGAAAATGCGTTAAACTTTCATGAGTTAATTAAGATCAAGGTGTCTGCTGAAGATAGAGAGACAAAAAAGCTTATTTGTGAGGCTATCATACGTGAAACGCATGCCTTTGCAGTACAACAAGTTGGTTCTATTTTTACCATTTTTAGACCAAGTGAAGAGAAAAAAATCACTTTACCTAAATAATACGATTAATAAACAGGGTATTCGCCCTGTTTATCATTATCAAATGACCAAGTAGAATTCACCTTTTAAATATATTCTACTTTAACAATATCAAACTCTACATCGCCGCCAGGCGTTTTGATTTGTACTGTGTCGCCATCTTCTTTACCAATTAATCCTCTGGCAATAGGGGAATTAACCGAAATGAGATTTTGTCGATAGTCAGCTTCATCATCACCTACAATTCGATAAGTGGTTTCTTCATCAGTATCCACATTGATAACAGTGACGGTGGCACCAAAAATAATTCTGCCAGTGTTTTTGACTTTGGTAATGTCTATAATTTGTGCTTGTGATAACTTTCCTTCAATTTCTTGAATACGACCTTCACAAAAACCTTGTTGTTCTCTTGCTGCATGATACTCTGCATTTTCTTTTAAATCACCGTGTGCTCTCGCTTCGGCTATCGCTGCTGTAATTTGAGGTCTTTTGACATTTTTTAGCTCTTCAAGTTCAGCACGTAATAATTCAGCTCCCTTTACTGTCATTGGGATTTGTTTCATTTGTGTGTCTCCCGCTTTATTTAAATTAAATAAAAACAATCCCTCATCTTACTTTAAATAAAGGAAGAGTGATCGATTCCATTTGGTATTTCAAAGATATGATTGTGTATTTCTATATATTAACTGTAAAACTGACTTAACGACAAATCATTTATACTAAAATAAGATGCTATTTCATTTAAAATCGTTTATCGTAATGTCATTGTGAACGGCTTATTATAACAATTTTATTCATTTATGCGACGGATACGATTCTACTTACTTACTCTTTTAGCAATTGCTTGGTTGTTAGTGTTACTCTCTTATTTTGTAGTACAGACGGCGTTTGGGGCAAAATTTGTAAGTGAGCAATTATCAAAATTAAGTCCCTATACTATCTCAATTGGGCATGTTCACCATTCTTTTTCAAATGTTTATGAAGTTGTCTTGGATGATGTTGTCATCAGCGATGCTCAACAACAGATAGCTAATATTCCTAAAATGGTTATAGGGTTAGATAAACATGAACTGTGGCAATTCAATCATTTTAGCTATGTTACTGTGATTGATGGAATATTGGTTGATAGCAAAATTAAACATTATGATTTTTCGACTGATACGTTAAAATTCATTAATTCTACCATTACTGTTTCAATAAATAATAATGAAGATAAAATTCTATTTAAACAGGTAAATGGCGGAATTAAATCTTATTCTTCATCAAGTTTAAATAATGCCCAGTTTGATTTCACTTCTAACGAAGTATTGATCAATGAGGTTGCTATAAAATCAGTAATCGTTCAAGGATTTCACCGTGATAATATTACCTACTTAACCAATTTAGGTGGGAATATTGAAAATGGATTTTTTGTAAGTAAGTTAAAGATATTAGCTGATAAAAGTTGGGATATTGAACAATTTAAATTAAGCAATATTCATCTACAATCTCAAACAGACGATTTTTGGGAAAAATATATTTCCTATTTACCGAAATTCTCTTTACGACAATTGTCGATATTTGAAAGTAGTATACAGCTACCCTCTTTTCTCGTTGAAAAAGGGAATCTTGAAGTCAAAAATATTCGTTTTGATAATGGATGGTATTTTGATGAAAGCTCTCTTGTTTTCAATGCCGATAACGTTGTATGGTTCGATAATCTATTTTCCTCAGTATTACTTCAACTCAATCTTAATGATAATAATATTGAAATTGAAAAAGCGATAGCCACTTGGAATAAAGGTAATGTAAATCTTACAGGTAGCTGGCATGATAATACTTTACAGTTAGAACAAGTCACGATAGCTAGTGTCATTTATCAATTACCTCAACATTTAGAGCAATTAGTATTACCAACACAATTTAGTCGGATTGAAATTACTCAATTATCGATTTTACCAAGTCTATTAATTAATGTTGATGCTAACTATCCATTTGCTTTTACTAATTTTGAAGCACTGGGCTCAGATATTGTTATAGTCAAAGATAAATATTTAGGATTTGATGCCGGAAACCTATTTTTTAAAGCTGAAAGAGGATCTATTAATGGAATTGAGATTAATTATCCAGATTTGACCTTAAAATATGATTCACAACAGCATGCATTATTAAACTTTAGTAGTTTAATTAACAAGGGTGTTGTTGAAATAAAAGCAAAGCTTAATGCTAATCAAACAGAATTTACCTCTTTTCAATTAAGTGCTGCTAATATCCCAAGTTCTTTATTAAAAGATTGGAAATTAGTTAATTACGATCCTGAGTCAACTAATTATACCGCTAATTTAGTTGGTAAAATTGCACCATTTAGTTTAGCTGGCACAATACAAGTCAATGCGATCAATCATTTTCTTCAATCAGACAATTGATATTGGTTTAGTTAGCCTTATATATTATTAAAATGCTAAAACTCCTGTTCGTGTTTAAATGACGTTTTTGATTAATTAATATGAGAGTGAAATGGATCAAATCAGACTAGATAAATGGTTGTGGGCTGCCCGATTTTATAAAACGCGTTCACTTGCTCGTGAAATGGTTGAGGGGGGAAAAGTCCACTATAATGGTCAACGAACTAAACCGAGTAAATTGGTGGAAGTCGGTGCAATTTTGACTCTTCGTCAAGGTTCAGATCAAAAAACAATTAAAATTCTGGCGATTAATGGACAACGGAGATCAGCGCAAGAAGCTCAATTACTTTATCAAGAAACACAAGAGAGCATTGATAAACGCGAAAAAATAGCTGAAGCACGTAAGCTTAATGCATTAACCATGCCACATCCTGATAGAAAGCCGGATAAAAAAGAGCGGCGTAACTTAATAAAATTTAAATATGATAGACAACAAGGCGACAATAATTGATATGGATACTTTAAATCGATTTATCTTTGATAATCACCCTGTTCGTGGTGAAATAACTCGTTTAGAACAAACTTACCAAGCAATTTTAGATAACCATAATTATCCTATAGCAGTACAAAATTTATTGGGTGAATTACTGGTTGCGACGAGTTTATTAACCGCAACCTTAAAATTTGAAGGCGATATTGCGGTTCAATTACAAGGTGATGGTCCTCTGCGTTTAGCGGTTGTTAATGGCAATCATCTTCTACAATTACGTGGGGTTGCTCGAGTTAATGGAGATATTGCTGATAATGCGTCATTGAAAGATATGGTGGGTAATGGCTATATTGTAATTACCATTACGCCCAAAAATGGAGAACGCTATCAAGGTATTGTCGGACTTGAAAAAGAGACGCTAATAGGATGTATTGAAAATTACTTCATGCAGTCTGAACAGTTGCCAACTAGATTATTCGTTAAAACAGGTGTTTACAATAATAAACCAATGGCTGCCGGCATATTATTGCAAGTGTTACCAGCTAATGAAAATACTGAAGAGTCTTTTGATCATCTATGCGCTTTAACCGAAACAATCACGAACGATGAATTATTTAAACTCACCAGTGATGAAATTTTATATCGCCTTTATAATCAAGAACAAGTTCGATTGTTTGAAACTGAGAATGTTACATTTAAATGTGGTTGTTCTCGGCAACGTTTTGAGGATAGTCTAGCAACAATACCGCAAAATGAAATTGATGAAATCCTCAAAGAGGATGGTGGAAAGATTGATATCCTTTGTGATTATTGTGGTAAACATTATATATTTGATGAGATAGATATCACTGAAATGCGAAGCAAACACAAAACAAATATCCATTGATTTTTAGGCATAAAAATACCACTAAGATTATTAACTAATTTTAGTGGCAAAGTGAAATATAGGGAATTAAACCCGTACATAATGTATCAGAATCGTATAAATACACCAACCTTTTTTATTAATTTTTTGCCATAATTTTGTTAAGAACATTTACAAAACTATTTTATCCTATTGGAAAAAGAAAATTATTTACTTTTCAGTTAAGTAAATTTTTTTAGATAACCTCGATATCGCCGACCATTGCGCATTCATTTTTGATTTTCCATTTTATGTTAAAATGGTATAGCGTTAATCCATATGTTTGTTCAGCGATGTTATTTTGTTTATAAGCAGGTCTAGGATCTTGTGAAATGACTTGAGCAATTAAATCTGCTAACTCTGGATAATTCTGTTTTTGCGATGCTAAAAAAAGTTGAGCTTCATCTGAAAACACGACGTGTAATTTTTTTTCTGGAGACGTTTGTGCATAGCCTGCATTGGCATCTGGATAACTATCACAATAAGGCAGATAGGGTTTTATATCGATAATAGGTGTGCCATCAACTAAATCTAAACTTCCTAATTTTAAAATAACTTGTTTATTTTTAATGACTATGTCTTTTAATTCTACTGCTGAAAGCCCGATATGATTGGGTCTAAATGGGGAACGAGTTGCAAATACGCCTAACGTTTTATTTCCACCTAAACGAGGAGGACGAACAGTTAAGCGCCACTTGTTCTGATCTATATGGTGGAATTGAAATAGCAACCATAAATGTGAAAACTGTTCTAATCCTTTAACGCTATTAGGATCATTATAAGGCGCCAATAAATGAAGTTCTCCATATCCGGCAGTAACTAAATTTGGTTGTCTGGGTACAGCAAATTTTTCGCTATAAGGGGAATGTATAATACCAATGGGGTCTATATGCCAGGTCATGATCTTAACTATGCTCTACTGAGTTAATGTATGGTCTGCAGTATATCACTCAATAACTCTATCTATTTTGTCTTTAATTGTTTCCGCCGACCTTAAATCGGCGGAATTTTGATTTATTAATGTTTTTGGTAAGTTATTACCAACCACGAATAGCACCACCATTAAAAATTTGATCTGCCTTTTGCGCTACAGCATCAGTTTGGTAAGCTTTCACAAAATTTTTGATATTCTCGTTATCTTTATCAGCTTCACGGGCAACAATAATATTAACGTAAGGGGATTCTTTATCTTCAACAAAAATGCCATCTTTACTTGGCGTTAAATTTGCTTGTCCGGCAAATGCATTATTGATAATAGCAAGGTCAACTTGTGCATCGTCTAAAGAGCGTGGCAACATAGGCGCTTCAAGCTCAATAATCTTATAATTATTAGGATTACTGGTGATATCTAAAACTGTCGGTAATAAACCTTTTGATTTATCAACGGTAATTAATCCTTCATGTTGTAATAACAGTAGTGCACGACCTAAATTAGTTGGATCATTTGGAATCGCAATGGTTGAGTTAGCTGGAATAAAGAAAGTTTCGCCACGCGGAGATGTTACTTTTACGCCTTCACCCGTTGGCGTAGAATTGTCGATAGGTTTAAGTTTATGAGAATAACTTGCAATCGGGTAAACAAATGAATTACCAACCACAGCTAATTTATAACCACGCTCTTTCATTTGCTCATCTAAATAAGGTTTATGTTGGAAGGCATTAACGTCAATTAATCCATCATTTAATGCTTGATTAGGGGTGACATAATCATTGAAAATAACCAACTCAACATCTAAATGATAAAGATCCTTAGCTTGTTGTTTCACCACTTCGGCTACTTCTTGTTCTGGCCCTGAAATAACGCCGACTTTAAGTGTCGTCATATTATCTGATTGATTTGAATTGTTATTTTCTGATACTGTTTGTTTACTATTATCACAACCCGTTAAAAAAAAGGCACTGACTAAGGTGGTAATTAATGCTAGCTGTTTAATTGACATAAGTTTCTCCAAATTTAATGATGAGTTACGCGTTTTACAATGGCATTTCCTATAAACTGAATAATAAATACAATAATGATTAAGATAACTAAAACTGTATTCATTATAGCAGGCTTGTATCCATTGTAACCATATTGAATTGCCAATTGACCAAGACCACCTGCACCAACAGCGCCTGCCATGGCAATATAACCCGTTAGCGTAATTAAAGTAATCGTCATACTATTAACAATGACCGGTAAGGATTCAGGTAATAAGACTTTATAAATGATTTGAAATGGCGTTGCACCCATTGAGCGAGCTGCTTCAATCAAACCTTTTGGAACATCTAATAATGCATTTTCAATCATGCGAGCGATTAATGGTGAAACACCTATACTTAGTGGCACAACAGCAGCTTGTTTACCAATAAACGTTCCCATTAAGAAAGTTGTAAAAGGAATAATCCAAACAATCAATATAATAAAAGGTATTGAACGAAATATATTCGTTATAAATGAAATAACACTATTAGCGATATAACAATCTAAAATTTGTCCTTTACGAGTGGTATAAAGTAGTATACCAATCGGTAATCCAATAACGGTTCCCCAAAATCCAGATAAGATAACCATATAAAGTGTTTCATCCGTTGCTTGTGCCATTTTAAATAACATGGCTTCATTAAAACCATTAAAAGAAGAGCAAAAAGCGACAAAATCACCCCAAAAATTGTAGTGTGCTAAATATCGAAATAAGGTTTCGAAAGGTTTAAAAGAAGGAATAAAACTAAACATAACCAAGCACCTCTACGTTGGTGTTATTTTTTTCTAAAAATTCAATTGCGGATTCAATACTTTTCGTCTCTCCCTTCATTTCCGCTAGCATTAAACCAAATTTAACGCCACCGGCGTAATCCATCTGAGCGCTAATAATATTGCTTTCGATATTGAATTGTTGAGCAATTTGCGATAACAGCGGTAAATCAACCGAAACACCTGAAAACTCTAGGCGTACTAGGGGATTAAGTCCTTCTCTATACTTTTTTGATAGCTTAGTTAAATAGTCATCAGGAATGTTTAAATGTAAAGTAGATTGAATAAATTGACGGGCAATATCGGTTTTAGCATGGGAAAACATTTCACCTACTGATGATTGTTCAATTAACTCTCCATTGCTAATAACGGCAACTTGATCGCAAATCTGTTTAACGACATCCATTTCATGGGTAATTAATAAGATTGTTAATTCAAGTTTCTGGTTGATTTCTTTTAATAAAGTTAAAATCGAACGCGTTGTTTCTGGATCAAGGGCACTGGTTGCTTCATCACACAATAATACTTTAGGGTCACTTGCCAAGGCTCGTGCGATAGCAACACGTTGCTTTTGTCCGCCAGATAAATTGGCTGGATAGACATTTGCTTTTTCAGTCAAACCAACTAACGCGATTAGTTCATCGACTTTTTGCTTAATCTTAGCTTTGGGTGTCCGATTAAGTTCAAGAGGAAAAGCAATATTATCAAATACGGTACGTGATGAGAGAAGATTAAAATGTTGAAAAATCATGCTGATTTTTCGACGAACAGGAATTAATTGTCGATTAGATAGATTAGTTATCTCTTGATTATCTAAAAAAATTTTACCACTTGTTGGCTTTTCTAACAGATTGACACAGCGAATCAATGTACTTTTTCCAGCGCCTGATTTACCGATAACCCCATAAATTTTACCTTTGGGTACATTAATAGTAATATCCTTTAATGCGTGGATTAACGTATTATTATGTTCAAAAGTTTTCGAAATATGTTGTAATTGTATCATAATATATAAAAGCAAAATGCGAATAGTTGAATATTAAGACGTCTAGACATCTAAGTCAATCAATAATATATTATGCAAATTAGGATAAATACCTAATTAAAAGGAAAATGAGTAAATATGAAGCCTGCTATTTTTTTAGATCGTGATGGTACAATAAACATCGATTATAACTATGTGCATACAATTGATAAATTCCACTTTATTGACGGAGTTATTGAGGCAATGCAAGAGCTCAAAAAAATGGGTTTCTTGTTAGTTATTACCACCAATCAGTCTGGAATTGCCAGAAACAAATTTTCTGAAGAGCAATTTCATACTTTAACTGAATGGATGGATTGGTCGTTACAAGACAGAGGTGTTGACTTAGATGGTATCTATTATTGTCCGCATGATCCACTAGTCGATCATTGTGAATGCCGAAAACCAAGCCCAGGTATGATTCAAACCGCAGCGAAAGAGTTAGGCATTGATATTGCTAATTCCTATATGGTGGGCGATAAGCTTTCAGATCTATTATCAGGTAAAAGGGCTGGGGTCAAAAAAACCGTTTTAGTGAAAACGGGCGACCCAATCACTGAAGAAGTCGTTGCTCAAGCCGATTGGGTAATCGATAGTTTGGCGGATTTACCTAATAAAATAAAAGCAGAATCATAACGTTCTAAAACAATACTATTCTATTACGGTGTTTAAAATAAACGCCGTATAATTCTCATGACAAGTGGTGCTAATATTAATCCTAAAAATAGTGCATCAATAAAGTTCACCACATTTTGACCAAAAGTATGGATAGTATTGGTGAAAAAGAGAGAGAAACCACTTATAACGATCATCATCAGCAAACCCCAATATAGAAAACTAACCGTATTCCTTTTATCAGTCATGATCGGTAATCTAAGAATAAAGAGGCATATTAAACTCATTCCGACCAAAGTACTGCCATGCTGTAGTAATTGGTAGATAGGAATATCAATATTTTTTAAGGAAATTGTCTGTTGTAAAAAAGGAATGTGTTTTACTACAAAACCCGTTAAGTGAGTAAAACTGTCCCAACAAATATGAGACAATATGCCTATTACGGCTGATGTCAAAACAATAAACCAATGATGTAAGCAATACTGATTCCAATTAAAAGTAAGATAATGAGCAAATCGTTTATAAAGGAAATGAGGCAAATTTTTGATTAGTTCATTACGAATAATGGAATGAAAGATAAAAGCAACCATTAATGTTATTGGCAGATCAAAATAAACAATACCAAATAAAGTATGGCTCATATCACTTTTTATTTTCATTCTAAGAAAATATTCAAAGTCAGGGGACATGCTACCTATAATTAAAGCTGTCATGGAAAAAAATTGAGGCTTTTTATTAAAAGGTAAAACAATTGCTGGGTGTGCGAAAGTAAAAGGCATATGAAAAATCCATCTTAAAAAGTTAACCTAAAGCAAACATCTCATAACTGACATAATAAATAATAATAAAGAAAGTTTGTAAAATTTGTATAGGATCAGTTTGTTTTCAATACGGCATGGGTAAAAAAAACACAAACAGAAATAAAATTGCAATAAACGCTTGCATGATTTTTTTAAGGCTCTATAATGCGCATCCACTGACACGGCGTCAGCGAAAGCAGGCGGAACAAGAGGTTAGTGAGC